>CAZVQI010000008.1:0-31937 GCA_964629155.1 uncultured Flavobacterium sp.
ATTATGCTTTATTCATTAAAATATTGCTCATTCACATCCGGAGGAAAGAGCTTTACAATTTTAGTATTCAACAGTTGATTTCCGTTCAGTTGCGGATCAAACATATCATTGTGGAGTTGGAATTTATATACTAACGAATCCGAATCAAAATAAATATTTTCATTAGGAGTAAACCACGCCTTATACTCTCCTCTACTACCATCCAAAGCCAAATCCTTATATTTTATAATCACATTTTCAATTCTTATCGAATCGTGATAGTTGGCTCTTTCTCCTAAATCTATCCGAATGTTTTTAGGTTTTACTCCCACCGGAAGCACATAATCTATGGTTTGTAACTCGTTTTTACCTTCTACAAACTGTTTTATACTCAATTCTTCCGAATATGAATCGTCTGTCTTTTTAATATAAAAAACTTGAATAGTATCGTTTTTATAAACCCCCACCCGAAGAGTCAGGGTCACACTTTCCTCAATTACTTTTTCCTCTTTTTTGCACGAAACCATCCCGAGAATGAAAACCAATAAACAAATGCTTTTGAAAAAGAGAAGATGTCGTTTCATAAAAATCCAAAATTATCGCTTCAAAGATAAAGAAACTATCCGTACTTATTCAACAATCAGCCCAAAAGGATTTCATTACTGTAAAATAAAAATGTATTTTTGTCGAAATTTAATAGTTTGACAAGAATGAAAATAGCTATCCTTGGAACGAGGGGTATTCCTAATTACCACGGTGGCTTTGAGCAGTTTGCAGAGTTTTTTTCCGAATATTTGGCAAATAATGACATTGACGTTTCTGTTTATTGCTCTTCGAGACATCTGTATAAAGAAAAAACATATAAAAACATAAAACTCATTCACTGTTACGATCCGGAATATAAAATCGGAACGGCCGGTCAGTTTATTTATGATTTGAACTGTATATTAGACTCCCGTAAACGTAATTTTGACGTGATTTTACAACTGGGCTACACCAGTAACAGTATTTGGTATTTTTTGCTTCCGAAAAAATCAGTCATAATTACCAATATGGACGGTTTGGAGTGGAAAAGAAGCAAATATTCACCGATGGTTCGAAGGTTTTTAAGGTTTGCCGAAAAATTAGCCGTAAAACACAGTGATTATTTAATCTCAGATTCTGTAGGAATTCGGGAGTTTTTAGAAAAAAAATACCGAAAACCTTCTCGGTTTATTGCTTACGGAGCTACCGTTTTTGATACTCCTGACCGCTCGGTTTTAGATAAATACGGCCTAATTCCGTATTCTTACGATTTGCTGATTGCCCGAATGGAACCGGAAAACAACATTGAAATCATTGTGAAAGGTTTTTTAAAAAAACAAACCGGGAGAAAATTATTAATCGTCGGAAATCATAAAGCCACAAAATTCGGAAGGTATCTTTACAACTCATATTCGTCTTATGATTCGATTGAGTTTATGGGTAGTCTTTATGATATGACTGTGTTGAATAATCTGAGGTATTTTTCTAATCTGTATTTTCATGGACACTCTGTCGGAGGAACAAATCCGTCTTTGTTAGAAGCAATGGCTTCAGAGTGTTTTATCATTGCACACAATAATGTATTCAACAGGTCTATTTTAGAAGACGATGCCTGTTATTTTGATAACGAGCATCAAATTGCCGAATTATTAAACATCAAAAAGCAAGACGAAAACATACGCCTTAAGTTAGCCAAAAACAAAAATAAAATTATTGATAAATACTCTTGGGATACTATCAATAAATCATATCTGGACTATATCACACAATGTTTCGAGGAGAAAAAATTGTCGAAAAAGCAGACGAAAACAAATCACTGATATGGGGTTTGTTTTTAAGCTCACAAATTCTCGGACACGCTATCGGGAACATATTCTTAGTTGTTTTAACAATTCTTTTTATAATCACGATTGTAGTCCGAAAAAAGATTGTATTCAAAAAAAGTCTTCTCCCGTTACAAGCTTTATTTATTTGGGGTGTAGCCTCCTTATTATGGACAACTCACATAACCGATACTTTATCAGGAATAGGAATCGCAACAGGGCTTATTGCCATCCCTTTAATCATCTCTCAACAGTCTGATTTTACATTAAAAGAACTGCGAAGAATCATAGATATTTTTAGTGTCTGTTTAGTAATTTATTTTGTTGTTTGTTTGTTTAAATCTGTTTTTCTTTTCTTAGGAGACAGGCAGATACAACATTTCTTTTATCACGATTTGGTTACTTTATTTTCCAATAGTGCTATTTATATCTCATTATTTACAAGTGTCTGTATAGTTATCAAGGTTAATTCTCCTGAAAAAAAACTTTTTGACCACATAATTATATCCGTTCTGATTGTTTTTTTGTTATTATTAGCTTCTAAAAACCTGCTTATATCCACATTTTTATTATTAGGTTCTTCGTTTGCTTTATTCAAGAAACATCAAAATACCCCTTCAAAATCGGCTTTGGCAATATTCGCAGGAATACTGCTGACTGTCATTTGTTTTTTTGTATTTGAAAATCCTGTAAAACAGCGATTTTTAGACGAAATGGATATAAAATTTGAAGAGGTTTGGAACAGACAAGACTTTTCTGACTTTGAATTTAACGGTACTAATTTGAGAATCTTTCAATGGAGAACAATTTCAGAAATGGTAGAAAATGGTCAGATTGGCTTTTTGGGTATGGGGCTTAGTAATGTTAATTACCTGACCAAACAATATTTTGACTATTATAATGCCTATCAAGGTTATATGGCTGTAAATTTCCACAATCAATATTTACAAACGTTTGGCGAATTGGGGTTTGTCGGGTTAGGAATTTTATTATTTATATTCTGTTTTTCTTTATATAAAGCCATTAAAAGCAAAAACAAGTTTCTGTTTCTGATAACATTGTTATTTATTATCTGCTTTTTGACAGAATCTTATCTGAATAGACAAAAAGGTATATTGTTCTTTTCTGCTATGTATTCACTTTTACATTGCTATCAATCTATTAAAAAACCTTAATTATTCCTGAATTTTTCAGAATGTTGTATATACAAACATTAACATTTCTTATAGAATCCCGTTAATTATTTTGGCTTATCTTTGCTTTAATTTTTAAACTAAAAACAAATTTTAATTATGAAAAGAATAGTATTAAGTTTAGTTGCTGTTGCAGGATTAACATTTTTCACAACAAGTTGTAAAAAATCTACAGAAGCTGCCGATGCTCAAGATGTAGCTACAGAAAGCGCTGAAGCGGTAAAATACACAGTAGATACAGCGGCATCTGTTATTGAGTGGAAAGGTAGCAAAGTGGCTGGTAATAGTCATAACGGAACTCTATCTTTGTCAAGCGGAGAAGTTAGCGTAAAAGAGGGAGTTCTTGAAGCCGGTTCATTCATTATCGATATGAACACTATTAAAGTACTTGACTTGGAAGATGAAGAAAAAAGAGGTTGGTTGGAAGGACACCTTAAAGGAACTACTGAAGACAAGGCAGATCACTTTTTCAACGTAAGTAAATTTCCTGAAGCAAAATTTGAAATCACTTCTGTAACAGAAGGAGCTATTGAAGGAAACCTTACATTAAAAGATATCACTAAAAATGTAAAAGTACCTGCTACTGTTTTTGTTACAGACAGCGAAATTTCTATTACAAGTGAAACTTTCACTATCAACAGAACTGAATGGGGTGTAAACTTCAACTCAGGAAGTGTAATCAAAGATTTAGCTGCTGACCAAGTTATTTCTGACGATATCGAATTAAAAGTTAGCATAAAAGCTACTAAATAATTTCAGGTTACGATTATTAATTCGTGATTATTTAAGAACTTTGCTCTTCGGGGCAAAGTTTTTATTTTTTCATAAAACTATTCATGAAAATTCGCGATTACAAAAACTCTTTTATTCAACAACTGATTTCTTTTTACGATAAAGAAGAGATAGAAAGTTTCTTTTTTCTTATTCTATCCCGTCTCAAAAACATTGCAAGAGTTGATTTAGCCCTGAATTCTGATTTAGAGTTTTCAGAAGAGGAACTCAACAAAATAATGCTTTATACAGAAGAATTAAAAAATTATAAACCTATTCAATACATATTGGGAACTACTACTTTTTTTGGATTAGAATTTGAGGTAAATCCAAACGTACTTATACCAAGACCTGAAACCGAAGAACTGGTAAACTGGATAATTTCAGAAAATAAAAATCAAAAAAAACTCAAGATTTTAGATATCGGAACAGGAAGCGGATGTATTGCAATTTCTCTTGCCAAAAACCTAAAAGCAGAAGTTACTGCTTTTGACATTTCAGAAGATGCTCTGGATACGGCTCAAAAAAATGCAGACAACAACCAAACCTTTATACTTTTAGCAGAGTTTGACATTTTGAACGATACTTGGGAAGGGGAAGAATTCGACATTATTGTTTCTAATCCGCCTTATGTTAGAGAACTTGAAAAAGAACAAATAAAGCCCAATGTATTGAACAACGAACCGCATTTAGCTCTATTTGTTCCCGACAATGATCCTTTGATTTTTTACAGAAAAATAGCCGATTTTGCTCTAAAACACCTCTCAGAAAACGGACAACTCTTTTTTGAAATTAACCAATATTTAGATAAAGAAACTGTAAATTTACTGGCAGAAAAGGGATTTAAAAACATCAATCTTAAAAAAGACATTTACGGCAACAACCGAATGATTTTTGCTCAAAAACCTTGATTACCAAACAAATCACTTATTTAAGTTAAGGGGTTGTACTCGATACTTGAATTATTTTCCCATTGTGGAATTTTGCTCCTTCTAATGCAAAGTTATAAATGTATTTGGCCATTTCTAAAGCTTCAACAGGTGCTTTATACCCCGGAAAAGCCTCCTCAAGCATTTCGGTCTGAACCGCTCCTAAAGCTAAAACATTAAACGAGATGCCTTTATCTTTATACTCTTCTGCAAGGAGCTCCGAAAGAGTAATTACTGCTCCTTTGCTCGAAGAGTATGCAGCCAATCCGGGGAACTTCATACTCCCCTGCACTCCTCCCATACTACTAATAGTAACCACATGCGAACCATTATCCATAAAAGGAAGAACTATTTGAGTAAGATACGCTACACCAAAAACATTAACTTTATAAACATATTCAAATTCTTCACTTGTAATTTGCTTAAAAGGTTTATTAACTAAATAACCTGCATTATGAATCAATACATCCACTCTTTTCCAAGTATCAGAAATAAATTTTTCTACCAATTGTAAATCATCTTTATTGGATAAATCAACCGACAGAAAACTGATATTAGCATTATGCATTAATCGGTGGTTGTTTTTTCTTGAAAGAGCTAAAACATTATGTCCTTTTTCAGCAAAAAGCAAAGCAGTTTCTAAACCTATTCCTCTGCTTGTTCCGGTTATAATGATATTCATGGGTTATATTAAGTAGTTCGTTTATCGGTAAATCTTATTGTATAAATCTTGGTATTTGCTCAAAATAACCTTCCGCTTGAGCTTCATTGTCGGAGTCAGATGCCCGCTATCTACAGACCAAACATCAAGTGTGAGTTCAAATTTTTTTATTTGTTCCCAATTTCCAAAATTCTTGTTGAGCCTGTCAATTTCTTCTCCTATTCTTTGAATAACCAAAGGATTTGAAGCTATATCGGCATTTGTTTTTCCAACATCAATTCCTTTGATTTTTGCCCAATCTTTTACAAATTCAAAACTCGGTTGAATCAGAGCAGCCGGCATTTTTTCTCCCTCTCCTATCACCATTACCTGTTCAATAAATCGCGATTGTTTCAGAGTGTTCTCTATAGTCTGAGGAGCGACGTATTTACCTCCCGAAGTTTTGAACATTTCTTTTTTACGATCAGTAATTTTTAAAAATCCTTGACTGTCTATTTCTCCAATATCTCCCGTATGGAAATATCCGTTTTTTAGTGCTTCATTTGTCTTGTCAGGGTCTTTGTAATATCCCTGCATTATATTAGGTCCCTTACACAATATTTCTCCGTCTTCTGCAATTTTCACCTCCACATTATCAATAGGGCGACCTACTGTTCCTATTTTAAAACCTCCGTTGCGCATATCATTTACGGCAATAACAGGCGAAGTTTCCGTAAGTCCGTAACCTTCCATAATAGGTATTCCCGCAGCTGTAAACACTTTGGTAAGTCGAGGTTGCAAAGCGGCACTTCCTGAAACCAAAAGTTCTAATTGCCCTCCTAAAGCTTCTCTCCATTTACTGAAAATAAGTTTTTTGGCAATTTTAAGTTTAAATTCATACCAGCTGCCATTCGCCCCATAGGGTTCATATTCAAACCCCAAATCTAAAGCCCAGAAAAACAATTTTTTTCTGATTCCTTTTAGCTCTGTGCCTTTAGTATAAATCTTGTCATAAACTTTTTCCAACAAACGAGGTACAACCGTCATAATATGAGGTTTAACTTCTTTTAAGTTCTCGCTAATTTTATCAATACTTTCAGCAAAGTAAATGGAAACACTGTAATACTGATACAAATACAGAATCATCCTTTCAAAGATGTGGCAAACCGGAAGAAAACTCATCCCTCTATATTGCCCAACTTCAAAAGGAACTCGGGTTGAACTTCCGAAAACATTAGAAATAATATTGTTGTGCGAAAGCATTACTCCTTTAGGTTGTCCCGTTGTTCCCGAAGTATAAATTAAGGTCGCTAAATCGTCTGTTCTAATTGAGTTTTTCCTGTCTTCTAATTTCTTTTGATTGGATTCGTCTTTACCCAATTCAAGTAATTCATCCCAATTTTTACACCCTGGTATATTATCAAACGAATAAATTTCTTTTAATGTAGGAATATTTGCCTTGACCTTATTTAGCTTTTCAAAAACCTCTTTGTCCGAAACAAAACAATAAACCGCCTCACAATGATTAAGGATGTACTGATAATCTGATTCTGAAATTGTAGGATAAACAGGTACATTCTGTGCTCCTGTTTGCAAAATTCCTATGTCGAGTATATTCCATTCGGTTCGGTTAGTAGAGCTGATTACCCCTATTTTCTGATTTTTTTCTAACCCCAAACGAAGTAAAGCTCTTGAAATCGCATTGGCTTTGTCAATGTATTCTTGTATAGATGTCTTCACCCAAATTCCGTTTACTTTAGACACCAACGCATCGCTCAATGGATGGTTCTTCAATTGGTGATACGGAAAATCGAATAATCTGGTAACATTACTCATAAAACCGACTGTTTTGGGGTTGAATTATCCTGCAAATTAAACCTTTTTCAGCAGAAATAAAATTTTTATACCAATAATTGTAACGTATGCAGAAATGTTGTAACTTAGGACTAATATTTCATGGGTTATGACAGAATTGGAATTAGAAGAAGAAAATAAAGCAATCGCCAAAGAATACAAAGAACTATTGCGAATAAGCTATCAAACGCTTTCAGACGAAGACAAAAAACTGATTAGAAAAGCCTTTGATGTAGCTGTTGAAGCTCACAAAGATCAAAGAAGAAAATCAGGAGAAGCTTATATCTTCCATCCAATTGCTGTTGCCAAAATCGTCGCTTCTGAAATAGGTTTAGGAGCTACCTCTATTGCTGCTGCATTGTTGCACGACGTAGTTGAGGATACTCCTATTACGATTGAAGATATTGAACGGATGTTCAATCCGAAAATTGCAAAAATTGTTGAAGGACTTACCAAAATTGCTCAGGTAAAAACCGATCAGGACATTTCGCTTCAGGCAGAAAATTTTCGAAAAATGCTGCTTACCCTAAACGATGATGTGCGGGTAATTCTCATCAAAATCGCAGACCGACTTCACAACATGCAAACGATGGATTCTATGGCTGATTATAAACAAGCCAAAATAGCATCGGAAACTCTTTATATCTACGCCCCGCTTGCTCACCGATTGGGCTTATATAACATAAAAACGCAACTTGAAGATTTAGGTCTGAAATACACCGAGCCAGAAGTATATCAGGATATTTTGGACAAAATGAAAGAAACCAAAGAAGAACAAGACGCTTACATCAGTTATATATCAAGTGTTTTGAAAGAATCTTTGGATAAAGAAGGATTGGTATATACCATAAAAGGTCGTCCGAAATCCATTTATTCCATTCACAGGAAAATGAAGGCTCAAAACGTAACGTTTGACGAGGTGTATGATAAATTTGCATTGCGTATTGTTTACAAATGCGAGCCACACGAAGAAAAATTTATTGCTTGGAAGATTTATTCTATTGTTACGGACCATTATCGACCAAGCCCGAATAGACTTCGCGATTGGATTTCTGCTCCAAAATCTACCGGGTATGAGGCTTTGCATATTACTGTTATGGGACCAAAAGGTCGTTGGGTTGAAGTGCAGATACGAAGTGAACGGATGGATGAAATTGCAGAAAAAGGATATGCGGCTCATTACAAATACAAACAAGGAACCACAAGTGAAACAAGTTTAGATTTATGGATAAACTTACTCCGTGAAGCTCTGGAAAATCAAGAGACCAATGCAGTAGATTTCGTAGAGCAATTTAAAATGAACTTATACTCTAAAGAAATCTATGTCTTTACTCCTAAAGGAGAAATACGTTCATTACCGAAAGGTGCGACAGCTCTTGATTTTGCTTTTAGCATTCATACCGATATAGGACTAAAAACCCGAGGAGCTCGTGTAAACGGAAAACTCGTTCAACTCAATCATGAGCTCAAAAGTGGTGACCAAATTGAAATTATCACCTCTCAGAATCAGAAACCGGCAGCCAATTGGCTTGATTATGTTACTACTCCGAGAGCAAAAAACAAAATCAGAAGTGTACTGAACGAAAACAGCAAAAAAATCGCTGAAGAAGGAAAAGAAATCCTTGAAAGAAAACTACGTCATCTGAAAATTACACTTAATGAAAGTACAATAAATGAGCTTGTAGTTTTCTTTAAACTGAAAACAAGCTTAGATTTGTTTTATCGGGTAGGAGTAGGAACCATAGACAACCAACAACTCAAAGATTTTGCCGCTCAAAAGAGCAACAGTTTTATTAACTTTTTCAAAAAAATCAAAAAATCTCCGACTATCAATCCGGAAGAAATTCATAAAGAAGAAATCAGCAAAAACTATGATTTATTGGTTTTCGGAAAAGATGAAGAAAAACTTGATTATAAACTGGCAAGTTGCTGTAACCCAATTCCGGGAGATCCTGTATTCGGATTTGTAACCATAAACGAAGGCATAAAAGTCCATAAAAAAGATTGTCCGAATGCTATCAGCTTACGCTCAAATTATGCTTATCGGATTATCTCTGCCAAATGGATTGATTCTACTCAACAAGAGTTCAGAGCTTCGCTAAAAATTACAGGTATTGATTCTTTAGGACTAACTAATCAACTGACTAAAGTAATTTCAAATAATATGAATGTTAATATCCAAAGTATTTCGCTAAGTAGTGAAGCAGGAGTTTTTAACGGACATATTGCGGTTATCGTTCCGAATAACACCGTTCTGAAAAGACTTATAGACAATATCAAAAAAGTGGACGGTATAGAAAAAGTAATAAGAACCACCAATTAAACACATATATTTTGGGAAAAATACATTTAAAAAACATCCGAACCTACTCTTATCACGGTTGTCTTGTAGAGGAAAGTAAAATAGGTTCTGATTACAGAGTTGATTTAACCATCACGACCGATTTATCAAAATCTGCCCAATCCGACAAATTAGCCGATACTGTAGATTACGTTTTGCTAAACCAAATTGTTAAAGACGAAATGGCAATTCGTTCAGAACTTTTGGAGCATGTGGCACAACGCATTGTAAATTCGGTGTTTGCAAAAAGCAGTACCATTACTAAAGTAAAAGTTCGTGTGGCAAAACTCAATCCTCCTATTGGTGGTGATGTAGAGTCTGTTGCAGTGGTTTTAAAGCAAAAACGAAAATAACATTTGTTTGATTGTTAAAAGAAGAAAATTTTTCTATATTTGCCCTCCGAACAGTTTGGCATCATGGCCGAGGGGCTAGGCACCGGTCTGCAAAACCGTTTACAGCGGTTCGAATCCGCTTGATGCCTCAAACAAAACGACCCCCAAAAGAGGGTCGTTTTTCTTTTATGTTACTTTTGGATAATTTACTCGTTGTAAGCACTTATTCGACAGAGTTTGCAATTAATTCCAAAATCGACAAATAATCTTGGTGATTTTCTACAAAATCTTTATCGGAAACATCAATAACAAGTACATTGAGGTCTTTTTGTTGTTTGATGTATTCTAAATATCCTTGGTTGATTTTATCTAAATATTCCGGTAGGATTTCCTGCTCATAACTTCGTCCTCTTTTTTTTATATTCTGCAGAAGTTGTTCCGTATTTTGATACAAATAAACATACAAATCAGGTTTAGGAATCTCTTTGTACATTATTTCAAAAATTTTGTGGTACAAACGGTATTCGTCTTCTGCAAGAGTAACCCGAGCAAAAATCAGCGATTTAAAAATATAATAATCAGCAACGATAAATTTTTTAAATAAATCTAATTGGGTTAAGTCATCCGAAAGTTGTTGATAGCGATCTGCCAAAAACGACATCTCTAACGGAAATGCATAACGACTCTGATCCTGATAAAACTTAGGCAAAAACGGATTATCTGCAAAACCTTCTAATACTAATTTAGCATTAAAATCCTCTGCAATTTTAGTTGCCAAGGTGGTTTTTCCTGCTCCGATATTTCCCTCAATTACAATGTTATTCAATTGTTCCAATCCATAGCGATTGATAGGACAATCTAAACTTCCTATGACTTTATAATTACTTTGATCAGAGCAATCCTTGATAAGTTCTTTGATGTTCTTTTTCAGAATCGGATGTACAAAATCAATGGGTAAATCCTCTATAGGTCTAAGCACAAAAAGCCTGTCTTGCATTCTCGGATGAGGAATTACTAATTTTTCAGAATTTATAATTTGCTCATCACAAGTAATAATGTCAATATCTATTTCACGTGCCTGATATCCCGGATTATTGGTTCGGATTCGCCCTAACTGTTTTTCTACCTGAAAAATTTCTTCAAGAATTTTTTCAGGAGATTTTTCCGTATGAATGAGCAAAGCCACATTATAAAAAACATCGCTGCTAAAACCCCAACTCGGGGTTTCATATACTTGCGAAACACTCACTACAACAGCTACTCTATTGTGGATAAGCTCGATACAATTCTGTATGTTTTCGAGTTTATTCCCTTTGTTACTCCCAATTGATAAAATAATGCGATGCCGGTTCATACAAAGACAAAGTAACTAAAATTTACCCTAATTTTACGCATAAAATAAAAAAGAAAAAACTGTAACATTTTTCAATTTCTTGTTACATATTTGTATAGTATAATTTAAATACTCAGATATGAAATTTTTAAGTAATGTTCTTGCAACCTTGGTGGGGCTGTTGTTGTTTTTCATAATTATGTTCTTCGGTTTTTTTCTACTCGGAATTTTAATCGGAGGAAGCCCTGATGATAGTAAAAAAGCTACAGTTAAAAACAATTCGGTTATTGTTCTTGACTTGGAACATATTTCTCAAGATTTTTCTCCAAAAACCATTGTTACTGATTTTCCTCTTTTTAATGTTGAAAATTATAACGGTTTGGTAGATGTGCTCAATGCTATCGAAAAAGCCAAAACAGACAGTAAAATCAAAGGAATATCAATGCTCAACACCGAGTTGTCTCTCGGTTTTGCTCAAACAAAAGCTTTACGCGATAAATTAGAAGACTTCAAAAAAAGCGGAAAATTTGTTGTGGCTTATTTCAATAATTACTCTCAAGGACAATACTATTTGGGTTCTGTTGCCGATACGGTTTATATAAATCCTGTGGGAAGTTTTGATTTTAAAGGTCTTTCTTCCGAAATTCTTTTCTTTAAAGATTTTCAGGAAAAAACCGGAATTACTATGGAAGTTATCCGTCACGGAAAATATAAAAGTGCGGTGGAGCCTTTCTTAGAAAATCAGATGAGTGAAGAAAATCGCCTTCAAATGTTAGAATTATTAAACTCCGCTTGGGAGAGCGTAGCTAATGATATTTCTAAAAGCAGAAAAATCCCTATAGATAGCCTGAATGCCATTGCAGAACGATTAGGAGCCAGGACTCCGGAACTTGCCAAAACTTCAGGACTAGTTGATAAAATTGCTTACGAGGATGAATTTCACAACGGTATAAAAAAAGCTTTAAACCTGGACTCAGACGAGACTTATAACGAAATTGAAATGTCGAAATATGCTACCAATGTGGCTCTTTCGATTAAAAATAAAAAAGCAGAAGACCGAATTGCGGTTATTTATGCTCAAGGACAAATTTTTGACGGAGAAGGGGACACAAATAATATTGGGGAAGGGTATGTTAAACGATCTCTTCAAGAAGCCGTAAAAGATGAACGAGTAAAAGCGATTGTACTTCGTGTGGATTCTCCGGGAGGAAGTGCTTTGGCTTCGGATATTATTTGGAGAGAAATTGAGCTTACCAAAAAGAAAAAGCCGGTTATTGTTTCGATGGGAAATTTAGCCGCTTCCGGAGGATATTATATTTCGTGTAATGCAGACCGAATTTTTGCTGAACCTACAACCATTACAGGCTCTATAGGGGTTTTTGGTGTACTTCCTAATTTTAGAAATTTAGCAAACAAATGGGGAATTTATTCTGACAGGGTAGCTACTCACAAAAACGCTTCCGGATATAGCTTTTTCCAACCTATGGACGAAAATTTCAAAGAAGTGATTACAGAAAGTGTAGAGAATATCTATGATGTTTTCTTGACAAGAGTAGCCGAAGGAAGAGGAATGACCAAAGAAGAAGTTAACGAAATAGCACAAGGTCGCGTATGGACAGGAGTAGATGCTAAACGATTAGGACTTGTGGACGAAATAGGAAGCTTGGAAGATGCTATAAGATATGCCTCTAAAATAACCGGAACAAACAATTATAAAATCAGAAGCTTTCCTATTTTTGAAAAAACATTTGAAGAGTATCTTTCTGAACGCTCTCCTTTCCCGATAATGAAATCTAAAGAAGCCATTATCAGAGAGGAAATAGGAGAAGAAAATTATCAACTTCTTCAACAAATAAAAAATATGAATTCGCGTAAGGGTATTCAAGCTTTGATGCCTTACGAAATCATCATCAGATAACTGTTTGTTACTCAAAATTTTAGTTGTAAGATGTCAAGAGACGAAAAATTAAAATCTCGTTGGGATGAACTTGTTCGACGCTTGTCGGACAAGTTTGCAGACCAAGAATTGTTAGATCTCGACGGTATTATTTACCTTATCGGAATACAAGAACTCGGAAAACCACACAAAACTTTTAAAAAAGACGAAAAAATAAACCTGATGCACATTGCTATTTGCAGGTTACTTGAACCTTACGGTTATTACGAATTCGATTATTTTGATATAGACGGATGGCCTCATTATAAGGTCAAAGAGCAACTACCTAAGCTAAAAGCCGGAGAACAAACCATATTGATGAAAGAAGCTATCGTCAATTATTTTTTAGAAAAAGAGTTTATAAAATAAGCTCTTTTTTTTTTGCTTGATGAAGGAAGTAATATATTCCGAAAATTGTGTTAGTCTTTGATCTTACTATCTTTCTCTTTTAGGGTTTTAACCTTATTTTCTCAACAATAACATCCAACTACTCCGCTCAATTCTTTTGAGCTTTTCAACACAATTCGTTTTGTTATATTAGCTGAACCAATTAAAGAATATGTTTTTGTGCATGATAAGACGAGCGTACCAAAGCTCCGCTTTCTACATGACGAAAGCCTAAGTCTTTAGCAATTTCTTCGTATTTTTTGAACTGTTCAGGAGTTATAAATTCTTTTACCGGTAAATGTTTCTTACTTGGTTGCAAATACTGCCCGATAGTAACTACATCAAGATTTACTTTTCTCAAATCGTGAAGGGTTTCAATTACTTCGTCTTCCGTTTCCCCGAGTCCAAGCATAATTCCCGATTTGGTTCTGTTTACCCCTTGTTTTTTCAGGTAATTCAACACTTCAAGACTCCTCTCATATTTAGCCTGAATTCTTACCTCTCGGGTCAAACGTCTTACAGTTTCCATATTATGGGAAACTACTTCGGGAGCTACTTCAACAATTCTATCTAAATGTCTTTCTATTCCCTGAAAATCAGGTATTAGTGTTTCCAAAGTGGTTTCAGGATTCATTCTTCGAATAGCCTTAACGGTTTCTGCCCAAATAATGCTTCCCATATCTTTGAGGTCATCTCTGTCCACACTGGTAATAACCGCATGTTTGATGTTCATCAATTTAATAGAACGGGCTACTTTTTCGGGTTCGTCCCAATCTACACTTTCCGGTCGTCCTGTTTTTACTCCACAGAATCCACAAGAACGAGTACAGATGTTCCCCAAAATCATAAAAGTTGCTGTTCCTTCTCCCCAACATTCTCCCATATTCGGACAACTACCCGAAGTACAAATCGTATTCAGGCTATATTTGTCCACTAAACTTCTAAGTTCCGTATATTTCTTTCCGGTAGGTAGTTTAACACGCAACCATTTTGGTTTTGGCTGAGTAGGCTTTTGTTCTAAAATACTCTGCATTCGCTTTTGGATTTAAGATACAAAAATAATGAATTTTACGGTAGGTTTCTTCAGGTCGAAACATTTACTGCTGAGGAATTGATTCGAGCAGTTTTTCAAAGGTAGTTTCAAAGATGTTTACAAAAGCTTTTTCTGCTTTACCATTTTTCCCTACAATGGAAGCTCTGGTAACTTGTGTAACCACCCACTTGTCATTCAATTCGGCTAAATTAAATACGTGATAATGCTGTATTCTGGGGTGAGGAACACTTTTGTTTTTTGTTAAAAAAGATTTCCATTCGTCAAAATCTTCATCCAACCCGATAGCTATAAAGTCAATATCCGGATGTCTTTCGATAATTTTGTTTATTTTTTCGTGTACTGCAAAAAAGTGAGTTTCATTCTTTTTAGACCAAAAATAAACAACTGTCTTTTTATTAAAGAGCTCTACACTTGATATAAGTTCTCTATCAACGGTTCTGAACTTCACCTCAGGAAATCCTCCATCCATTATGTTTCTGATAGAGGTTATCATCTTTTTGATTGTCTCTTTTTTATCGCTATCAGTAGAAGCTTCAAAATATTTGTTTAAAACATCAGTATTTGTAGCGTTTTGTTCGTCTTCCATTAAGTACCTAAAAACAGTATTATTCAACACTTTATTTTTCAAATACTCATTTTTAATCAACGAATCGGTTGTATGAAGTTTTGCAAAGGCATTTTTGTGTAGGTCAAGTTCCGGGTTCCCCAACGAAACCAAATTATCAATAAGCACAGTAATATACCTCAAATAAGGCCAGTAGTTAGATAATTTTTCGTTATTGATATCTATTTTTTTGCGATAATCATAGAATTCTTCCGGAAGAGGAGGAAATTCTTTGTTGTGATTACGAGCCTTGTAAGCCATCGGATAAAATTCTTTTTTGGCATAATAAAAATAGTCTGCACCAGCCTTGGCAAATATGTCAAAATCATCACTCCATTTGATGTCTTTTTTGTTATTTTCATAAAATGCTAATATCTGGCGATAAGAAGAATCTGCTTTGGCAGAAAACTCTTCCGGTTGTAAATCAAAAGTCGAAAAAGTTTTGTTACGGTCTTCCTGATTTTTTAGGTACATTTCTATCAAAAAGTTGTTCTTTTCTTCTCCTCTTCCGCAAAAAACTAACGACTCATCAAAATTAAACACATTAATACGAACCATAAGACTATCGTTTTTGTCAAAATAAACGTATTGATATTCCGGTTCGTGTTTAAACGTATATAAGCCGGGAGCAAGCGAATCAAAACGGATAAAAAAACGATTTTTATCGTCAAGCGGAATACTGTCTAACAGCTTTTCTCCCTGATAAAACAAAATCCATTTATCTTTAGGGTTGATGACTTCTCCTCCGAAATAAGCCGAATAATCTTTGTCTTTAGGATTACCACAAGCAGCAATCAAAAAACATAAACACAAAAATCTGAATGAAAAATTTGTATCCATAGCACAACTCTATCAAACAAAAGTATTGAGAGCGAATATATTAGGGTGTTAATAGCGCGTTAAATAATCCCTTTTGCGGACATAACCGCATTCCTCTCCTTTTTCAAATTACTATAATACGAATATTTTTTTAATTTTATACATTAAAAAAACTCACTGCCTTGAACGATACTCCGAAACATAAAGGTCTTAGAAATCAATTAGTTAAATCTCTTCAAGAAAAAGGGATTACTGACAACAATGTACTGGAAGCTATCCGAAAAGTACCCAGACACCTATTTTTAGACTCAGGTTTTGAGAATTTTGCTTATCAAGACAAACCTTTTCCGATTGGTGCAGGACAAACCATTTCGCAACCTTATACAGTAGCTTTTCAAACACAATTATTAGAGGTAAAAAAAGACCAAAAAATTCTTGAAATAGGTACAGGTTCCGGTTATCAAACAGCTGTTTTATGTGTAATGGGAGCAAAGGTTTACAGTATAGAACGGCAAAACGAACTTTTTAAAAAAACTTATCTCTTATTGCCGAAATTGGGTATTCGTCCGAAACACTTGTCTTTCGGAGACGGATATAAAGGATTGCCAAACTATGCTCCTTTTGATTCGATTATCGTAACAGCCGGAGCCTCAACTATTCCGCCTGCTCTTATGTCTCAACTAAAAATCGGAGGACGACTTGTAATTCCGGTTGGAGATAAAGAACAAATTATGACTTTATTGATTCGTCAAAGTGAAACTCGCTTTGAAAAACATGAATTCGGAACTTTCAGATTTGTTCCGCTTTTAGAAGATAAAGCATAATACCAAGGATTGATTTATCAATCTTTTTTTCGTTCTAAATACACTTTAATAGATTGGTTGGTTCTTCGTCCGAATTGAGCTGCACGACTTTCGGCAGTACATAAAATATACATATTAAAGCTGTTTAACGGCACAAAAACCGTTTTATAAACTCCGTTAGGGTCTTCAACTTTAATTCGGAAATGTTCTGCTTGAAAAGTATTGTTTACAGAAATCAAATAAGACTCTTTAGCAAAATAAAAATACCACTTGCCGTTAGGGTCATCATCAGAAACTCTATTTCCCTGATTATCAATTTTATAATTTTCATAAAACTGTAGAACCTCATTGGGTTTTATCCATGAATATTTATTGTCTGTATTTATTAAATCAAAACCGAAAAAATCAACAAGGGTAATTTTGAGTCCCTTAATCACTTCGCTTTTCCCTTCCTCTCGAGGTTCTACCACAAAATATGAGGTAAAATCATATCCGCAATGAATCTGTTGGGAAAATCCTGACCAACAAAAGAGAAATAAAAAAAATGTAAAAACCTTGTATTTCATAATACTGCAAAGATACTCCGAAATTCTAATACCAACAACTATGCAAAAAAAGCCATCTAGCCAATAACTGTCTCAAATTAAATGAGCTGAAAAACTCAAAAACATCCTTTAACTTTTATCGGTTTTGCTTTTAAATAAAAAGCAATAATTATAAATTTGTTACATAACATAATCTGTAGATACAGGTAACCTTATCAAAAACAATCTTTTTGTCTATCAAAAAATGTCTTGTCTATAATGAGAATCGAAAAAATTTTAAAACTATCCCCCGAAATTCCTTTGTCAAAACAACTAATACTCAATATATCTTACACACAAAATCTGATTGCCGAAAAACTGTCAGAGACTTTGAAACCCTATGATATTTCTGTGGAACAGTTCAATGTTTTGAGAATACTTCGAGGACAAAAAGGGAAACCTATCAATATGGGAGCAATTCAGGAGAGAATGCTTGCCAAAACCAGTAATACCACTCGTTTGATTGATAAATTATTACTCAAAAAAATGGTTTCCCGAAATGTTTGTAAAACCAACCGACGAAAAATCGAAGTGGCAATAACATCCGAAGGGCTTCAGCTTTTAGAAAAAGTAGACGAACTAATAGAAAATATCGAAAAAGATTTAACATCTAATCTTACTCCAGACGAACAAAAAGAACTAATTTCACTTTTAGAAAAATTCAGAAAATAATTTACATTATGAAAACATTCCAAACACTTATTTCCGTATTATTTTTAGGTTTAGCTTTATCTGTTTCTGCCCAAAAAGTAACCAAAGAAGTCGATGTTGAAAAAAGCTCTCTTATTTGGAAGGGACATAAAATAGGAGGTTCTCACGAAGGAACGATAACACTGAAAAAAGGAACTCTTTACTTTGAAAAAGACAAACTCATAAAAGGAGATTTCACAGCAGATATGTCAAGCATTTCATCTACAGACCTTTCGGGAAAAGGTAAAGAAAGACTTGATGCTCACCTGAAAAGTGAAGACTTTTTTGATGTAGAGAAATATACTGAGGCTACTCTTGTTTTTACCAAAATACGCGAAGTTTCAAAAAATGTCTATAACATAACTTCCGATTTAATCATCAAAGGTATCAAACAAGAAGTTAATTTTGATTTGACTGTTACGAAAAATGAAGCCTCTACGTCTTTTGAAGTGGACAGAACTAAATTTGACATCAAATACCGCTCGGGAACTATTTTCCCTGAATTGGCTGATAAAGCCATTAAAGATAATTTTGACATCATCGTAAAATTGGTTTTCTAACCACTAAAATAACACGGTTAAACATAAAACAAATGGTAATGACAAGACCCAACGGCTCATTATATACCAAAATTGAAAATAAAGTAGCAACTATAGAATTTGGACATCCGCAAAGTAACTCGTTTCCGGGTGAATTATTAGAGAGACTTACAAAAGAATTTCATCTTTTGAGCGAAAATTCTGAGGTAAATCTCATCGTTTTGAAAAGTGAAGGTGAAGGGGCTTTTTGTGCCGGAGCTTCTTTTGACGAATTACTTGCTGTTACTAATCCGGAACAAGGAAAAGTGTTCTTTTCCGGGTTTGCCAACGTGATTAACGCTATGCGAAAATGCTCTAAAATTATTGTTGGCAGAATTCACGGAAAAGCTGTAGGAGGAGGTGTAGGGCTAGCTGCTGCCTGCGATTATGCCCTTGCAAGTGTAGATGCAGCCATTAAACTGTCAGAACTTGCTATCGGAATAGGTCCTTTTGTGATAGAACCGGCGGTTTCCCGAAAAATCGGAAAAGGAGCTATGTCTGAACTTACTCTTGCTCCTTATTCTTGGAAAAACGCTTATTGGGCTAAAAACAAAGGATTATATGCTGATGTGTACGAATCGGTTAGTGATTTAGACAAAGAACTCGAAGTTTTTTGCTCAAAATTAGCCGAGTGTAACCCTGAAGCTCTTTATCAAATGAAAAAAGTACTTTGGGAAGGAACCGACAATTGGGATACACTACTTTACCAAAGAGCTGAAATTTCCGGAAAATTAGTACTGTCTGACTTTACAAAAAAGGCTTTACAAAAATTTAAAAAGCAGTAAGTTAATAAAAACAGGTTGAAAAATCTCAAGAGTATTTTGCTTCAGGAGGATAGAAGACGATAACTTTCGTGTTATTTTGAATATAAAATGTTATTTCAAAAAAGCAAGTGACTAATTATAATAACACTATTTAGTGTTACGCTCAAAAGCCAAGTATTAAATCTTGTTTTGTGACTGAATTTTGCCAAGAGTGTAACATTAAACCAAGCTGTTATACAAACTGCCGTACATAATTGAATAAACTCAATCGTACCTGCAAACTTCATTAATGACATTGTAGCTGCTACAGAACCAATACAACTTGAAGAAATAAAACCAAAAATAACAAACAAACTTTTTGACTCCTTCGTTCGAATCAAAAGTTTATTATATAACCCCATAACCATAATATTAAAATATGGGCAAATTTACAAGACAAAACACGTCTTTTTTAATGTTTCGACTATAAATTCTTCTTTTTGAAAAATAATTAACCCTATTATTTAAATTCTTCCTAAAACAAGTGTATAATTATAATTACTGTATTTGAAATTAAACTCAAAAGTAATGCGTTTAATACCGTTTTGTGGTTTAGTTGAGCTAACACACTGGCATTGAACCACATTGCTGTTGCCACAGCTATACAAAGCTGGATGAGTTCTACCATTACAGGTAATCTGATTAAAGACATTGTAGCAGCTATTGACCCAATACAACTTGAAGCAAGAATACCTAAGACAATAAACAAATAATAAGATTCTTTAACCCGAACCAAAAGCTTATTATATATGCCCATAACTAAAGTGTTTTAAAATTTATGAGCTAAGTTATGGGCAAAAACAAACCGCTTTTATGATTTGAATCATAAAAGCGGTTTTCATATTGTTAAATTTTCATTCTTTTATCCTGCAAAGGTTCCTTGAAAGTTACTGTGATAATCCTGCCACTTTTCTTGAGTATCTATCTTTTTATACTCATCCGTAGCAAAAATTTTAAGAAAAATTTCTATTTCTTTTGGTTTATGGAATCCTCTTAGCGGATAAATAAGTTTACCTGTTTCATCAAAAAATAGCATTGTAGGATAAGCACCTACACCTAATGCACGAGTAAGTTGATGTACTGAATTTCTGGTTTTTCCCTCTACATAATTAGGGTTGGTAAATGTTTGTCCTTGATAGTTAATCGTTTCATTTCCTTCTGCATTAAATTTTACTGCATAATAATTTTCGTTTATGTATTTTATTACATCTGCATTACCAAACGTTTGTTTGTCAAGCATTTTACAAGGACCACACCAATCAGTATACACATCCATAAAAATCTTTTTAGGCTTCTTTTTCTGAAGTTCTAATGCTTCTTCAAAAGTTACCCAATTTATGGATTGTGCCTGAGATGCAACTGCTATTCCTATCAAGAAAAAAGCAAATATTATCTTTTTCATAAGTCTCTGAAAATTAAAAGTTGATATAACTTGAGGCAAATGTTATGCCGAATCGAGCTACTAAAGTAGTAAAAAATATTTGTTTTGCAGCTATGATATGTGTTATTTTACTTTAAACCTCTTTTCAGTTTATTTTTTCGGAAACTTTGTAGTGTTCATGGTTAGGGCGATTTCTCAAAATCAGTTCTCCGAGGAATCCTGCCAAAAACAACATTGTTCCGATTATCATCGTGGTTAAAGCAATATAAAACCACGGGTTATTAGTAACCAATGTATAAGGCAAATTATTATAAAGTCTATAAAGTTTAGATGCTCCTATATATAGGGCAGAGCCTAATCCGATAATAAACATCACTACTCCCAAAGCACCAAACAAGTGCATAGGTTGTTTTCCGAATTTAGACAAAAACCAAATCGTGATTAAGTCTAAAAATCCGTTTATAAATCTATTCATCCCGAATTTGGTTTTTCCGTATTTTCTTGCCTGATGTTGCACCGGTTTTTCCGTTATTTTCTGATATCCTGCATTTTTTACTAAAACAGGAATATAACGGTGCATTTCTCCGGATACTTCAATGTTTTTAATTACTTCGTTTCGATAAGCCTTGAGACCGCAGTTAAAGTCGTGTAGTTTTACTCCCGAAGTTTTACGAGCAGCCCAATTGAAAAGTTTTGACGGCAAGTTCTTCGTCAACACGGAATCATAGCGCTTCTTTTTCCATCCCGAAACCAAATCATTCTTTTGATTTACAATCATTTCGTAAAGTTGCGGAATCTCTTCCGGACTATCTTGTAAATCAGCATCCATAGTAATGATTACTTCTCCTTTCGACTGAGCAAATCCTAAATGTAACGCTTGTGATTTTCCAAAATTTCGTTGAAAACGAAAAGCTCTTATATTAGGGTTTTGAGTCGATAATTCGGTGATAACCCTCCATGAATTGTCTGTACTTCCGTCATCAATGAAAAGAATTTCGTATGAAAAGTCATTCGCTTTCATTACTCGAACAATCCAATCATGTAGTTCTCGTAAAGATTCTTCTTCGTTCAAAAGCGGTATGACTATAGAAATATTCATTATACGATTTGAGGTCTATCTTTTTTAACAAATGCTCCAATGACGATTGAACTAATAAGCCCAATTACTGCATATATCACTATGGTCATCGGAACAGAAAAAAATGATTGCATTGATTTTCGGGTTCCTTCCAAATATTGCTCGATGCTTTCAATGGATTTTACATCTGCTTCAGTTGCTCCTTCTGTCAGCATTTTTTCTCTTTGTTGTAAAGCAACACTTCTCATCTTTTCAATTGTCTGATCAATAAACTCAGGAAATATATAATTGTAACCCAAGTTGAACAGACTAAAAATCAAAGCCGCTACTATTACTGTGGCTGCTCCTATTCTCAGAATTTCCGAAAAAGAAACATATCCTTCGTTATACTTGTTTTTATAGTTCAAAATTGCCAAAAGAACAAACACTACCGGAAAAATAAGATAATTAAGCAGGGTTACTGTTACTCCTAAAGTCGGATTATTTACTCCATCGACATCTAATCGGTTGAGAATTAAAAATTCCAAAATCATCACAATTCCGAATATTCCTCCGAAAAATACAGCAGATTTTACTAATTTGGATTTCATTGAAAAATTAAAATTTAGTTCACAAAAGTACAAAATCCTAAACTTTGTCTTGAAAAAAGTTTATTCCGCCATTTTCTGACTTCTGAAAAAATAGGTTTCAAAAGTAGTGGTATTTCCTACATTATCCGTAACAATTACCTGTAATTCGTTTTTACCTTCTTTAACCTTACCATCCGCAAAATCATGTACTAATAATTTTTTCTTGTAGTCATATTCCATCAAAATCCAAGCTCCGTTCAGATATGCTTCATAAGTATTTATCCCCGAATCCTTGTCTTCTATTGTAACTTTTAGTTCTTTTTCGTTGCTTATCCACTTTCCTTGCGTAAAATTTACCGGTTTTACAATCGGAGCTAAGGTGTCTTGTACTAAAGTAAATTTTCCGGTATTTCGTGTACTTGCCTTAAACAAGTTTCCCGAAACAGTAGTTTTGTTATACTTTTTGGACTTACCTTCCAAAGAAGCTATGTAAGTTTTGTTTCGCAAATTATCGGGAATACTTGTATCTTTAAAAGTAATAGTATAGTTTTTATGAACCGGTATAGTATTATCCGCAAAAGTTAAAATTCCGTTGTTTACCTCAAATTGCAAAGCAAAATCCTGATAAAAAGTATTCGGAGCCACATAAACTGAAACATTCTCCTTTTCGTACAGGTTTTCTATTTGTGATTTCAACACATATTGAGTTTCAAGATGCTTCCTTTTTATTTTAGGAGATTCCGTAGTGTGTTTTATGGGAATTATAATTTCAATCTTATTAGAGTGATAATCAGAAACTTCCATTTTGTACGTATAAGACACATTCGGAATTATCTCAATTATCCCGTTTTTTTTATTAGTTCCTACAAGGCTTAACGGATAATTGTTTTCCATAAACATTTTCTGAACAAAACTTTTTTGTTTTACTAATTTTTCATAATCAATATAAGCGTTGATATAGCGAGTTTCGGCAAAAGCAAATTCATTAAATGTAATACTAAAAGCAGGAGTTCCGTTTAAAAAAGTTTCAATTTTATAAACTCCGTTTTTATTGTAATTAAAATCAAACATATCGTATGTGCTTATACCAAACCCTATTTTTCCGTCAGCCAATACGGTTTGAGCTAAATATGTCCCGTCTTTTTGTAATGAGAGCGGAACAGAAGTCGGATTTTCCGAATTGTTAGCATGTGAATTTTCACCTACAGGATAAACATATACGTTGTTTATGTTCGGTTTTTTGGTGTCGGCTATCAGTTCGTCAAACCCGAAAAACAAAGGATTGATAATATTTTCTGTTTTACTGTCTCGTATTTCAAAGTGCAAATGAGGTCCTCCGGAACCTCCGGAATTTCCCGAAAAAGCAATTAGCTGTCCTTGTTTAACTCGTAATTCGGAAGGATTTGGGAAGAATTCTACTTCAAAAGACTTTTGTCTGTACTGTCCTTTTTTTACATATTCTTCAATTTCAGGAGCATATTTCTGCAAATGTGCATAAACTGTTGTATATCCGTTAGGGTGAGTAATATACAGAGCTTTTCCGTAACCCCAAGCAGAAACTTTGATTCTGGAAACATATCCATCCGCCGAAGCAAAAACTTTAAGTCCTTCTTTTTGTTGAGTTTTAAAATCTAACCCTGAGTGAAAGTGATTGTTACGCAACTCTCCAAAATTCCCCGATAAGTGAAGAGGAATCTCCAAAGGCGAAATAAAGTAGTCTTTCGGATAATTTTTCTGAGCATAAAAGCACTGAGTGACCCATAAAAAGAGAAGTATTGTTCTCATAACGCGGCTTTTATGTTATTGTTATATTAATTTCGATTCCCGAAAATATTACTTCCTATGCGAATCATAGTGCTTCCGCATTCTAAAGCAATCTGATAATCACCACTCATCCCCATAGACAAAACAGAGAGTTGAAAATTAGACGTATTCAAGGGTTTGTATTTGTCAAAAAGAGATTTCAGATAAGTAAATTCCTTTCGGATTTGATCGTCAAGTTCCGTATAGGTTGCCATTCCCATCAACCCCACTACTTTAATATTTTGTAGTTGTTTAAATTCTTCCGAATTAATAATTTCTACAAACTCTTCTTCGTTCAATCCAAATTTAGTTTCTTCTTGAGCAATATAAATTTGTAACAAACAACTAATAACTCGATTGTGTTTTTTAGCTTGTTTGTCAATTTCTTTGAGTAGTTTCAGGCTGTCCACTCCATGAATAAGTTCCACAAAATGGGCAATATATTTCACTTTGTTGGTTTGCAAATGCCCGATAAGATGCCACTTGATGTCATTTGGTAATTGCGGTTGCTTACTGCACATTTCCTGAACCTTGTTCTCTCCGAAAACACGTTGCCCTGCTTCATACGCTTGTAAAATATCTGATACAGGTTTTGTTTTAGAAACAGCAACCAAAGTAACACCCTCCGGTAACGAAGCCTGAAAATGTTTTATAGCGGATTGAATTGGCATGTGAAAAATATTGTTTTTCGTAAATTTAATCAAAAAAGAACAAAAGTAAAAGTTTTACTTCTATTCTCTGTCAGACCTTGAATTTCTTGCCTGTTAAGTACAACAACCGTACCACACCACAATACAAAAATCAACAGAGAAATGTTAGTTTTATTATTCTATAATGTCTTTCGATTTACAAAAAACAGGTGTAACTTTATTCTAGATCAATTCCGTTAAGTAGCATCTCCAAATCTAAAGAATCAGGCAACGAGTTGAGCAACGAGTCTTTTTGAGCTCTTTCTTCATCTGTTTCCGAAGGTTCATCTTCCGTGCCTATTCTTTCTTTGAATTTAGCATTGTATTGATTAAATTCAGGATATTTCTGTTGATAATATTCCGCATCATGCTTCTTCATTATCAACAATATGCTTCTGAATAATTCAATATTTCTGCCCGCTTCATACAAAGACACATTTTGTTTACCTATATCTAAACTATGAATGTAATCAAGTTGTTCTTTATATTTAGCAGTTATTTTATCTGCAAGTTCACGAGCTTTTTCTTTTTCTCCCAACTGATAATATGCTCCCACAAAAGGCTCAGCCATTTCATATAGTTGATAGAATTCTATCGGAAAATGAGTCATAGTTAAATCTGTAATGACTTTGGCTTTGTCATTTTTGCCTTCTTCGAGTAGTTTTTCGGTAAGTCTTGCTAATTGCATTCTGTATGTAAATACATTTCTGCGAGTTTCTACATCGTGGTAAATTTTATCACTTCCGCTTGCTCCCCAAAACCAACCTTTGCGTTTACCGTTTTCGTATTCTTTTTCCACGATTTTGTAGTACATTTTATCAGCATCTATACGACCCATATCTATTGACCCTCCTGCTCTTTTGTACGGAGTTTTTATAGGAACTAATTTATACACTAATCCGTCGAGCTGTAAATAATCTTTCATCCACAAATAATCTTCGTCATCAAATGCTCCTCCGGAAAAATAAACCGGTCTTTTCCAATCGTTTTGAGCAATAATGTCCAGCATTATAAGCCTATGAATATATAAAGCGCCTCCTTTTACATTGATATCCACATCAATATAAGGTAGAATTTGGTCTGCATCTTTTTCGTCAACAATTCCATTTTTAAGAACATTTTCTTTATTTACCGGAATTCTGATTTTATTCGTAGGGAAAGTATGCATTTTATGTCCGTTTTGCCAAGTAATATAAGTACTTTCATCTTTTGAACGAATGTATTCTAAAAATAAATCCAGAGGAATTCTTTCTTGGGTTCGAGGTCTGTAAATTACCGCTTCGAGTTTACCTCCGGAATATTGGTCATGAGCAAATGAAATCGGCAATCCGTCTGACAAGTAAGTTTTTCTTTTCATTTGGTCAATATACCAATCTGTTACCAAAAGAGCCGTACAAACCACCTTTACATCTGTTCTGTAACCTTCAACTTCTTGCAAATACCAAAGCGGAAAAGTATCGTTATCTCCAATAGTAAAAATAATGGCGTTTTCGTCTAATGAATCCATATACGCTTTTGCAGATACCAAAGCTGTATCTTTTCCTGAACGGTCATGGTCATCCCAATTCTCAGAAGCCATTAGTACAGGTACAACCAAAACAGATAAGGCTGTTACTGCATAGCCTGTCCAATTCCCTTTTATTTTTTTACTTACAAAATCATAAATAGCATATACTCCGAAAGCAATCCACATAGCAAAAGCAAAGAAAGCTCCTACTACAGCATAATCACGTTCTCTCGGTTCAAAAGGTCTTTCGTTCAAAAACACTTTTAGAGCCAATCCCATAAAAAGGAACAGAACTAAGAGTACATAAAAACTCTTCCAATCTTTCTTGGCGTGAAAAACCATTCCGATAACTGCAAAAAGGAACGGAAGCATATAATATACATTTCTTCCTTTGTTGTTTTTCATATCAGAAGTAAGCTGGTCTTGGTTACCCAAACGCATTTCATCCAAAAACTTAATTCCGCTTATCCAGTTCCCGTTTTGCCAATCACCTTTTCCTTGAATATCATTCTGACGACCCGAAAAATTCCACATCAAATATCTCCAGAACATATATCCGAATTGGTAATCTACCATAAACTGAATGTTTTTCCAAAAAGAAGGCTTTTCGACAATGATTATATCCCCCATTTGTCTCAAAAACCTGTCATAATCTTCTTCGTCTATTTTTCCTGCCTCATAAGCGGATTTAAACTGAACGATACTCTCTTGAGCATTCTCTCTCAACATTTGAGTTACCTGAAACAACTCATTATCTGTAAGAGAATCTATATCTATGTCTAAACCTAATTGATATAACTCTTGAGTAAAATCATAATGCGGATTTAGCTTAAAATCAAGCACTCCCGTATATTTCATATAATTTATACGATGTGACTCTTCTGTACTTCGCATTCTCGGGAAAAATGCTTTGTGCGAATCATCAAGATTCTGAATAGCATTTTTATACTGATTGGTGATAATATATTTTCCTGTTTTATAATCTCTTTCGTAGTTTGGCTCGTCATCAAGGTACGGGCGTTCCGGATCTAATCCTGCATATTTTTCGGAAAATAACTCTCCGTAAAAAGTTTTTTGCTCTCCGTATTGCTTTCTGTTATAATATGCTAACAATTCGGCTGCATCGGTCGGGGCATTTTCGTTTATCGGAGTATTGGCATTAGAGCGAATCGGCAACATCAGCCAAGAGGAAAATCCGATAAATACAAAAAGTATGCAGAGTATAAAGGTATTTGCTTTTGCATAATTTTTCTTTGTGGTATATCGCAATCCGTACACAAATAGAGCAATCACTAAAAGAGAAGCGAAAATGGTTCCTGAATTAAACGGCAACCCTATAGAATTTACCATAAAAATTTCCATCTTCGCAAAAAATGTCATCGTATATGGCAATAAAAATCCGAAAACAAAAAACAAAACAGCTACTACTGCTACATTGGCCAAAATAAAATTCTTAACCGTAATTTCTTTATAATGTTTGAAGTAATATAACAGCCCGATAGCCGGAATAGTCAGCAAAGCCATAAAATGCACTCCGAACGAAAGCCCTATAAACATCGAAATTGCCAGTAACCATTTATTTCCGCCCGGTTTGTCCATATCTTCCTCCCAACGAAGCCCCATCCAAAACAAAACAGCTATAAAAAGTGAAGACATTGCATAAACCTCTGCTTCTACCGCATTATACCAAAAAGTATCTGAAAAAGTAAATGCCAAACATGCAACTAAACTCGCTCCAAGAATCACTTTGGAATTATTCTCGTTAAGTTCAGCAAAACTCCCTACTACTTTTCGCAAAATCATCGTGAGCGACCAAAACATAAACAAAATGGTAAAAGCACTTGATACAGCCGATACCATATTTACCATCAGAGCAATCTGAGAAGCATTGGTAGTGAATGTCGAGAAAAACGCTCCGATAATCTGAAACAAAGGAGCTCCCGGAGGGTGGCCTATCTGTAATTTTGCAGAAGTTGCTATATATTCGGGGCAATCCCAAAAACTGATTGTGGGCTCAACAGTCAAAGAATAGGTGATAAGAGCAACAGCAAATGAAAACCAGCCTGATATAGTATTCCACTTTTTGAAGTTGAAAGAAAGCATACTTTAATTTTTTGTTTTGGTTTACAAAGAAAATACTTTTTTAAGTAAAAAACAGATTTTAACTTCAATATAACGCTATTTTGAAGTGTTCCTGCTTTTTCGGGTGAACAAAGAATCTTTTTCTGCCTAAATATTTTGTATCCAAGAAGTTTAAACAGACTCTATCAGCAAAAAAAATTTAAAATTTCGTTTGATATAAAGATTTCCGAATTAAATTTTCTTCTACATTTACACTAAAATCAATCAAAAATGGACTTTCTGTTAAATCCCGATGCTTGGGTAGCTTTTGCTACTCTTACCTTTTTGGAAATTGTTTTAGGAATAGACAACATTATTTTCATTTCCATCGTAACCGGAAAATTACCGGAAGATCAACGAAAAAAAGCCACTCGCTTAGGGTTGTTTTTAGCTATGTTTATGCGAATTGCAATGTTGTTCGGAATAACCCTGCTTATTGCCATGAAAAAGCCTTGGTTTAGTGTAGATTGGGGCTGGTTTAGTGCCCATTTCAACGGACAGGCTCTCATTCTGTTGGTCGGAGGTATATTTTTGATTTGGAAAAGTACTAAAGAAATTCACGAAAAAGTAACTCATATCGAAAATCACACTCAACCGACCGTTTCCGGGCAAGTTGCCAAGTCTTTTGGTTCGGTTTTGGTTCAAATACTGATGATTGACCTTATCTTTTCGTTAGACAGTATCTTAACAGCTGTAGGTATGACCAACGGATTAGAAGGAGCTTTGTACATTATGATTGCTGCTGTAATAATATCAGTAGGTGTGATGATGTTATTTGCTATTCCGATCGGAAATTTTGTAAATCGAAATCCTTCTATTCAGATATTGGCTCTTGCATTCTTGATTCTGATAGGTTTTATGCTTACTACCGAAAGCATGCACTTGTCAGAAGCTGTTTTGCTCGACCAACACATAGGGGCTGTTCCGAAAGGATATTTATATTTTGCCATTGTTTTCTCTTTAGCCGTAGAGTTCATCAATATGAAAATGCGAAAAAATAAAGGCTTACCCGAAAAATAAAACAAACGGATATTCGGAAAAGTTTTGTGTTTTTACTTTCACAGACTAAAAACAGACATCGCTAAATGTTATCTTTGTAAAACCAAAACTTAAAAAATGTCTAAAGTAAAAACAGCTCTTTTTTGTCAGAACTGCGGAGTACAGTATGCCAAATGGCAAGGTCAGTGTAATTCCTGTAAAGAATGGAATACTATTGTAGAAGAAGTCATCCAAAAAGAAGAAAAACCAAGCTGGAATTCTGCAAAATCGGAGATAAAAATTGCTCAAAAACCACTTCGTATAGACGAAATTGATGCTGCTAACGAAGTTCGTTTAGACACTACCGATAACGAATTGAATCGAGTTTTGGGTGGTGGTTTAGTGGCCGGTTCTTTGACTCTTTTGGGAGGAGAACCCGGTATCGGGAAAAGTACTCTTTTGCTACAAATTGCCTTAAGATTACCATATAAAACACTTTATGTTTCGGGAGAAGAAAGCCAAAAGCAAATCAAAATGCGAGCAGAGCGAATTGAAAAAGCAAGTCCGAACTGCTATATCCTGACCGAAACCCGAACACAAACTATTTTTAAACACATTCAGGATTTTCTGCCAGAGGTTGTAATTATTGACTCTATTCAGACTTTACATTCCGATTATATTGAAGCAAGTGCAGGAAGTATTTCGCAAATCAGAGAATGTACAGCCGAACTAATAAAATTTGCCAAACAAACCAATGTTCCGGTTATACTTATCGGTCACATAACCAAAGACGGAACCATTGCCGGACCGAAAATCCTTGAGCACATGGTTGATACGGTTTTGCAATTTGAAGGCGACCGAAACCACGTATATCGCATTTTACGTTCTCTTAAAAATCGTTTTGGCTCTACTGCCGAACTCGGAATTTATCAGATGCAAAATTCAGGACTCAGACAAGTAAGCAATCCTTCGGAAATATTGATTTCGCACAAAGAAGAAGAATTAAGCGGAACTGCCATTGCCGCAACTCTGGAGGGAATGCGTCCGTTGATGATTGAAATTCAAGCATTGGTCAGTTCGGCTGTTTACGGAACTCCTCAACGAAGCACGACAGGATACAACGCTAAAAGACTGAATATGATTTTGGCCATTCTGGAAAAACGAGTGGGTTTCCGATTGGCTCAAAAAGATGTGTTCTTGAACGTAACCGGAGGAATTTCAGTTGATGATACTGCCATTGATTTGGCTGTTGTAGCTGCTATACTCTCATCAAACGAAGATATTTCGGTAGAAAAAGATTTTTGTTTTGCGGGAGAAGTTGGTCTTTCGGGAGAAATCCGTCCGGTAAATCGTGTAGAACAACGCATTCAGGAAGCTGAAAAATTAGGTTTTTCAACTATTTTTATCTCCAAATACAATAAGTTTTCGCTCAAAAATCCTAAAATCGAAATCAAATTAGTATCAAAAATAGAAGATGTTGTACATCAGCTTTTCGGATAACATTTTATCTTTAGTCTGCTATCGTGTTGTACTAACGATTGTCTGTTGTTTTTGTATCATCACTGACATACTCTAAAAGGTCACCCGGTGGACAGTCTAATGCTTTACAAATTGCCTCTAATGTACTGAAGCAAATTGCTTTGGCCTTTCCTGTCTTTAAAATAGACAAATTAGATAAAGTCAAGCCAATTCTTTCTGACAATTCGTTCAGTGAGATTTTACGTTTCGCCATCATCACATCTAAATTTACAACAATCGGCATAGCTTAAATAGTTAATTCATTTTTTGGTTACCGATTCTGTTTATCCAAACGGTTTTACCTAAGCTCTGAAAGTATTAGTTTTTTGTTTTATATTCATCAAAACAAAAACCCGAAAATATACAGAATTAAACCCGTAATGCACGTTAAAGCCATATCCCACATACCTATTTTGCCCCAAAATTTATGAGTTTTACTGAACTTTCCGGGTCTTGGATTTTTCCCAAATTTAATTAGTGAAGCAAAGATGAGAATTATCCAAATTACAGAAGTTGTAATGGACAAAAAGGTGTGAAAATAAATCATAAAGTTTAGAAATAAAGTATCTTCATAAGCAGAGCCCTTTACCATTTCAAAAATTCCTCCGTTCTGCTTCATGTCATATTCAAAAAGCAACACGACAAAAAATAAAATTATAAACATCGTAAGTTGTATGTTTTTGTGCAACTTATATTGATGTTCATGTTTTACTTTTTTAAAAGAATACTAAAGTAGCGGCAATTAATAACCATTGAAACCACTACAATATCCATTAAAACATCATACAAAAAATATATAGAGTAATTGATTAGTTA
>CAZVQI010000009.1:0-31342 GCA_964629155.1 uncultured Flavobacterium sp.
TCAGCCAAGATCCTTATAAGGCAGTTGATGAACTCATTGCTTATGCTTTGGATAGGTTTTAAAACAAAGGTTCTTCATAAAGTTTTAATCAAAACAAATTTAAAACATTATCTTTGCCTGATTTTCAACACAAACTAAATATCAAACAACAATGAAATTTTTTATCGATACGGCAAACCTTGCTCAAATCAAAGAAGCTCAAGAATTAGGAATTCTTGACGGAGTTACTACTAATCCTTCCCTAATGGCAAAAGAAGGAATTACAGGAAAAAACAACATCCTAAAACATTATGTAGATATCTGTAATATTGTGGACGGAGATGTAAGTGCAGAAGTTATTGCCACAGATTTTGAAGGAATGATTAAAGAGGGCGAAGAATTAGCCGATTTACACCCTCAGATTGTTGTAAAAATTCCGATGACTAAAGAGGGAATCAAAGCATGTAAGTATTTTTCAGATAAAGGAATTAAAACCAATGTGACTTTGGTCTTTTCTGCCGGACAAGCACTTTTGGCAGCTAAAGCAGGTGCTGCTTATGTATCTCCTTTTATCGGAAGATTAGATGATATTTCAACTGACGGATTGAATCTGATTGCAGAAATCAGAGAAATTTATGACAACTATAATTTTGATACCGAAATTTTAGCTGCTTCTGTAAGACACACTATGCATATTGTGAATTGTGCAAAAATAGGAGCAGATGTAATGACAGGACCGCTTTCCGCTATTTTAGGATTGCTTAAGCATCCGCTTACAGACAATGGATTGGCTCAATTTATTGCAGATTATCAGAAAGGAAATAAATAACAAAAAAGCGGTCTATTGACCGCTTTTTTATTTGTGACAGATTTATATCCTTTCCATCAGACACATATAGAATCCGTCAAAACCGGATTGATGTGCTAAGATTTTTTCCTCTTTAACAAACTTAAAATGTTTACCATTTTCGGAGTTGAGAAATTTTTGAATCTGATGTTCATTTTCACTCGGTAGAATTGAACAAGTAGCATATACTAATTTTCCTCCCGGTTTTACCATTTTAGAATAATCGTTTAACACTTGTTCTTGTGTCTTTTTAATATTTTCTACAAATTCAGGTTCCAATTTCCATTTAGCATCCGGATTTCTTTTAAGTACACCTAATCCGCTACAAGGAGCATCTATCAGAACACGGTCTGCCTTGTCATGAAGTTTTTTAATAACCTTGGTTGAATCAATAATTCGATAGTCAAGGTTAAATACTCCGTTTCGCTTGGCTCTTAGTTTGAGTTGTTTTAGCTTACTTTCGTAAATGTCCATAGCAATAACTTGTCCTTTATTTTGCATAAGCGAAGCAATATGGAGTGATTTTCCTCCGGCTCCGGCACAAGCATCTACAACACGCATTCCGGGTTTTACATCAAGTAAGTAAGCTACTTTTTGAGAAGAGGCGTCTTGTACTTCAAAAAGTCCTTGTTTGAAAGCATCAGTCAAAAAGACATTAGCACGTTCAGTAAGTACTAAAGCATCCGGATAATCCTTCAGAAATTCAGTCGCAATATTTTCGTCCATTAAGATCGAACGAAGTTTTTGTTTGGTAGTTTTGAGTGTATTTACCCGAAGCACTACTTTTGCCTGCTGATTTTGAGCAGCAATTTCTTTAGCCCAAACTTCTTCTCCAAGTTCTTTAACCCCTAAATCATCCATCCAATCAGGAATAGATTCTCTGAATTTTCTTTCTTTAGATAAAGCGTCAAATCGACCTTTTATTTTTCGAGAGGGGGTTCCTTCAAGTTGTTTCCAATCAGGTATAGGATAGCCTCTGAGTACTGCCCAAACCGCAAAAATTCTCCAAAGATTATCTCGGTCAAAAGGTTCTTTGACTTCTGCAATTTCAGCATAAAGTCTTTTCCAACGTACAATTTCGTAAATGGTTTCGGCAACAAATTTTCGGTCATGGCTTCCCCAACGTTTATCTCTTTTGAGGGCATGTTGCACAACTTTGTCTGCGTATTCTTTTTCGTTAAAGATTGCATGAAGCGAATCTATGGTAGTGTAAACTAAATTTCTGTGTAATCGCATTTGATAGGATTAAGCGATGCAAAGATACTTCATTTTAGCATATGGATACAGAATTATTTCAGACCAAATATTTTAAGCAATTCTTGAGCGGCTGTAAAAGGAGAAATTCTGTTTTCTTGAACGGAATTTTTATATTCCTCGAGAGATTTTTTTACATTCTCGTTGTTGTAAAACAGGCTTTTGAGTTCTGATTCTATAGTTTCTAAAAACCAATATTCGTTTTGTTTTTTTCTGTTGAACTCAAAATATCCGTTTTGTTTGGTGAGTTTAAAATAACTATCAATTATTTCTCCAATTTCAGGAATTCCGTCTTTGGTATAGCTACTGCAAGTAGTGACTTTAGGAGTCCATCCTGATTTTTTAGGAGGGAAGAGATGCAAAGCTTTACCGAATTCGGTTTTTGCCATTTGGGCTTTTTTCAGGTTGTCTCCGTCAGCTTTGTTAATGACAATAGCATCAGCCATTTCCATAATTCCTCTTTTAATGCCTTGTAATTGGTCTCCGGCACCTGAAAGTTTTAACAATAGAAAAAAATCTACCATGGAGTGTACAGCTGTTTCACTTTGCCCGACTCCAACAGTTTCGATAATAATGACATCAAACCCACAAGCTTCGCACAGTACAATAGACTCTCTGGTTTTTCGGGCTACTCCTCCCAAAGTTTCTCCTGAAGCGGACGGACGAATATATGCGTTTTCGTCCTTAACAAGCTCTTCCATTCGGGTTTTATCCCCAAGTATACTTCCATGCGAAATGGAACTGCTTGGGTCAATGGCAAGTACTGCTACTTTTTTTCCGAGTGAGGTAAGATGTTTTCCAAAAGCTTCAATAAAAGTACTTTTCCCAACTCCCGGAACTCCCGTAATTCCGATTCTAATCGATTTATTGGCATACGGTAAGCATCCGTTTATGACTTCCGTTGCTTTGGCAAAATGTTCAGGATTAGTACTTTCTATAAGTGTAATTCCCCTACTTAGGGCGATTTTATCTCCTTGAATAATGGATTGAATAAGTTCAGAGCTTGTAGGTTGTTTTTTGCGGAAACGATTGATTTTTTCCACAGCAGATTTACTGATATTTTCAATATCCGAAACTCCGCTAATTTCGCTAAGTGCTGATTTTTTGTCTTTTTGTTTCATCAGAAACAAAGTTAATGAAAACTATTGACCAATTGATTAAAAACTAAATCGTTTCACCTCTTTTGGGTAGCGGACTGATAATTTTTACGTCCTGAAATGCGATAGCCCCTCTGATAACTCCCTGAATTGTACTATGCAATGCTTCAACAATTTGAATTTTCAGTTCGTTTTTCGTGTGTACTAAACTGATTTCTCTTGAAGGTTCAGGTTTTTCAAAATGTTTGAGTTTGTTTCTGTCTTTTTCGGGAATATTCAACGTATGAAGATAGGGAAGAAGTGTCATTCCTAATCCTTCGTTAGCCAATTGTATAAGAGTTTCAAAACTTCCGCTTTTTAAGGTGAATTTATCCGTACTTTTTTCAAACTTGGTTTTGCAGATGTTGAGTACTCCGTCCGTAAAGCAATGTCCGTCTTCGAGTAAAAGCAGTTTGTTGGCATCTAAATCTTCGGGTTGTATTTTTTCTTTTTGAAATAAATTACTGTTAGATGGAATATATCCCACAAAAGGCTCGTAATACAGGACTCTTTCTTTGATTTCCTCATCTTCTAACGGAGTAGCCAAAATCCCTGCATCCAGATGTCCGTTTTTGAGCTTTTGGATAATATCAGCGGTATTTCGTTCTTCAATAATCAGGTTTACTTTCGGATATTTTTTGATAAACGTATTTAAAAACATCGGAAGTAAAACAGGCATTACCGTAGGAATAATTCCGAGTTTGAAATCACCTCCTACAAATCCTTTGTATATGTCGATAATATCTTGTATTCGTTCAGATTCATTTACTATTCTGCGTGCTTGCTCAATGATTTTTTCTCCAACCTGAGTGAGTTGAATCGGTTTTTTGGAACGGTCAAAAATCAAAACTCCCAATTCTTCTTCGAGCTTTTGGATTTGCATACTCAAAGTGGGTTGGGTTACAAAACATTTTTCGGCAGCTAAAGTAAAGTTACCGTGTTCTGCCAAAGCTAAAGCATATTGAAGTTGGGTAATAGTCATTTTTTTTAGAGTCAGATAATAAGTACAAATTTACATTAAATCCTTTTCGCTTGAGGCTTTTTATAAAAGTGTAGGGTTTTCGGATTCATAAGCTGCATCAATTGATAATTTTTCTTGTCCGGCAGCAAAAACGGCGAGCTGGTCACAACGTTCATTCTGCGGATGGTTGTTGTGGCCTTTAATCCACTTGAAGTCCACTTGATGTTTTCGATAAACTTTTAGGAATCGTATCCATAAATCAGGATTTTTTACACCTTTGAAATTTTTCTTTTCCCAACCGAAAATCCACTTTTGATTCACAGCATCAACCACGTATTTACTGTCAGAAATAACCAAGACTTTTGTATTAGGTTTTCGGAGTTTTTCCAATCCTACAATAACTGCTAAAAGCTCCATTCGGTTGTTGGTAGTCAGACGAAAACCTTCGTAAAACTCTTTTCTGTAGTCAGAATTCGGAACTTCCATAACCACTCCGTAACCTCCCGGTCCGGGATTGCCCTTGGAGGCTCCGTCTGTATATATATGGACTTCGTACATCATTTTATTAAGAAGAGCTTATCTGACTTTATCATAGAGTAAATTTTCAATTACAACAGGGTAGTTCTTATGTTCCAGCATAAGGACTTTAGCAGCTATTTCTTCGGGAGATTTACAATCGGTGATGTTTACGCTTTCTTGAAAGATGATGTTTCCTTCGTCATAATTTTCGTTTACGTAATGTATAGTCATACCGGATTCTGCTTCTTGGTTTTCAAAAACCGCTTTGTGAACATTAAGCCCATACATTCCTTTTCCTCCATATTTCGGAAGTAAAGCAGGATGAATATTTATGATTTTATTAGGGAAGGCTCTTACCAAATATTCAGGAACTTTCAGTAGGAATCCTGCCAGTACAATCAAGTGTGGATTGTATTTACGGATTAAATTCAAAAATTTTTCGTCTTGAAAATCACTTTTTGAAAAAATTTCAAACGGAATCTGATAGTTTTGAGCTCGACGAATAACACCTGCATCTGCTTTATTGGTTAATATTCCCACAACTTTAGCAAAGTTGTTGTTTTTGAAGTGTTTTATAATAGTCTCAGCATTAGAGCCTGAACCGGAAGCAAAAATTACAATATTTTTCATACCGCAAAAAAACAAATAAATAAGCAGAAAATAAAGAGGTTATGTTTGTATTTAAAAAATATTTTTCTACTTTAGTGCCACAAATTTTTGTGAGGATAGTGAATTAAATAAAATTTTCTATTTTTGCATCTTAATTCAAATACTAAAATAAAAAATTATGTCAGACATTGCATCAAGAGTAAAAGCGATTATCGTTGACAAATTAGGAGTTGACGAAAATGAAGTAGTAGCAGAAGCAAGCTTCACAAACGATCTAGGAGCAGATTCTTTGGACACTGTTGAGCTAATTATGGAATTCGAAAAAGAATTTGATATTCAAATTCCGGATGACCAAGCAGAAAATATCGCGACTGTTGGTCAAGCAATCTCTTATATTGAAGAGGCTAAAAAGTAATTAACATAAGTACCTTGTACTTCGAGGCGAAGTACAAGGTATAAATTGCTTAAGACTGAAAACTACGAGGGTTGCTCTTTGCAATCTCAAGATATATAAACTCATATTAGTCTTGTTTACACGTTCGAGATGATATGAGTTTTTTTTAAATTTTTTAAAATTCTGAATATGGCATTAAGACGAGTTGTAGTAACAGGGCTGGGAGCACTAACTCCAATAGGTAACAATATTGAAGAATATTGGAACGGACTTGTAAACGGAGTAAGTGGAGCAGCACCCATTACTTATTTTGATGCGTCAAAATTTAAAACCCAATTTGCCTGTGAGGTAAAAAACTTTAATGTAGAGGATTTTATCGACAGAAAAGAAGCCCGTAAAATGGACAAATACACTCAGTATGCTATGGTGACAGCTACTGAGGCTATGGAAGATGCTAATTTTAATTTAGATAAATTAGATTCGGACAGAGCAGGAGTAATTTGGGGTTCAGGAATCGGAGGTTTACAGACTTTTCAGGATGAAGTAACCAGCTTTAATCAAGGAGACGGAACTCCGAAGTTCAATCCGTTTTTCATTCCGAAGATGATTGCAGACATTGCTGCAGGGCTTATTTCGATGAAATATAACCTGAGAGGTCCGAATTTTACAACTGTTTCGGCATGTGCCTCTTCTACTAATGCAATTATTGATGCCTTTAATTACATTCGTTTAGGACATGCAGATGTTATTTTAACGGGAGGCTCAGAAGCGGCTGTAACTATTGCAGGAATTGGAGGCTTTAATGCAATGCACGCTCTTTCTACCAGAAACGATGATCCTAAAACAGCTTCAAGACCAATGGACAAAGACCGTGACGGATTTGTTCTCGGAGAAGGGGCAGGAGCTTTGGTATTAGAAGAATACGAGCATGCAAAAGCAAGAGGAGCAAAAATATATTGTGAAATAGGAGGTGGAGGAATGTCTGCCGATGCACATCACCTTACAGCACCACACCCGGAAGGTTTAGGGGCAAGAAATGTAATGCTCAACTGTTTGAAAGATGCAGGATTAAAACCAACTGATGTGGACGGAGTAAACATGCACGGGACTTCAACTCCGCTTGGAGATATTGCAGAAACTAAAGCTATATTGGAAGTTTTCGGAGAGCATGCTTATAAACTTAATCTGAATTCAACCAAATCAATGACAGGGCATTTGCTCGGAGCAACGGGAGCTATTGAAGCAATTTCTTGTATTTTAGCTATCAAACACGGAATTGTTCCTCCAACCATTAATCATTTTACCGATGACGAAAATATTGATCCGAAATTAAACTTTACTTTTAATAAAGCTCAAAAACGAGAGGTAAAAGTTATGATGAGCAATACTTTCGGATTCGGAGGACACAATGCTTGTGTGCTGATGAAAAAATTGGAAATCTAATAAGTTGGAATGAATATTTTCCGAAAAATATTGAAAAATTCCCGTACTGAAAAAGACGGGATTTTTTTTGAAAAAATCTATCAGATTACAGGTTTCAAACCCCAAAATATTGAAATTTACGAAAGAGCTTTCACACATAGTTCCGTAAATAAAACAGATAAAAACGGACAAATAATAAGTTACGAAAGATTAGAGTTTTTGGGTGATGCTATGCTCGGGAGTGTAATAGCAGCATATCTTTTTAGAGAGGTTCCTCATCAAGACGAAGGCTATTTGACCAAGATGAGGTCTAAAATAGTAAGTAGAGAAAATCTTAATAACCTCGGAAAGCAACTCGGACTTATTGAGCTTGTAGCCAGCAAAGTTTCCAAAAAACATTTTGGCGAAAATATTTATGGAAATCTTTTTGAAGCCCTTGTTGGTGCTATTTATTTAGATAGAGGTTATCTTACTTGCGAAAAATTCATCAATAAAAAGTTGATAGCACCTTATGTAGATATTGAAAGCCTAGAACGAAAAATTATCAGTTATAAAAGTCTATTGATAGAATGGTGCCAAAAGCATAAAAAACAATTTGCCATCAGAGTTGAAGAAGAAGAAAGTGCTGAAGCTCAAAAACACTTTTCGGCTCAATTATTTATAGACGGTAAAATTGTTTCTAAAGCGCGAGCAACCTCTAAAAAAAGAGCAGAAGAAACGGCCTCAAAACGTGCTTATTTTGCTTTTCAGAAAGAAATTTTAAAAGAATAATCTTACTTCAGAAAGCTAATAATATTTTCTCGAAGTTCTTCTGTAGTTTCTAAATGGGACATATGTCCACTTTCGAGAGAAACGAGCTTAACAGCAGTGTTTTCCGTTTGGTCTTTGTTTTCTTCGTAATTCAACACAGAGTCTTCTGTTCCTAAAACCAGCATTATCGGATAAGGAGCAAAGTGTAGTAAAACCTCTCGGTCATTTCTGATTTTCATTCCTTCCAGAGCCGCAATAATTCCTTGCACGGGAGTTTGTAGAGCTTCTTTTTTCACTTCTTCAATTTCTTTGGAAAGTCTTTTTCGGTTTTTTTCAGAAAAAAGATTGGTGATGGACATTTTTATAAAAGAAGTGAAATTTTGCTTTACTGCTTGAATAGCTCTGTCTCTATTGAGTTTTCTCTCTTCTGAATCTGCTCTGGCAGTAGAATTGACAAGAATTAGCTTTTTGATATTATCCGGATAGAGTTCGGCAAAGGCAAGAGCAATATACCCACCCATAGAATGTCCGATAAAACAAGCCTTTCGGATTTTATTTTCATGCAAAACAGCATAAATCATATCAGCTTGCTCTTCCATAGTGTGGATGTATCCGATGCTTTCTGACTTTCCGTGTCCGAGTAAATCAAAAGCAAAAACTCGGTACTTTTTAGATAGTTCATCAACTAAAAAATTCCACATCGTAAGGTTTTCTAAAAACCCGTGAAGTAGTACAATTGCAGAACCTTTACCGTTGTCGGAATAATGAATTTTAGCTCCTTTATAGAATGTAAATTTTTCCAAAATAAACGTCTTATATAGTCGCAAAATTACATTTTAATTTTCAGAAACCGCCTATTTTTTAGTTCTAAGCGGCTTCTGAAATTTTCTTCGGAGCTTATAATTTCATCGGGACTTCCATCAATAAGATTTCGGTTGCGGGCTCTAAAACAGAAATTTTGAGTGAATCTGTATTCCAAATACCCATTCCGTCTCGGGTATTAAGTTCTTGACCTTCGATATTAGCTTTTCCTTTAATAATAAAAGCATAAACTCCGTTTTGAGTATCATTCAGTTTATATTCTGTAGTCATTTCGTGGTCAAATTCCCCCAGATTGAACCAAGCATTTTGATAAATCCAAACTCCTTGGTCATTCCGGTTAGGAGAGACAATTTGTAAGAATTTATTCTTTTTTTCTTCCGGATTTAAGGACATTTGGTCATAACGAGGTGTAACATTTCGTTTGTTTGGAAAAACCCAAATTTGTAGTAGTTTTACTTTTTCATCTTCATTTTTGTTGTATTCACTATGAAATACACCTGTTCCGGCACTCATCACCTGAATATCACCTTGTCGTATAACTCCCACATTTCCCATACTATCTTTGTGTTCTAAAGCACCTTGAAGTGGAATGGTAATGATTTCCATATTATCGTGAGGATGCATTCCGAAGCCTTTTCCTCCCTCAATAGTATCATCATTTAAAACTCGTAATGCTCCAAAGTGAATTCGTTCCGGATTGTGGTAATTGGCAAAACTGAAAGTATGATAGGCATTCAACCAACCATGATTAGCATGTCCTCTTGTGTCTGCTTTGTGTAATACTATATTTTTCATAATTTCTGAATTTTTATAAACGTAATTGTTTAAAGTACATTACAAAGGTACTGCATGGGTATAGTAATCTCCATTGATGTATGGTAAGAAATCAACAAAAGAAAACAACACCTTTTTTAATAACGGTTTTACTTAAAGTTTATTAGCGTGGTTTAAGATTATTTTTTTGTTGCCAAATCAGAATATGATATAATCATCTTAATTTTTTCAGTTTGTGCAATTACTCCAACTTTACTTCGTTAGTTTGTTTTACCTTTGCCGTTTTAAAAGGAATAAAAGCCTAAGTAAAACCATTTTATTTCAGAATGCAACAAAAAGAAATAGTTCTTCTTATAGGAGGACCCGGAACGGGGAAATCAACTCTTATAAATGTTTTGTCCAAAAGAGGATATGTATGTTATCCTGAAATTTCAAGACAAGTAACCCTCGAAGCACAAAAGCAAGGTATAGACCAACTGTTTTTGGACCAACCTCTTTTGTTCAGTCAAAAATTATTAGAAGGTAGAATCAAGCAATATCAAAATGCTCTTGAAGAAAAAGAGAAAATTGTTTTTATAGATAGAGGTATCCCCGATGTTTTAGCCTATATGCACTATATTGGAGATACCAATTATCCTATTACTTTTGATGAAGCCTGCAAAGAGCATAAATACACTAAACTGTTTCTGTTCCCGATTTGGGAAGAAATCTACATTTCGGACAACGAGAGATACGAAAGCTTAGAACAAGCCAAGCAAATCCAGGAATATTTGGTTAAAACTTACGAAGATTTAGGTTACCACCTTATTGAAGTCCCTAAAGACACTCCGGAGAGAAGAGCTGATTTTATTTTAAGCTTTTTTTGAAAAAAATAGTATATTTGTGGAAACTCAGATTTTATGAAATACTACAAATACTTTTATTGGGCTTATCTTATTTTGGGAATACTGTTTATCTATGACGGTTACAAAAAAATGACCGGAGAAGAAGGAAACCCTTATATAAGTTTTGCTCTTGCCGGTTTGGCTATATTTATGTTTTTCTTCCGTAGAAATTTTGTAAGAAAAATGGAAGAAAAGATGAGAAATAAATAATCTCAAGCTTATCTTCCACAATTTCTTAAAAACATTTTATTGTGACAGAATCCGGTGCTAAAGCACCAGATTCCGTGTTAAATCTTCAAAGGTCTCTCGTTTTCTGATTAGTTGACCCTTTCCGTTTTTCCAAAGTACTTCTGCCGGTCTGTAACGAGAGTTGTAGTTAGAAGACATTGAAAAACAGTAGGCTCCCGCATTTCTGAAACACAGAATATCTCCTTCAGTAATTTCTGAAATCATGCGATTGGTTCCGAAAGTATCGGTTTCGCATATATATCCTACTACTGAATAAAAGCGTTGTCTTCCTTTCGGATTAGAAATGTTTTCGATGTGATGATATGCTCCGTAAAACATCGGACGGATTAAGTGATTAAATCCGGAATCAATTCCTGCAAAAACTGTTGAAGTAGTTTGTTTTACCACGTTTACTTTAGCCAAGAAGTAACCGGCTTCGCTCACTAAGAATTTACCCGGCTCAAAAGCTAATGTAAGAGGTTTACCGTATTCTTTTTGAAAATCATTAAAACGTTTAGTCAGTTTTTTTCCTAATTCTTCTACATTGGTTTCAATATCTCCTTTTTTGTAAGGTACTTTAAATCCGCTACCGAAATCTATAAACTCTAATTCTTTGAAGTTTTTAGCTGTTTCAAATAATATTTCGGCAGCGTATAGGAATACATCAATATCCAAAATATCCGAACCGGTATGCATATGAATTCCATTAATATGCATTCCTGTATTTTCTACAATTCGCAATAAATGGGGAAGCTGGTGGATAGAAATTCCGAATTTACTATCAATGTGTCCTACAGAAATTTTCGCATTACCTCCTGCCATTACGTGAGGATTTATACGAATACAAACAGGTGTTTGCGGATATTTTGTCCCGAATTGTTCTAAGATAGAAAGATTATCAATATTGATTTGTACCCCCATTTCTGCAACCATTTCGATTTCTTCTAACGAAACTCCGTTAGGGGTAAAGATGATGTCTTTCGGGTCAAAATCGGCTAAAAGCCCCAGTTGAACTTCTTGAATCGAAACAGTATCTAAACCTGAACCCAACTTTTTGAACACCTTGAGTACAGAAACATTCGAAAGTGCCTTGACTGCATAATTGATCTTCAACTTTTCAACCTTAGAAAAAGCCTTTGTAAGACGGTTGTATTGAGATTCAATTTTCTCCGCATCATACACATAGAGCGGACTTCCGAATTCTTCTGCAAGTTGCAGCAAATCATGTGAGTTCATTTTTGTTAGTTAATTTAGGTTAATAATTGATTAAAAATTAATTGTTCCATACTTTTTGAATTAAAAAAGTATCCCCTTCCTCTTTGAGATTCAAGGAATAATCTGCTATCAAAATAATTGCATTTATAAAACGTTTACTTCAATAGAGTAGTGAGAGTCAGGGACTTTCGAATCTTGAAAAGGAGGTTTTTGAAAATTTTCGAGCAAAAATATAAATTCATTGAGTTTATTGCAAACATAAAATTTGAATCTTTTTTTGAATTATTCTTCTCTGATTACTTTAGGGTAGCACAAATAATATTTAGATACTTCTTCCGAAAGCACTTTCAGATAAGATTTATCAGAGGCAGAGATTAAATCTTCCGTTTTGCCGTTTTTGTGCAGAATCAGAATAGGTTCTGAAGCTTTGTCGTATGCTTTGTTGCTTATTTTACCTTTAAAAATGAAGTATTTACTTTCTTTTACAGATATTTTTTCTTTTTCCGAGAGCAGGTTTTGAAGTTCAGAAATACGTTCTTTCGGAATTTTTTCAGAACTTACTTCTACTTTTAGTAAATCGCGGTTAATAAGCATTTGACTTAGACGGCTCAATATATAATCATCCGAGTCTTGCCATTCTTTTAGGGCAGAAACAATATCGTAATCATCTAATTTTGAGAATTTTTCTAAAACAATATCATCAAAATTATTTTGGTCGATTTTATTTTCCAAGAAAAATGAAACGGCAGAACCACAAAGTAAGGTTTGTCCTCCTTCGGTAAGCTCTTTGGCTCTTTGAAGAGCTTTTGTAAGCATTTGTTCGGCTACGATGCTGGTTTTATGAAGGTAGGCTTGCCAGTACATCAGTCTTCTGGCTACCAAAAATTTTTCTACCGAATAAATTCCTTTTTCATCAATTACTAAACTGTCGTCAACTACATTTATCATCTGAATTAGTCTATCGGAATTGATGTTTCCTTCGGCAACTCCCGAATAAAAACTATCTCGTTTAAGATAGTCCATCCTGTCCATATCAAATTGCCCCGAAATGAGTTGATGTAAGAATTTTCGGTGATATTTTCCTTTAAAAATATCAATAGCTAAAGAGAGTTTTCCGCTAAATTCCTGATTGAGTTTATTCATAAAAAGTATTGAAATCTCCTCGTGATGGATATTTACAATACTGTGTTCCATAGCATGTGAAAAGGGTCCGTGGCCGATGTCATGAAGCAGAATAGCGATATAAAGTGCTTGTTCTTCGTCTTTAGAGATTCCAATATTTTTTTGTCTTAGTGTTTCAACAGCTTTTTGCATTAGATGCATACAACCTAAAGCATGATGAAAACGGGTATGGTGAGCTCCGGGATAAACTAAATAAGATAGCCCCATTTGAGAGATTCGTCTTAATCTCTGAAAATATCTGTGCTGAATCAAATCATAAATCAGCTCATTCGGAATAGAAATAAACCCGTAAATAGGGTCATTAAAAATTTTGAGTTTATTGGTTTTGCTCACAGATGTTTGGTTTGTTGCAAAGATAGAGAAATTGTGAATGATTTGAATTAAAAATAAGGTTGATTCTCAACTGAATTAAGAATGTAATCGGGAGAAAATATTTAACACAAGTTTAAGGTAGGTTTAGTTCGGTAACTTCCGAACTAAACTTATTTTTGCACTTTATTTTAAAGTTCATAGCATTGAATACCGATTTAGAAAAAGAAGAGTTGATAGAAATGATGGGTGTCCATCTTCAGAATCAGCATTCCATTTCGCCTCTTACGGGAAAAATTTGGGCTACGCTTATTATTGAAGGAAAGAGCGAAGGGCTTACTTTTGATTATTTGGTAGAGAAACTTCAGGCAAGCAAAAGTAGTATTTCTGCCAGCCTGAATTGTCTTTTAAAGACAGATAAGATTTATTATTCTCATATTGAAGGAGACAGAAAAAAGTACTTCAGAGCTTACCCTTTCAGTAAACGATTTGTAAGGCTTTTGCAAAATATGGAGTTTGAAAAAAAGCTGATAGAAAAAATCATTGCCTATAAATGTAAAACCGAAATTTCGGATAAAAGCAATTGTGCTTTAGAGAATATTAAAGCATATAAAGAACATCTGTATGAGATGGAAAAAATCACCAAACGTCTTTTGGCAGATTTAAAGAAAATAGAAGAAGAAAACCTTAATAATTAAACTATATATTTTAATACGTATGAGTAAATCAAATATCTTTATCGGATTATTAGCCTCATTATTACTTTTCTCTTGTAATAAAGGAAATAATGCCCAGCAACAAGCAGTTTCTGCTCTTCCGTTTTCGGTGATAGAAGTTCCAACAAAATCGTTAATAGGATATGACACTTATCCGGCAAATATTGAAGGGACAAATAACAATGCTGTACGAGCTAAAGTTTCAGGATATATCACCAAGGTTTTGGTTGATGAAGGACAAAAAGTTCGCAAAGGACAAATTCTTTTCACTTTAGAAACCCAATCAATGAGCCAAGATGCGGAGGCTGCCAAAGCTAATGTAAACGCTGCTCAGGTAGAAGTAGACAGATTGATTCCTCTGGTTGAAAAAAACATTATCAGTAAAGTACAGTTAGAGACTGCTAAAGCTAAGTTGGCTCAGGCAAAAAGCGCATACAGTTCGGTTGTTGCTACTATTGATTATGCAAATATCAGAAGTTCAATAGACGGATATGTAGGAGCAATAAATTTTAGAGAAGGAGCTTTAGTAAGCCCTAATGACGCTCTTCCGCTAACTACGGTTTCTACTACTGATGAAGTTTATGTTTATTTTGCTCTTAACGAAAAAGATTACATTAACTTTATAAGCAAAACCGAAGGAAAAACAAAAGAAGAAAAACTTAAAAACTTTCCTTTAGTAGAGCTTCAATTAGCTAACGGAGAACTTTATTCAGAAAAAGGGAAAATAGAAACTTATACCGGACAGGTTGACAAAACAACGGGAACAGTAAGTTTCAGAGCAAAATTTAAAAATCCGAACGGAATTTTAGCAAACGGTAACAGTGGTACTATTCGTATTCCGAAAGAATATAAAGATGTAATTGTTGTACCTGAGGTAGCTACATTTGAGCAACAAGGTATTGATTATGTCTATGCGGTAAAAAACGATACGGCTTATGCTACTATTGTAAAGATTAAAGACAAAGTAAACCGTATAGCTATTATTGAATCCGGAGTTAAAACAGGAGATAAGGTAGTAGTTGAAGGAATTGTAAAGTTACGCAACCAAACACCTGTTGTGCCTCAAACCGTTAACTTCGATACTTTAGTTAATTCACTAAAACCTGCATTCTAACACTATTTGAATTATGTTAAAAACATTTATAGAAAGACCGGTATTATCTACCGTTATTTCAATTATTATAGTTATTCTCGGTATTTTAGGTATAATTGCACTTCCTATTACTGAATACCCTGAAATTGCACCTCCTACGGTTCAGATTCAGGCGAACTATCCGGGAGCAAATGCTCAAACTGTTTTGGAGAGTGTAATTATCCCGATTGAAGAACAAGTAAATGGGGTAGAAGGAATGGATTATATTACTTCTACCGCTACCAATACCGGACAAGCAACCATTCAAGTAATTTTCAAACAAGGAATAGATCCGGATATTGCAGCTGTAAACGTGCAAAATCGCGTGGCTCGGGCTACACCTTTGTTACCCGCAGAGGTTACTCGTTCAGGGGTCGTAACCCAAAAACAACAAACCAGTGCTTTGATGTTCGTTTCCTTTTTTGCTAAAGATGACAGGTATGATCAAACATTTATTCAAAACTATTTGAATATCAATGTTGTTCCGCAATTAAAAAGGGTAAACGGAGTAGGGGATGCCAGTGCTTTCGGGCTTCGTAATTACTCAATGCGTATTTGGTTAGACCCTGTAAAGATGGCCAATTACGGATTGGTTCCGTCAGATGTCACTTCTGCCATAAATGAACAAAGTTTGGAAGTTGCGGCAGGACAGTTGGGAGAAAACAATGCTGAGGCCTTTCAGTACGTTATTCGCTATAGCGGAAAGTACAGAACTCAGGAGCAATACGAAAATATTGTAATCAAATCACTTGATAACGGACAAATTTTATACCTGAAAGATGTAGCCAAAATCGAAATGGGAGCACAGGCTTATTCGGGAATTTCTCGTTATAACGGGAGACCTGCTGCTGCAATGGCTATTTATCAAACTCCGGGTTCAAATGCACAAGAAATTATTAAGCAATTAAAAGTTGAGTTGGAAGAAATTTCCAAAGGAATGCCTGATGGGTTGGAGTACATCATTATGTTTGATACCAATCAATTCCTTGAAGCTTCTATTTCTAAAGTAATTACCACACTTATTGAAGCTTTTATTTTGGTGTTTTTGGTGGTATTTCTGTTCTTACAGGATTTCCGTTCTACGCTTATTCCGCTTATTGCGGTTCCGGTTTCAATTATCGGTACTTTCTTCTTTTTGAACCTCTTTGGGTTTACTATAAATATGTTGACGCTTTTTGCGTTAGTACTTGCTATCGGTATTGTAGTGGATGATGCGATTGTCGTTGTTGAGGCTATCCACGCTAAAATGGAAAAAACCAAACAGAACGGAAAACAGGCTTCTATCAGCACAATGAAAGAGATTTCAAGTGCTATCGTTTCAATTACTTTGGTGATGGGAGCGGTGTTTATTCCGGTTACGTTTATTTCCGGTCCTACGGGAGTTTTCTATAAGCAGTTTGGTATTACGCTTATCGTAGCAATTGCTATTTCGGCTGTGAATGCACTTACGTTGAGTCCGGCGTTGTGTGCTTTGTTGCTAAAGCCGCATGAGGATTCACACGGAAAGAAAAAGAATTTTGTTCAACGCTTCTTTTCGGTTTTCAACCATGTTTTTGATGCGATGACAGACCGTTATGCCCGAAGTTTTAAATTTCTTTTAAAACACAGATGGATTACCTTTGTAATTCTGGCAGTTTGCGGAGTATTTATTTATCTGGCAAGTAAAACTATGCCAACCGGATTTGTTCCGAGTGAAGACCGTGGATTTATCATGGCAAACTTTGAACTTCCGCAAGGAGCAAGTGCAGACAGGGTGGTAAAATTCCAAGAAGAGTTCAGACAAAAAGCTATGCAAATTCCTGAAGTGGAAGGAATTACTCTTGTGTCCGGATTTAGTTTTATCAACGGACAGGGTTCTAACTACGGAATGGGGATGCTTCGTCTGAAAACATTTGAAGAAAGAAAAAATGAAGGCTCTTCTATTAATGCAGTTATCGGAAAACTTTTTGGTATAGCGGCTCAAATGCCGGAATCTAAAAGTATTTTCTTTGCTCCTCCGAGTGTACCGGGTTATGGATTTTCATCAGGGTTTGAATTGAAGCTATTGGATAAATCCGGAGGAAGTTTAGAGGAGTTTAATGAAGTAGCAAATCAATACATACAGCAATTATCGCAACGTCCTGAAATTCTCTATGCTCAAACTTCGTTCAACACTTCGTATGCTCAATACGAAATCGAGTTAAATGTACCTCGAGCAAAACAATCAGGTGTTTCAGTAAGCAGTATTTTTTCTGCCCTTCAAGGATATATAGGAGGAATTTATGCAGCTGATTTTACTCGTTACGGAAAACAATTTCGTGTGATGATTCAAGCCTTGCCGGAAGACCGAGCTTCTGAAAGCGATTTGAACAAGATATTTGTTCGAACAGCATCCGGACAAATGACTCCTATTACCCAGTTTATTAGCCTAAAAAAAGTTTATGGCCCTCAAACCGTAAACCGTTATAATTTGTTTACTTCAGCTAATATTTCGGGAGCGAACAGTCCGGGGTATAGTAGTGGGGATGCCATTAAAGCCATTCAGGAAGTAACCGAGAAAAACCTTTCTACAAGTTACGGAATTGACTTTACGGGACTATCCAGAGAGGAAATTAATGCAAGTTCGCAAACGGTTATGATTTTCCTTTTGTGTCTGGTGTTTATTTACTTTATTCTTTCGGCTCAATACGAAAGCTACTTGTTACCTTTATCGGTAATTCTTTCGCTACCTGCAGGGGTTATGGGAGCTTTTTGGGCACAGAAATTAGCAGGATTAGAGAATAACATCTACTTCCAGATTGCCTTAATTATGTTGGTAGGACTTCTTGCTAAAAATGCTATTTTGATTGTGGAGTTTGCTATTCAAGGAAGACGGAATGGTCAAAGTATTGCACAATCAGCCATTAGCGGAGCTAAAGCTCGTTTACGTCCGATTCTGATGACTTCGTTTGCCTTTATTTTAGGATTGATGCCATTGGTACTTGCAACCGGAGTAGGATATGTAGGAAACCGCTCAATAGCAACCGGAGCAGCTTTCGGGTTGCTTGTCGGAACCGTGATCGGGGTGTTTAATATTCCGGTATTGTATGCGATTTTCCAATGGTTACAAGAAAAAGTAAAACCGATTAACAAACATGCAGAATAGTCGTAAAACAACCTAATTGTCAATACAATAAATTAACAGAATAAGCAACAAATGAAACATCATTTTAAATATATATTGATTTTGGGTGGCTCGTTCATGTTACAATCGTGTTTTGTAGCAAAGAATTACGAAAGACCTAACATAAAAACAGAAGATTTGTATCGCACCGAAGTAGTGGTTAAAGACACTGCTTCGATGGCAGATATTTCTTGGAAAGAATTGTTTAAAGACCCTATTCTGCAAGGATACATCCAAAGAGGCTTGCAGAATAACTTTGATATCAGAATAGCTTTACAGAATATTGCAGCAGCAGAAGCCAATCTGAAACAAAGGAAAGCAGCCTATTTTCCGACAATAGGTTTTAACGGAAGTTGGACATTTCAGGAAGTTTCGGCAAACGGTCAGTTCGGAGGAGTAATTGACAGAGCCGAGCAATATCAGTTAGCCGGTAACCTGTCATGGGAAGCCGATATATGGGGAAAAATCAGAAGTAATAAAAGAGCTGCCAATGCTCAATATTTACAAACCATTGCAGCTAATCAGGCAGTAAAAACACAGGTGATTACCGGAATTGCTTCGATTTATTACCAACTTTTGACTTTAGACGCACAGCTCAAGATTGCTGAGCAAACTCTTGAAAACCGAAACAAAAGTGTCGAAACCATTCAGGCACTGAAAGAAGCCGGACAGGTCACAGAAGTAGCGGTTAAACAAACTGAAGCTCAAAAATTAGCTACGGAAATCATCATAGAGGATTTAAAGTACAACATTACCATCCTTGAAAATACGATGAGCATTCTGTTGGGCGAAAATGTTCAAAAAATCGAAAGAAGCACTTTTGAAGAACAAGAATTAAATCCAGAAATTAAAATAGGAGTTCCTGCACAACTTTTGAGCAGACGTCCGGATGTAATTGCTGCTGAATATGGTTTGGTAAGTGCTTTTGAGTTGGTAAATGTTTCCAGAAGTAACTTTTATCCGTCACTTACTATTACAGCAACAGGAGGGCTTCAGAGTTTAGATTTTGGCGAGCTTTTTACGGCTAATTCGCTGTTTGCCAATATTGTTGCAGGGTTGACACAACCTATCTTTAATCAAAGACAAATCAGAACCCAACACGAAATTGCTAAAGCAAACCAACAGAAAGCCTTGATTCAATTTGAACAAGCTCTGAAAACAGCCGGAAAAGAGGTTTCGGATGCATTGGCAAATTATCGGAACGAAACCCGAAAAATCCAAATCAGAGAGCAACAGGTTGAAACCCTCAAAAAAGCCTCTGAATATTCCGAAGAATTACTCGCTTACGGATTGGCTAATTATTTAGAAGTGTTGACAGCAAAAGACAACGCACTCAACTCTGAACTTAATCTGATTGACAATCGCTACAAACAGTTTAATGCAATTATAACACTTTACCGTGCTTTAGGTGGAGGTTGGGAGTAACCCCTGATACATAATCAAGAATCATAGTGTTTTAAATGGTTTGGTTAATGCCCTTACAGGTTTTTAAATCTGTAGGGGTTTTTTTATGTTGTGTTGAAAAAAATTAACTTTTTTATTTATTAAATAAAGCTAAATTTAAAAAATGTATTTGATAAATTGTAGGTTTTGAGAGGTTCTAACTAACTGTTTAATAGTTAATTATTAAGGAACGGACTTTGTTTTATAAAATAACTTACTGCATTCCTTTAAGCTCTTCCAAATAGGTTCTGTCGTTTGACAGTCTTGGGATTTTGTTTTGTCCGCCTAATTTATCGTTTTTTTTCAGCCAGTCGTAAAATAAGTTTTTTCGAGCAATGTTTAATACAGGCGGATTCAGTGTCATATTGTTTTGTCTTTTGGCTTCGTAATCAGAGTTTAAAGACTTTAGCGTATTGTCTAAAACGGTATGAAAAAGCTCCATATCTTTAGGAGTTTTTTTAAACTCAATCATCCATTCGTGGGCTCCTTTTTCTTTCCCCACCATAAAAACCGGAGCAACCGTATAGTCCAAAACTTCGGTATTGGTTGCTTTGCAGGCTTCTGCAATGGCTCGGTCTGTATTTTCTATCATTAGTTCTTCTCCGAAAACATTGATGTGGTGTTTGGTTCGTCCGGTAATTTTAATTCTGTACGGATTAAGCGAAGTAAAACGAACGGTGTCCCCGATAAGATAACGGAATAATCCGGAGTTGGTAGTGATTACAACAGCATAGTTTTTTCCTGTTTCAACTTCCGAAAGTCGGATAACTTTTTGCTCGGAAGTCCCGAAAGTTTCCATTGGAATAAACTCATAGAAAATTCCGTAATCGAGCATTAGGAGCATTTCATCCGAATTATTCAAGTCTTGTAATGCAAAAAAACCTTCCGAAGCGTTATAAATTTCGTAGTAATTAAAATCCGAGCTCGGAAGTAGCTTTTTGTATTGTTCTCTGTATGGGTCAAAACTTACTCCTCCGTGAAAATAGACTTCCAAATTAGGCCATAATTCAAAAAGATTTTCTTTACCCGTAGCTTCTAAAGTTTTGTTCAAAAGCACCAACATCCATGAAGGCACTCCGGCAAAACTCGTTACATTTTCCTGAATGGTTTCTTTAATAATAGCATCAAGCTTTACCTCCCAGTCTGAAAGTTGAGATACTTTGTTACTCGGAGTACTACTGAATTCTGCCCAAATAGGCAGGTTTTCTATCAGAATAGCCGATAAATCTCCGAAATAAGTGTTATTATCATTATAAAGTTGTTTGCTTCCTCCCAGTCTGAGGCTTTTTCCGGTAAAGAGTTGAGAGTTTTCGTTGTTATTCAGATAGAGGCAAAGCATATCTTTTCCCGCTTTGAAGTGGCAATCTTCAAGAGCTTCATTACTTACAGGGATAAATTTGCTTTTGGCATCAGTTGTTCCGCTCGATTTGGCAAACCATTTTATAGAAGTGTTCCAAAACACATTTTGTTCTCCTTTTCGAGCTCTTTCGATATAAGGCTGAACTTCTTCGTAAGTTACTACAGGTACTTTTTCGGTAAAGGCTTTATAGGAATTGATGCTCGAAAATCCGTATTTTTTACCTAAAACCGTGTTTTCTGCACTTCGTAAGAGATTAAAGAGTAGCTCTTCCTGAACTTCGTTCGGGTATTTCATAAACAATTCTATTTGATGAATTCGTTTTTTCAGAATCCATGAAGCAACAGAGTTGATGATAGAAAGAGCCATTTTTTGTTATCTTTACAAGCCGTAAAAATAAAAAAAATCTTATGTATTTAGAGTTTGTACTTGTAAAAATGCAAACTGAATTGGCAACTCCGGTTCAGTATTATTTAGTTTCGGATAATAGCTTTCTAAGTATCAATCAATTGCTTGATAAGGAAATTTCCATTGAACACATCGGTTATGAATGTCTGAACTGTCATTTACCTAAAAAAATATTCAGACAAGGCTTTTGCAACGAGTGTTTTTTCAGCAGTCCGCTGGCAGGAGAGTGGATTATGCGTCCGGAACTGAGTACAGCGCATCTTGATATTGAAGATCGCGATTTGGAATATGAAAAGCAAGTACAACTTCAACCTCATGTGGTATATTTGGCTCTTTCGAGTGAATTAAAAGTAGGAGTAACTCGTAAATCTCAAATTCCTTTTCGTTGGATAGACCAAGGAGCAGTACAAGCCTTGCCGATTGTTCAGGTTCCGAATAGATATTTGGCAGGAATTACTGAGGTTGCTTTAAAACAACATTTTTCGGACAAAACCAATTTCCGAAAGATGCTTCAGAATGAAATTCCTCCCATAGATTTATATAAGGAGAAAGAAAAACTAAAAGACTATTTGCCGGAAGAGATTTTACCTTTTTATCAAAACCAACAAAGCGAAATTACCAAAATCGAATATCCGGTTTTGCAATATCCGACCAAAGTAACTTCACTTAATTTAGAAAAAGCACCTAAATACAGCGGTAAACTCAAAGGAATAAAAGGACAGTATTTGATTTTTGAAGATCAAACCGTGTTTAATGTTCGTAGCTATGAAGGTTACAAAGTGAATATAGAGGTTTGATTTTTTTTATATTAAATAGAAAGTGTTTTTCAGATAATAAAAGTGCTCTTAATAACCTCATTCTCCATTGCAAAATTTTTTAACTTTTACATCTCTTAAATGTTAATAACTTATGGTTTTTTCGGAATATTCCGGTTTGGCAAATCGCCTGAAATTTCATATATTTGCTCGTTATTGACAATTTTAAAATTATTATGAGCGAAATGAGCGAAGAAGTAAAAAAAAGCAATTATTCTGCAGACAATATTCAGGCTCTTGAGGGAATGGAGCACGTAAGGACGCGTCCTTCAATGTATATTGGTGATGTTGGAGTCAGAGGGTTACACCACTTGGTTTATGAAGTGGTTGACAACTCGATTGATGAGGCGATGGCAGGGTATTGTGACAGAATAGAGGTAACGATTCATCCGGATAATTCTATTTCAGTAAAAGACAACGGTCGTGGTATTCCGGTAGATATTCATAAAAAAGAAGGAGTTTCTGCCTTGGAAGTAGTAATGACCAAAATCGGAGCAGGGGGGAAGTTTGATAAAGACTCATATAAAGTTTCAGGAGGTTTACACGGAGTAGGGGTTTCTTGTGTAAACGCTCTTTCTGACCACCTTAAAGCAACAGTATTTAAAGACGGAAAAATTTATGTGCAGGAATATTCCAGAGGTAAAGCCTTATATCCTGTAAAACAAACCGGAGAAACTACAGATAGAGGTACTTTGGTAACCTTCCATCCGGATGATACTATTTTTACACAAACTATTGAATATTCTTACGAAACGCTTTCAAACCGTATGCGTGAGTTGGCGTTCCTGAACAAAGGAATCACCATCATACTTACTGATGAAAGACAAACCGATAAAGACGGAAACTTTGTTTCTGAAACATTCCACTCAAAAGAAGGCCTCAAAGAATATATCAAATATCTTGACGGAAACAGAGAACCAATTATCTCGAAGGTGGTGAGTATGGAAACCGACAAAGGGGAAATTCCTGTCGAAGTTGCTCTGATTTATAACTCGAGCTATTCAGAAAATGTTTTTTCGTATGTAAATAATATTAATACTCACGAAGGAGGAACACACCTTTCAGGATTCAGACGCGGGCTTACTAATACGTTAAAGAAATATGCTGAGCAATCAGGACTTTTAGATAAACTGAAATTTGAAATTTCAGGAGATGATTTCCGTGAAGGATTAACTGCTATTATTTCCGTAAAAGTAGCTGAGCCTCAGTTTGAAGGACAAACTAAAACCAAATTGGGTAACAGAGAGGTAGTAGCTCCTGTATCTCAGGCGGTATCTGAGATGCTTGAGAATTATTTAGAAGAAAATCCAAATGATGCAAGAATCATTGTTCAAAAGGTAATCCTTGCAGCTCAGGCACGTCATGCGGCTAAAAAAGCTCGCGAGATGGTTCAGAGAAAGACAGTAATGGGAGGTGGAGGACTTCCGGGAAAACTTTCCGATTGTTCAGAAACTGATCCGGCAAAATGCGAAATATTTCTTGTTGAGGGAGATTCAGCAGGTGGAACAGCAAAACAAGGACGTGACAGAACGTTTCAGGCTATCCTTCCGCTTCGTGGAAAAATCCTGAATGTAGAAAAAGCAATGCATCACAAAGTGTTTGAAAACGAAGAAATCAAAAACATTTTTACTGCACTCGGAGTAACTATCGGAACAGAAGAAGACAGCAAAGCTTTGAATTTGGAAAAACTTCGTTATCACAAGGTGGTGATTATGTGTGATGCCGATGTGGATGGTAGTCATATTTCAACTTTGATTCTGACGTTCTTCTTCCGCTTTATGAGAGAACTTATTGAGAAGGGATACGTATATATTGCTACCCCTCCGTTGTATATGGTCAGAAAAGGAAACAAAAGAGAGTATGCTTGGAATGATGACCAACGTGACCGAATCATCCAACAAATGGGGTCGGGAACATCAGTTCAACGATACAAAGGTCTTGGAGAGATGAATGCGGAGCAACTTTGGGAAACTACAATGAATCCGGAAAACAGAACTCTAAGACAGGTGTCTATTGAGAGTGTGACCGAAGCAGACCGAATTTTCTCAATGCTTATGGGAGACGAAGTGCCTCCACGTAGAGAATTTATTGAGAAAAATGCCGTTTATGCTAAAATCGATGCCTAATAATCAGATTATCAATATCAATCCTCGAACAACTTCGGGGATTTTTTGTATATGTTCTAAAGACAATTCTTAATATTTAGTTTTTTTAGGCTAAAAACTATTATTGGTTTGTTTAATATTATACATTTGTAGGGGAGTTTAATATAAAAAACAGAAAAAATGAGAAAATCGATTTTAAAATTTACATTTTGCCTTATGTCAATGTCGATGTTTTCACAAGGCGTTGAAACAATAGTACTTGCAGCAGAAGATGCAGGTCGTTTGGCAGAGAATTATGTAAATCCTTTCGTAAAAGGATTTATGTACGATTTGAATGGAGGATGGTACACAACAGCTAAAACACATAAAAAATTCGGATTTGACATAACCATAAACCCATCTATATCATTTGTTCCTGCTTCAGATGAGTTTTTTACGTTTGTACCGGGAGATTATAAATACCTGAGTTTACCTAACGGAGAAACTTCAATTCCTACTATAATGAGTGATTCAGACCACGAACCTTTAGTGCACGTGCGTATTCCTTACGAAGGAGGAACATATAAAGTAGCTGAGTTTAATATACCAAAAGGTATTGGAGGAGATGTACCTATGAAAGCGGTTCCTGTTCCGATGGCTCAGATAGGTTTAGGACTTTTTGGTAATACGGATATTAAAGCGAGATTTGTTCCTAACATAAGCCCGGCAGAAAATTTTAAGTTCAATTTATTTGGATTAGGGGTACAACACAGTATTTTACCTTATTTTATGGTAGATAATCCTATTTTCAATGTATCTGTTTTAGCTGCATTTACTAATATGAAGATGACTTATACTATTGAAAATGATTCTGATTATAACGAAGTAAGTGTGCATAACGGAGCTGCTGAATTTAAAGTAAATACTTGGACAGTGCAGGCTCTTGGTTCTGTAGATTTAAAGCTAATAACTTTTTACGGAGCTATAGGGTATAATTCAGGGAAGTCTTCTGTAAAGATAAAAGGAGATTACTTGCTTACTTATGATGTTGAAGATAATGAAGGAAATGTTGTGGGGAGTGTAGCCGAAACTATCTCCAATCCTGTAAGTATGAACTTTAATGCAAACGGAGTGAGAGGAACTTTGGGAACAAGACTTAATTTAGGGTTTTTCAAAATATTTGCAGATTATACTTTTCAAGAATACAACACCCTTACAGCTGGTATAGCATTTAGTTTCAGGTAATAAATTGCAATATCTTATCTGATTAAAAACAAGTAGTTATTGTATAATTTGTTAAATTTGCAGGGTTTAAAAATAACATTATAACACTATAAATATAACGTAATGAAAGTAACAATTGTAGGAGCAGGAAACGTAGGAGCTACCTGTGCAGACGCTATCGCATTCAGAAGAATTGCAAGCGAAGTAGTTTTATTAGACATCAAAGAGGGTTTTGCAGAAGGTAAAGCTCTTGACATTACTCAAACTCAAACAACTTTAGGTTTTAATACAAGAGTAATCGGAACAACTAATGATTACTCTAAAACAGCAGGAAGTGACGTAGTAGTTATCACTTCGGGGATTCCTCGTAAACCGGGGATGACTCGTGAAGAACTGATAGGGATTAATGCCGGAATTGTAAAAGGAGTGGCAGAAAATATTTTGAAATACTCTCCGAATACGATTATAGTAGTGGTATCAAACCCAATGGATACAATGACATATTTGGCTCTTAAAGCAACCGGACTTCCGAAAAACAGAATTATCGGAATGGGAGGAGCTTTAGACAGTTCTCGTTTTAAAACCTATTTGTCTTTGGCACTTAACAAACCTGCTAACGATATTCAAGGAATGGTAATCGGAGGTCACGGAGATACAACAATGATTCCGCTTACAAGATTGGCGAGCTATAACGGGGTACCTGTATCAGAATTCTTATCCAAAGAAGAGTTGGATAAAGTTGCTGCAGATACTATGGTAGGAGGAGCTACACTTACAAAGTTATTAGGTACATCGGCTTGGTATGCTCCGGGAGCTTCAGTAGCTTATTTGGTAGATAGTATCCTAAATGACCAAAAACGTATGATTCCTTGTTCGGTATTACTGGAAGGAGAGTACGGACAAAATGATATTTGTATCGGAGTTCCTTGTATTATCGGTAGAAACGGAGTAGAAGAAATTGTAGAATTAGATTTAGACGAAAACGAAAAAGCACTATTTGCTAAAAGTGCAGAGGCTGTTCGTAGTATGAATGATGCTTTGTCTTCTGTTCTGTAAAAATAGTTTTTAGTAAATAAAAAAAAATCCGCCTCTTAACTTAAAGGCGGATTTTTTATAGTGTATATTTTCAATTATTTTTTCTTTATTCCGTAGAAAATTCCTCCTGCTATAAGCAGAATCATTATTAAAGAGCTGATTAAAGCAATTGAGCTTCCGGTTTTAATTACTTGAGGTTCAAATTGAAACTCAATGATGTGATTTCCTTTCGGAATTTGTAAAGCTCGTAAGGTGTAATTAACCTCAAAAATTTCGGTTTCTTTTCCGTCTATGGTAGCTGTCCATCCTTTCGGATAATAAATTTCGGAGAAAACTGCTATTCCTTCGGTTTGGTTTTCAGATTTGTATTTTAAATAATTCGGTTTGTATTCAATAAGGCGAATTGAAGCTAAACTGTCTGTAGTGAAAGTTTTTCCACTAAGTCCTTCCAAATGTGCAAAATCTTTAAGGTTTAAAATAGCCGTGCTTTTTTCTAAATTCTCTAAAGCTCTCATTACCGCATCAGCCGAACTAACGGTTTTAACTTGATTTACAAACCAAGCATTTCCATACGCATCCTCGTTTAGCATAGGAATAGTTTTTCCTTGGTCATCAATATCTAAAATGTACTTTACGTTAAGCATATTCAGGATTTCTTGATTCCCTTTTGCTATTTGATAGTCGTATAATTCCTGAATTTTTTTAGGTTTTACGGCACTATACCCTCCGATGGAATGATGAAAATAGGAAGCCCTGGCACTACTCATAGCGCCTTGAAACTCAAAAACTCTGAAATGTGAAGTATCCTTGAGTATGGCTTGGTCTGCCGGAGTAGGAGAGAAAGGTTCTTGCATAGTGTAGCTTTCTACAAAACTCTCTTCGTTTACATAATTTTTACCCACTAAAAACAAATCTCCTATCATTAAAATTCCGATGAAGACAATGGCTATATTTGTTTTGAGTTTGTCTTTGTTAAATAATAATAAAACTAACCCCGAAAGAACTACAAGCACAATACTGCGGATTAAATCAGATGAATACATATTCATTCTATCTGCTTGTAGTGCTTCCATAAATCCGTAGCCGAAAGAATTATCTTGTACGATTTGGTTCAAATAGTTTATCAAATACTCATCGTTAGGAGAGGTAAAATTAAACATCCCTTTTCCAACGAGCAGCACCACCAAAAGTCCTATAGTTACAATCCCTGCTTTTTTGAGTGATTTCCACTGTTCTTCTTTTTCGGCTTTCAGATAAGAAGACAAGCCTAAAACAGCTAAAACCGGAATACATAATTCCAATATTACCTGAATGGATGAAACCGCTCGGAACTTGTTGTACATCGGAACATTGTTAATAAAGAAGTCAGTTAATAGCGGAAAATTTTTCCCCCACGAAAGTAAAAGCGAAAGTAAAGCTCCTGCAACAAAAACATATTTGATTTTTCTCTTTTCAATAAATAAAGCTAAGACAAACAAAAAGAAAACTACTACTCCTATATAAGCAGGAGCAGCCACAATAGGTTGATCTCCCCAATAAGTTCTTCCAAAACTATCTCTGAGTTGACTTACATACTCATAAGGAATACCTTGTCGGACTAAATATTGATGAACCTCGGAGTTTTCGTCTAATTTTTCTGAATTTCCCCCTCCGAACAAACGAGGAGCAATAAGGTTCAAACTTTCAGCTTTTCCGTAGCTATATTCGGTAATGTATTCATAACTCATTGCGCTACTCGAAGTTTTCGGACTTCCATCAGGATTTATAGTTAATTCACTCTTACTTCGAGTACTGACTTTAGCATATTCTGAAGTAGCCATTAAGTTAGTAGCATTTGCTCCAACAGCCAAAATGCCTGCTATGATAAATATTCCGATAATTTTTGCGTAATCTTTGTATTCTTTAGCTTTGATGAGTTTATAAGTGTAATATATTCCGATAATTAGAAGTAAGAATAACAAATAATAAGTCATCTGAAAGTGATTGGCCTGAACTTCTAAAGCTGCTGCTATCATAGTAAGCAATCCGCCTACAATGTATTTTCGTTGAAATACTAACAAAACACCTGCAACAACCATTGGCATATAGGCAATAGCATGCGCTTTTGCATTATGTCCAACTCCAAGAATTATGATTAAATAAGTAGAAAAACCAAAAGCCAAAGCTCCGACAAAGGCTTTAAGAGGTCTGATTCGTAACGCTAACAGAAGAATATAAAATCCAATGAAATACAAAAACAGATAGTCAGCCGGACGAGGCAAAAATCTCAAAACTGAATCTAAGCTTTTTATATAATTATGAGGATATTTTGCTCCTAATTGATATGTAGGCATTCCTCCGAAAGCGGAATTTGTCCAATAAGGCTCAGAGCCTTCCGATTGACGAAAATCGTTTTGTTCTTTTGCCATCCCGATATATTGCACAATATCAGATTGATAGATTTCTTTGCCTTGCAATACCGGATAAAAATAAATCAGAGCGACAATTATAAAGCCTAAAAAAGCCAGAATATGAGGAACGAATTTTTTTAGTTTTTCCATGAAGTTATATTTATGTTTACAAATGTAACGAAATTTATAACTTTGTTACTAATCAAATAAAAACGGAATACTATGATCTTAACAACCACTCACACTATTGAAGGAAAACCTATCAGAGAGTACAAAGGAATTGTAACGGGTGAAACCATTATCGGAGCGAATGTTTTTAAAGACTTTATGGCAGGACTTACGGATTTTTTCGGAGGACGTTCTTCTACGTACGAAAAAGTACTTATCGAAGCAAAAGAAACAGCTCTTGCAGAAATGAAACAAAGAGCATCGCTACTCGGAGCAAATGCTATTGTCGGAATTGATTTAGATTATGAAACCGTTGGGGCAAACGGAGGAATGCTTATGGTAACTGCAAGCGGAACAGCTGTAATAGTGTAAAAAAGCCACTTAGTATAAAGTTTTTTCTCAGCTTTATCTTTTTTCCAAAAGCACTACGTTTTCAACGTGATGTGTTTGCGGAAACATATCTACAGGGCGTACGCGAGTTACTCTGTACATCTCATCCATAAGAGATAAATCTCTGGCTTGTGTGGCTGAATTACAACTTACATAAACAATTCTTTTCGGAGCAATTCTCAGAATTTGTTCTACTACATCTTTGTGCATCCCGTCCCGAGGAGGGTCAGTAATAATTACATCGGGAATTCCGTGTGAAGTAATGAATTCTTCGTTAAAGACATCTTTCATATCTCCTACAAAGAATTCACAATTGGTAATATTATTGCGGCGGGCATTTATTTTTGCATCTTCAATAGCAGCTGGAACAGCTTCAACTCCTACAACCTTTTTAGCTTTTTTTGATACAAATTGAGCGATGGTTCCTGTTCCGGTATATAAATCGTACACGAGTTCATCTCCTGTAAGTCCGGCAAATTCCCGAGTTATTTTGTATAATTCATAAGCTTGGTCAGAATTGGTCTGATAGAATGATTTGGCATTGATAGAAAAAGTCAAACCTTCCATTTCTTCCAAAATATAATCTCTCCCTTTATATAGAATTACATTTTGGTCATAAATGGTATCATTTGCTTTGTTGTTGATTACATACTGCAACGAGGTAATTTCAGGGAAGCGTTCTGCAACAAAGTCTAAAAGCAATTCTCTTTTATGTTTGTCATCTTCAAAAAATTGAATAAGCACCATAATCTCTCCGATAGAAGAGGTACGAATCATAAGTGTTCTGAGCAATCCTTGCTGATTTCGAGTATTAAAAAAAGTAAGCCCGTTCTCATTAGCAAAATGTTTAATTTCGTTGCGAATTTCATTCGAAGGGTCTTGTTGTAAATGACATTGTTCGATGTCTAAGATTTTGTCCCACATTTTTGGAATGTGGAATCCGAGTGCGTTTCCTTTTTTGATGGTGTCGTTTTCTGCAATTTCTTTTTCAGTAATCCAACGGCTGTCCGAAAAAGAAAATTCCATTTTATTTCGATAAAAAAATTGTTTTTTACTTCCTAAAATAGGCTCAAAGTCCGGGAGTTCTACTTTTCCGATGCGTTTTAGATGATTATAAACTTCGTTGTTTTTATAAAAAAGTTGCTTTTCGTATTTCATATTTTGCCACTTGCAACCTCCACAATCTCCAAAATGTTTACAAAGTGGTTCAACTCTGTCATCAGAATATTTGTGAAAACGAATAGCTTTACCTTCAAAATAACTTTTTCGTTTTTTGAGTATCTTTACATCCACCACATCTCCGGGAATTACATTAGGAATGAAAATCACTTGTCCTTCAGGAGATTTAGCGACAGAAACACCTTTAGCACCTGCATCTAAAATCGTTACATTTTCGAACACGATGTTTTGCTTTTTGTTTTTTCTTGACATTTGTTAAATATGAAACACGTGACAAAAGTAAGATTAAGCAAGTGAAGAAACAACTTTTCACTTGCTTTAGCGTTGAGTTACTTGCTTACTTCTATAGATTATCGTACACTAACCTGAGCTGCTTCGAGCATAAAATAGTGCAAATCGGTATTTTTGATAAAGGGTTTTAGTTTCTCGCTTCCCGGGCCAAACATAGCCAGTTCTACGTAGTCAGCCGAATGATCCATACTAATCCAACCTACAGAATTCGTTTTGGATTGAATTTCTGCGAAGGTTTTGAAGGGAAGTTTTCTGTAGTTGTATAAGCCATCTTCTTGTTTTT
>CAZVQI010000010.1:0-30651 GCA_964629155.1 uncultured Flavobacterium sp.
AAACCCAGTTGAATTATTGATGGATAACAATCCGGTAAAGGCTTTAGAGCTTTAAGATATACTAAAATTAACTGCTAAAAAGGACCTCACAAATATCAAAATTTGTGAGGTTTTTTTTTAAGATTTTGGATTTAAGTTTTTTTGTAAGTTTGCACGCCAAAAACAAGTAGTGGGTTAAGCCTGTTTGGTTTTGAGTCTATTCGAAAAACACTGTGGAAACCAGGTTGTTTTTTGTGAAAATATATTGTAAATCAAAAAGAATATTTTTTACATTTGCCCGAGAGTGAAAAGAGTAAAAAGCAATATCGTATCCTCGGTTGAAGACAAGCAGTTTAACGCTTTTCGCAAAGTGCAGAAAAACTTATTTTCCGGCATAGGAGTTGTTTTTTGCCTAAAAAAAGAACTTGAAATTGTCTATGCTAATATCAGAGTTTGAAAAGGGTTCATTTTTCGTTTTTTATAAAAAATCCAAGAACCTTAAAATAAAACAAAAATGAACACTAAATATTTCGACCTGATAAATCAAACTTTTTATTTCCCTCAAGAAGAATTTACACTTGACAAAGATCATAATCTTCATTTTCACAATATTGATTTAATGAAGCTCGTGGAGCAGTACGGAACTCCACTTAAATTCACATATCTTCCGGCTATTTCTAACAATATTAATCGTGCAAAAGCTTGGTTCAGAGAAGCTATGGAAAAGTTGGGTTACGAAGCCAACTATTATTATTGTTATTGTACTAAAAGCTCTCATTTTAAATTTGTTATGGATGAGGCTTTTAAGAACAATATTCATATCGAAACATCTTCAGCTTTTGATATTAATATTGTAGAAAAGCTAATGGACGAAGGTAAAATCAACAAAAATACCTTTGTAGTTTGTAATGGATTCAAACGTGAACAATATATTGAGAATATAGCACGCCTTATCAATAGCGGACATAAAAATACTATTCCGGTGATTGATAATTATGAAGAACTCGATTTATTATTAGAAAAAACAGACAAAAAATTCAAAATAGGAATTCGTATTGCAGCCGAAGAAGAACCTAAATTTGAATTTTACACCTCACGTTTAGGAATCGGCTACAAAAATATTGTCCCTTTTTACAGAAAACAAATTCAGGAAAATAAACAATTGGAGCTAAAAATGCTTCATTTCTTCATCAATACGGGAATTCGTGACACGGCTTATTATTGGAACGAACTCCTGAAGTGTATGAAAGTGTACATTGCTCTGAAAAAAGAATGTCCTACATTAGATAGTCTGAATATAGGAGGCGGTTTCCCGATTAAAAATTCATTAGGATTCAATTATGATTACCAATATATGGTTGAGGAGATACTCAATCAAATCAAAATAGCGTGTGATGATGCAGAAATTCCGGTTCCTCATATTTTTACGGAATTTGGTTCGTTTACTGTTGGAGAGAGTGGGGGAGCTATCTATCAGGTTTTGTATCAAAAACAACAAAATGACAGAGAAAAATGGAATATGATTGACTCATCTTTCATTACCACACTTCCTGATTCTTGGGCTATTAGTAAACGTTTCGTGATGATGGCTGTCAATCGTTGGAATGATACTTATGAGAGAGTTTTACTTGGAGGATTGACTTGCGATAGTGATGATTATTACAATTCCGAACAACATATGAATGCGGTTTATCTTCCGAAATACAATAAAGAAAAACCGTTATATATCGGATTTTTTAATACGGGGGCTTATCAGGAAACTATAGGAGGATTTGGAGGAATTCACCATTGTTTGATTCCGCAACCTAAACATATCTTGATTGATAGAGATAAAAATGGTATTTTGGCAACAGAAGTCTTTTCTGAACAACAAACATCAGAAGATGTACTAAAAATACTTGGTTATACTGAAAAATAATTTATTTTTGAGAAGATATAAAACAAAACGAACATGAGTAAAGGAGCTGTAAGACAATTTATTGAACATAATTTTAGGCATTTTAATGCTGCCGCATTAGTGGATGCCGCAAAAGGATATGAAACCCATTTGCTGGAAGGAGGAAAAATGTTAATTTCTTTGGGAGGAGCAATGTCAACGGCAGAACTGGGGGTTTCTTTGGCTGAGATGATTCGTCAAGACAAAGTACATATTATTTCTTGTACCGGAGCAAATTTGGAAGAAGATGTAATGAATTTGGTTGCCCATTCGCATTACAAAAGAATCCCGAATTGGAGAGATTTGACCCCACAAGACGAAAGAGAGTTGTTAGATAACCACTATAATCGTGTAACAGATACTTGTATTCCTGAAGAAGAAGCTTTCAGACGTTTACAAAAACATTTGGAGGACGTTTGGTATGATGCGGAAGCTAAGGGAGAGCGATATTTTCCTCACGAGTTCTTGTATAAAGTGGTTAATTCGGGAGTGTTGAAGCAATATTATGAAATAGACCCTAAAGATTCTTGGATTGTGGCTGCGGCCGAAAAAAACCTACCTATTGTTTGTCCGGGATGGGAAGATTCGACAACAGGTAATATTTTTGCAGCTAACGTTATCAAAGGAAAAGTAAAAGCATCAACTGTAAAATCGGGAATAGAATATATGATCTACTTAACGGAGTGGTATAGAGCAAATTCGGGAGAAAAAGGAGTAGGTTTCTTCCAGATAGCAGGAGGGATTTCCGGAGATTTCCCGATTTGTGTAGTTCCAATGATGTATCAGGATTTGGAATGGGAGGATGTTCCGTTTTGGTCGTATTTCTGTCAGATTTCAGATTCTACCACAAGTTATGGTTCATACTCAGGAGCAGTTCCAAACGAAAAAATCACTTGGGGAAAATTAGATGCAGACACACCAAAATTTATGATTGAATCTGATGCTACTATTGTGGCTCCGCTTATTTTTGCATACTTATTAAATCAATAGTTTTTTCAAGATACTTTATGAAACGAGTAATTGTAGATTATGCTAAGTTGACTAATGAAATTTTAACCTTATTGGTTGAAAAATTTCCTGACGGATATGACGATGCGGATATTATCCGATTTAAAAATGCCAAAAATGAAACGGTTGAGGCTGTAGAGGTTCGTACGGAAGATACTATCTATCTGGTAAAAGTAAGTACTAAATTAGCCGATAGAATTGAGAATTTCGATGAAGATGATGATTTAGATGTAGATTTGGTTGTTGCTACTCCTCCTATTAAAGACATTGAAGACGAGGTTATTGCCGGAGATGATGACGAAGATGATGATATGTCTGATAAACCTGAGTTTGATGACGAAGACGAGGAGAATGAAGATGAGGAAGATTTGGATGAAGATGATGACGAAGACGACGATGAATAAACATTAAGAGGCTCCTTTTAAGAGCCTCTTTTTTATTTTATAAAGTTTTTCTTGTAAACTACTTTTCCTCTTTAGCTAAAATTCTTTCCAAAATTGTTTTTTCTTTAAACGCAAGTTGTGGAAGCACTTCTTCTTGAAACACTTTTTTAAACTCTTCGTTGTGGATGAGTTTTTTAATTTGTTCCCTACAAAATAGGGCGAATCTCCAGCGAGAATGCGATGTGCCATAAGCTAAACTTTTAAAGACTTCATCTGTGTAGAGCTCCAGACTCAACAGTTTTTCGAGAGCATTTTGTCTGGTTAAAGCATCATAGTTAGTTCCTGACAGATTTAACAAAGCCAAGTAGTCTTTTATTTGTTGATTTTCAGATTTTGTGGTAACAAAAGAAAGAGCGTGATGTAAAATTTCTAAATTTCGACCTTCGAAACCAATCCAATTTTCAGATAATTGAACATATCGCTCTCTTTCGGTTTCAAAGTTATTCCATAGATTAAAAAGACTTATCTCTCTTGTTGCATAAGAAGGGTCTTTCAAAAGAGTTTCATATGTTGAACGGAAGTTTTCCGGAATCTCTGTAAGAGTTACGGCAACAGCTTGACGAACTTTAACATTATTAGTGTTTAAAGCCGCCACAATAAAGTCTTTCTTTTGTTCAAAAGGTAAATTTGCAGTTTGATAAACGAGTAATTCTTTTATAGGATAATAAATTTTACTGTTTAGGATTTTCAGGATTTTCTTTTTGTCTTTTTTAGGGTCAAGAGGTTTTTCTTGTAACTCAATATATTGTTTGATAAAATCGTTTTTCTTTAAAAGAGCATAGACTTCTTCTTTTTGAAAAATATGAGTTTCCAACCAATTCTTGCTGAAGGTTTCACAGTCAAAATCTGATACTGCTCTAACTTCTCGGAATAAATCTTCGGTTTCTACATTTCCGAAAGCGTGTTTGTTCAAATAATTTTTTACTGCTAAGCGAAACTTATCGGCTCCCATACCTTCTCGCATAACGTGTAAAGCCCAAGCTCCTTTTTGGTAGTATGAAAGAGAACTGGCTTTTTCGCTCAAAATGGGTACATCATCAGAGGTTGCAGCTTGTTCAATTTTTTGAGCGTTTTCATAGAGTTTCCAGTAATAATAATCGTCTCCGAAGAGGTGTCTGTCTGATAAAAGAGCATAAAAAGTGGCAAATCCTTCTTGTAGCCAATGATGTTTTGTTGTCTTGGCTGTAACCAAATCTCCAAACCATTGATGGGCTAATTCGTGAGCGTTTACATTGACATAATTTCGGTCGTTGAAGCCTATTTCATCTACCACGTAATCTTGCGCAAAAATGGTTGACGTGGTGTTCTCCATTCCTCCATACAAAAAATCCCAAACGGGAATTTGCCTGTAAACTTCCCAAGGGTATGGAACACCGATTTCATTTTCTAAATAATCAAAAATTTCTTCACTATAACGATAAGTAGATTCAAATTTGTCTTTGTCCGAAATGTGATACCACAAATCATTTGGAATTCCGGATTTTGAAGTAAAACTTTGTTTTTCGAATCGGCCGATAGCTAACATCAAAAGATAACTGCTCATCGGTTTATGCATTTGATACTTCCAAGTGATTTGATTGTCTTTCTCGGTTTTTGAAATCAGACTTCCGTTGGCTAAAACGGTGTAATCTTTATGGAAAGTTATATCTAAACTAAAAATTACTTTTTCATTTACATCATCAAAGCTCGGATACCAATGACTGGTGTATTTTCCTTGTCCTTGTGTCCATATCTGAACATCTTCATAATAATTTTTCTGTACAAAATACATCGCCTGAACAGGAAAAGCTTCATAAGAAAACGTGAGCTTATTTTCTCCTTTTTCGTATCCTTCAAAAAGTAAAAATTCTTTATCGGTTACTTTGAACTGCACTTCTTTTTCGTTAATTTTTACTTTATCGAAACTCATTTTATGAGCATTAATGCGTATGGTGTCCAAAGGTTCATTTACTGTAAAAATATACTCGACATCTCCCCAAACATTTTGTTTGACCGGATTGATTTCAAGCGATGCAAAACTGTGAGTAAAATCTACTTTCGGAAATTGTTGAGAAAACCCCAATAATCCCGAAAAAGAGAAAAAGAGAAATAATCTTTTCATACAAAAAAGTATTTTTAAACTTGAATAATGGGAGTAAGTTACAAAATAAATGGTTTAAATTGGTCAGCTGATTTGTTTTGGGTTTTAAGAAGTGTATAAAATAACAAAAGCCGGAGAAGTACCGGCTTTATTTGTATATAATTAAATATAAAATATAAGGTTTATTTTTTTATATCCTCTTTGTTATTGGGTTTAATTATGACAGTCATTAATGTTCCGTAAACTACAAAGAGAACAAGAGATTTGAAGACATTAAAGTTATTGTCAATAAAATAATCAAAACAACTCATTAAAAGAGCAAAAGTAAAACCTGTAATAAAAAAGGTTTTCAGCATTGATTTCATAATCTATCGGATTTCTTGATTTAGGATTAAATCAATATACAGATTTATTTTGTTCTTTAAGTCTCTTCTGTGTGTGATGAAATCCAAAAACCCGTGTTCGAGTAAGAATTCTGCCGTTTGAAACCCTTCAGGAAGCTCTTTTCCGGTAGTGTCTTTTACTACACGAGGTCCGGCAAATCCGATAAGAGCTCCGGGTTCAGAGATATTTATGTCTCCTAACATAGCATATGAAGCTGTTGTACCTCCGGTTGTTGGGTCAGTACAAAGAGAAATATACGGAATTTTTGCTTCTGCCAATTGAGCTAATTTAACTGAAGTTTTTGCCATTTGCATAAGCGAATAAGCAGCTTCCATCATTCTTGCTCCTCCTGATTTAGAAATCATCAAAAACGGAATTTTGTGTTTGATGGAATAGTCAATAGCTCTTGCGATTTTCTCTCCCACAACAGACCCCATAGAACCTCCGATAAAGGCAAAATCCATACAAGCAATAACTAAATCTCTTCCTTTTGACTTTCCGACTGCTGTGCGAACAGCATCATTGAGTTTGGTTTTTGAGATGGTTTCTTTCAGCCTTTCAGAATATTTTTTGGTATCTACAAACTTTAGAGGGTCTTTAGATGTCATTTTAGCATCTAACTCCACAAATTCATTATCATCAAACAAGATTTCAAAATATTCTTTGCTCCCGATTCTTACATGGTAGTCATCCTCAGGACTTACGTAAAAATTCTTTGCTAATTCTTCTGCATCAACAATTTTTCCCGTTGGCGATTTATACCATAATCCTTTGGGAACATCTCTTTTTTGTTCTGTAGGGGTTTGAATCCCTTTTTCCGTTCTTTTAAACCAAGACATAATTTTTTGTTTTTTAGTTTTAGTTTTCAAACTTCAAGATTGTTGAAGTCTGAAACTTTAAACACAATTAAAGTGTATTTACATTATTCAAATCAGCAAACGCTTGTTCTAAACGTTTGTTGAAAGTCATTTCTCCTTCACGAATCCATTTTCTCGGATCGTAGTGTTTTTTGTTTGGTGCATCTGCCCCTTCAGGGTTTCCGATTTGAGTTCTCAGATAATCAATTTTTGAAATCATATAATCGCGAATTCCTTCTGTAAAGGCAAATTGTAAGTCCGTATCAATATTCATTTTTATAACTCCGTAAGAAATGGCTTCTCTGATTTCTTCTAATGAAGAACCTGAGCCTCCATGGAATACAAAGTCAATAGGGTTGTGCTCTGTTCCGAATTTTTGTTGTACATAATCTTGAGAGTTTTTCAAGATTTTCGGAGTAAGTTTCACGTTACCCGGTTTGTACACTCCGTGTACGTTTCCGAATGCAGCAGCAATAGTAAATTGGTCAGAAACTTTTTTTAACTCCTCATAAGCATACGCAACCTCTTCAGGCTGAGTGTATAGTTTAGAGCTATCAACTCCCGTATTATCAACCCCGTCTTCTTCTCCTCCTGTAATTCCTAACTCTATTTCGAGAGTCATACCCATTTTGCTCATTCTCTCTAAATATCTTTTAGAGATTTCAATATTTTCTTCAAGAGGTTCTTCTGACAAATCCAACATATGTGAACTGTACAGAGGCTTTCCTGTTTGCTTAAAGTGTTCTTCATTGGCATCCAAAAGTCCATCAATCCAAGGCAATAGGTTTTTAGCACAGTGGTCAGTATGCAAAATAACCGTAGCTCCGTATAACTCGGCTAAGGTGTGAATGTGTTTTGCTCCTGCAATCGCACCGGCAATGGCAGCTCTTTGATTTTCGTTTGAAAGTCCTTTTCCGGCATTAAAAGCAGCTCCTCCGTTAGAAAACTGAATAATTACAGGTGCTTTTAATTTGGCGGCAGTTTCTAAAACTCCGTTTATTGAACTTGAACCCACCACATTTACGGCAGGAAGGGCAAATCCTTTTTGTTTTGCGTATTTAAAAATCTCTTGAACTTCTCTACCTGTTGCAACTCCCGGTTTAATGTTATGACTCATATTGTGTTGTTTTTTTAGTTTAACGTAAAAGCAAAAGTAAGAAATATTTTAAACTGTTTAGTGGAATCAAAAATCAATTTTTAAACAGTTTCTTAGAATCTGCCGAAATAGAAATATGTTTAGTATTTTTGTAAAAAATAATACTAAGATGATAACTGTCAAAATTATACCAACCTCAAATCCGGCAATTCTGAAATTTGAATTTTCGGAGTTTGTGTCTAAAGAAAGCTACGAATTTAAAAATATAGATGAGGCTAAACCTTCTCCGTTAGCTCAAAAAATGTTTTATCTGCCGTTTGTAAAAACGGTATATATATCGGGGAATTTTATAGCTATTGAGCGATATAACATAGTGGAGTGGGACGATGTTAAGGATGAAGTAGCCGAGCAGATAGCTGAATTTGTAAACAACGGAGGACAAATCATAACTCCTGCTGAGTTGACTAAAAAGATTCCTATTTCGGTGTATGCAGAAAGCACTCCGAATCCGGCTGTGATGAAGTTTGTTTGCAATAAATTGTTAGTGAAAAATACCGTTGAATTTAAAAATATTGAAGAAGCTGCTTCATCAGAATTGGCTCAGGCTCTTTTTCGTTTTCCGTTTGTAAAAGAGGTGTTTTTAGATGAAAATTACATTTCGGTTACTAAATATAATATTGTAGAATGGGATGAAGTAGTTCAGGAACTTCGTACATTTATTAAAGAATATATTGAGCAAGGTAAATCTTTGATTGACGAAACCAAATATGTTCCGACTACTCAACAAGAAAAGCAACTTGACCACAACTTTGAAAAATTAGATGCTACTTCACAGCAAATCATCAATATTTTAGAAGAGTATGTAAAACCGGCTGTGGCTTCGGACGGAGGAAATATTGTTTTTGATTCGTACGATGAAAATGAAAAACGAGTAAAAGTAATTCTTCAGGGAGCTTGTAGTGGTTGTCCTTCTTCTACTTTTACTTTAAAAAGCGGAATAGAAAATATGTTGAAAGATATGCTCAATGACAATGAAATAAAAGTTGAAGCTATCAATCATTAAAACTAATCGGTCAGTGGACAGTAATTTAATAGGGATATACCAAGCGGTTATTTTACAGAAAATTACTGTCTGCTTACTCTCTATAAAAAACTCTTTTCACTCTTTGTGAAATTCCGGCTAAAATCTCATACGGAATAGTTCCAATAGTTTTTGCGATTTCGGTTACTTTTGGGTGTTCTCCAAAAATAATAACAGAATCTCCTTCGTGACAATTGATGTGAGTAACATCTGCCATAAGCATATCCATACAGATGTTGCCTATAATCGGAGCTTTTTGATTATTGATAACCACATAGCTTCTTTCGTTACCTAAAGCTCTTGGGATTCCGTCTGCATATCCGATAGGAATAGTAGCGGTTCGAGTGGGTTTTTCGGCAATAAATTGTCTGGAATACCCGACACTTTCACCTTTTCCGATTTCTTTTATCTGTAAAATAACCGATTTTAGTGTTCCGACATTTTCCAAATACTTGATTTCGTTTTCGTCATTTGAGATTCCGTACAAGCCTATTCCGAGTCGTACCATATCCATTTGCATTTTGGGATAATTAGAAATGGCAGAGGTGTTGGCAATATGGCAAATAGGGGTGATGTTTAATTCGTTTTTTATATAGTCAGACAGTTTTCGGAATATTTCAAACTGATGCCAAGTAAAATCTTTGAATTCTGGTGCATCACTACCCGAAAGATGCGAGAAGATTGATTTTACCTCAAACAAATCTTTATTTTCTTTCAGATAATCCGTAAGTTCCCGGATATCTTTTTCTTCAAACCCTAAGCGGTGCATTCCGGTATCGAGTTTAATATGAATAGGGTATTTTGTTCTGCTGAGTTTTTTGAGATGATTTTTGAAAAGCTGTAATACTTTAAGAGAATAAATTTCCGGTTCTAAATTATGCGAAATCAAAGCCGAAAAACTTCCGGGTTCGGGATTCATAATGATTATCGGAGTAGAAATATTGGCATGACGTAGGGCAATTCCTTCGTCTGTAAAAGCTACTCCCAGATAATTTACTTTGTGATATTCTAACAGTTTTGCAATTTCAAAACTTCCGCTACCATACCCAAAAGCCTTAATCATTACCATAATTTTGGTAGTTGTGTTGAGTTTTGATTTATAATAATTCAGGTTGTGGGTTATGGCATTCAGATTAATTTCTAAAACAGTTTGATGTGTTTTTTCTTCCAAAACCGAAACGATTTCTTCTAAATGAAAACTCCGAGCTCCTTTTATCAAAATGGTTTGGTTCGAAAATTCCGAGCTATTGAAGTTTTTAAGAAAGTCTTCGGTGTTTTCAAAAGTTTCGATATGTTCAAAAAGATGTTTATGAGTTGTTAGGTCTTTTCCGATTCCGATTACTTTAGAGATGTGATTTTGTTTAAGTAATAAAGCAACTTTTTTATAAAGTTCCGTTTGATTTTCTCCACTTTGAAGGATATCGGATAGGATAACAACTTTTTCTGAATGTTGTTTTTGTTGTTCTAAAAAATCCAATGCTATTTTTATGGATTGAAAATCCGAAATATAGCTGTCATCAATCAGAGTAGTACTGTTGATTCCGTTTTTGACTCTCAGTCGCATTTCAATCGGGTAGAGCATCTTCATTCGAGCTTCTATAGTAGGTTTGTCGTAATTCAGGTACAATAAAACCATCATGGAATGAACAGCATTTTCTACTGAAGCATCGTCTGAAAAAGGTATTTCTACTTCAAAATCCTGATGATTATAGCTAAAGTGGAGTTGTGTAATATTTCTCGAAACAGATTTTTTGATATACAAAGCATCTGATTCGTTTGAAAAGCTCCACACAAACTGCTTTACAAAGTAGTGCTCCAAAGCCATTGAAATCTCGTGGTTTTTTCTGTAAATTACTACTTCGCAATCTTTAAAGAGTTTTATTTTTTCAGCTATTTTTTGGGTTTTGCTTTCAAAACCTTCGTTGTGGGTATCCCCGATGTTGGTCAAAACTCCGATTGTGGGTTTAATAATGGCTTGGAGGTTTTTCATCTCATCAGGCTGAGAGATCCCTGCTTCAAAAATTCCGAAATTGTGATTTTCATTGATTCCTAAAACTGAAAGCGGAACTCCCACTTGAGAGTTGTAACTTTTGGGACTTCGGGCAATATTAAAGTCTGGTGAAAGTAAAAAATTCAGCCATTCTTTGACAATAGTTTTTCCGTTACTTCCTGTAATTCCGATAATAGGAAAATCAAATTTGTTTCGGTGATTTGAAGCGAAATCTTGTAATGCTTTTAATGTGTTATCTACCAAGATATAATTTCCTTTAGAATGGTCTTTCGGAAGAGTGGACACAACAAAATTTTCAATCCCTTTTTCGAGTAATTCAGGAATATATGTATGAGCATCGTTGTTTTTTCCTTTCAGAGCAAAAAACAAGGTGTTATTGTTGTTTTGTAACGAACGGCTGTCAATAGAAACATTGCTGACTACGGCATTCTTGTCCCCAATGATTTGGAAAGGAATATTTTTGAGAATATGTTGTAATTGAGTACTCAAGACAGTGAAATTTAACTGACAAAATTAAGGTTTTTTTATCGCGTTATACTTTTTTACCTTTGCAAAAATTTCGGAAATGCCAAAAATCGGAAACATCGAATTACCGGAACATCCGCTTTTACTTGCTCCTATGGAAGATGTGAGTGATCCTCCGTTCAGAAGGTTGTGTAAAATGCATGGAGCAGATTTGATGTACTCCGAATTTATTTCTTCTGAAGGATTGATTCGAGATGCCATAAAAAGTCGTCAGAAATTGGATATTTTTGATTATGAACGTCCGATCGGGATTCAGATTTTTGGAGGCGACGAAGAGGCTATGGCTCTTTCTGCAAAAATTGTGGAGACTGTACAACCCGATTTGGTAGATATCAATTTTGGTTGTCCGGTCAAAAAAGTGGTTTGTAAAGGAGCCGGAGCCGGAGTATTGAAGGATGTGGATTTGATGGTAAGGTTGACTAAGGCCGTTATAAAAAGTACACACTTACCCGTAACGGTTAAAACTCGTTTAGGTTGGGATGAATCTTCGATTAATATTGATGAAGTAGCTGAACGATTGCAAGATATCGGAGTACAAGCTTTGACTATTCATGCCCGTACAAGAGCTCAGATGTACAAGGGGCATTCAGACTGGACACATATTGAACGAATCAAAAACAATCCGAGAATTACGATGCCAATTTTCGGAAATGGAGATATTGACAGCCCGGAAAAAGCTTTAGAGTACAAAAACAGATTCGGACTTGACGGAATGATGATAGGACGTGCAGCTATCGGGTATCCGTGGATTTTCAACGAAATAAAACATTACATTAAAACCGGAGAAAAACTTCCTGCTCCGACCATTTCTGACCGAGTAGAAGCTGCCCGAAACCATTTAATTTGGTCTATGGAATGGAAAGGTGAAAGAGTCGGAATCGTTGAAATGCGAAGACATTATGCCAATTATTTTAAAGGCATCCCTGATTTTAAACAATACCGCCAACGTATGGTAACTGAAGACAACCCCCTCAAAATTTTTGATGTTTTTGAGGAGGTTGAACAAGTTTATCAATCAGTTTAATTTAATAATTATTCGATTCGGTTGTCTTTAATTAAATCCACGCTTTCAGGGTTGAGTAAAGTCGAGGTGTCTCCGAAGTTAGAAAAATCTCCTTCTGCTATTTTGCGCAAAATTCTACGCATAATTTTCCCTGAGCGTGTTTTCGGAAGTCCTGTTACAAATTGAATTTTATCTAATTTGGCAATAGGTCCGATATGTGTAGCAATATGTTGATTAATTTCGTTACGTAAGTTGTTTTGATCTCTGGTTTTTCCGGTTTCTTTCAGGGTGATGAATCCGTAGAGAGCATTTCCTTTAATTTCGTGAGGATAACCTACAATAGCTGATTCTGCCACAGCAGGGTGTTCGTTGATAGCATCTTCAATAGGTGCTGTTCCGAGGTTATGTCCTGAAACAATTATTACATCATCTACTCTTCCCGTAATTCTGTAATAACCGACTTCGTCTCGTAAGGCTCCGTCTCCGGTAAAGTATTTCCCCGGAAAAGCGGTGAAATAGGTGTCAATATATCTTTGATGATCTCCCCAAATTGTTCGGGCAATTCCCGGCCAAGGGAATTTAATGCAAAGACTTCCGGTAACTTGATTATCTTCTATCTCGTTTCGTTTATCATCCATCAAAACAGCTTGAACTCCCGGTAGCGGAAGAGTAGCATAAGTTGGTTTAGTAGGTGTTACAAACGGAATCGGAGCAATCATAATTCCCCCTGTTTCGGTTTGCCACCATGTATCAGTAATCGGGCAGCGTTTATCTCCCACATGATTATTGTACCAGTGCCAAGCCTCTTCGTTAATTGGCTCTCCAACCGAACCTAAAATTTTAAGCGAAGATAAATCATGTTTGGTAACCCAATCTGTATTTTCTTTTGCTAAAGAACGAATAGCTGTCGGAGCGGTATAGAAAGTGGTTACTTTGTGTTTTTCGATAGTTTGCCAAAAACGTCCGAAATCAGGATAATTTGGTATCCCTTCGTATAAAACGGTAGTAGCTCCGTTTAAAAGAGGTCCGTAAACGATATATGAATGTCCTGTAATCCAGCCTATATCAGCAGTACACCAAAAAATGTCGTTCTCTTCATAACGGAAAACATTTTTAAACGTATAGGCCGTATAAACCATATATCCGGCTGTAGAGTGAACCATTCCTTTTGGTTTTCCGGTAGAGCCTGAGGTATAAAGAATAAACAACGGGTCTTCTGCATCCATTATTGTTGCTACATTGTTGGTTGAAGCAGCATCCAAAAGAGGCTGTAACCATTTATCTCGACCTTCTTTCATCGGAACGTCTGAGTTTATTCGTTTTGCTACCAAAACCGTATTTACATCAGTAGCGGCTTCTAAAGCTTCATCTACAATGCTTTTCAGATTAATGGTTTTATTTCCCCTATATGAACCGTCTGAAGTAATCAATAATTTAGCTCCGCAGTCAGTAATTCTGGAGCTAAGTGCCGAAGCTGAAAACCCTGCGAAAACTACCGAGTGAATAGCTCCGATTCTAGCACAAGCCAATATCGAAACAGCCAGTTCGGGAATCATAGGCAGATAAATACAAACTCGGTCTCCTTTTTTTACACCTTGTTCTAACAATACATTAGCCATTTTACAGACCCTTTCATAAAGTTCGTTATAGGTAATGTGTTGTGCTTCTTCTGTAGGGTCGTTTGGTTCAAAAATAATGGCTGTTTTATTTCCTCTCTTATTCAGATGTCTGTCAATACAATTTTTGGTAATATTAAGTTTGGCATTCTGAAACCATTGAATTTCCGCTTTAGACATATCGTATTCCAAAACCTTGTCCCAACGCTGATACCAAGTGAAGTTTTCGTCTGCTATACGCTCCCAAAATTTTCTGGGTTCACGTACGGATTTATTGTACATTTTGAAATACTGTTCTAAATTTTCTATTTTATAATAATTCATATTAACGTATTTTTTTGAGGTGTAAATTTATTATAAATCTATTTAATCATAAGGACTTTTAAAAAAGAAAAAATTACCGGGTTATAGAAGAAGAAAAAACAAAATCCGTTGACCTTGTCCTTATCAAAAATATAAATAAAATTAATTAAAATGAACGAGAACAACTTCTGTTAGTAAAAAATTGTTCAGCTATTGTAAAAAAAAATCTATTAATATAAATTTTAGGATATTTATTACTTTTAGCGAAAATTTTAAATGATATTTAAAGTTCATCAGTAAGAAAAATTGCAGTTATATTACAAAAAGAGAAGATGACAGAACAACTGTTTGTCTTTTTTTGATAAAGAAACCAATCAAAATGAACAGAATAGAATAATAAAGAACTTAAAGCAGTACAACTTTCGGGAGTTTTGAACATAACGGTAGAGATGCTTTTATTGATGAGTTGTTCTTAAAACCTGAGTTCAGATATCAAGGTATAGGAAATCATACGATGAATTTTATAGAAAAAAAAGCCCAAGAACTTGGTGTGAATGTCCTTCACTTGGAAGTGGAACAACACAACACAGTAGGTTCTAAGTTGTACAGAAATAGAGGGTTTAAAGATAACGGAAGAATCTTATTATCTAAAAAGCTCTGAGAATGAGCCTTTCAATCCGGAGGGAGAAGCGTTGGAAAATTTTATTTATATTTGACGCATTAATTTATGGGAAAGTAGTCTTGATAAGCCTGTAGGCTTTTCGTTTTTAGAAATATGTATGCAATACTTGATATAGAAACTACCGGAGGTCAATTCAATCAAGAAGGGATTACCGAAGTTGCTATATACAAATTTGATGGTCATAAAGTAGTTGACCAATTTATAAGCCTTATCAATCCGGAACGTCCGATTCAACCTTTTGTAATAAAACTTACGGGAATCAACAATGCCATGCTTCGTTCTGCACCTAAATTTTACGAGGTAGCTAAACGAATTATTGAAATTACGGAAGACACCATCATTGTAGCTCATAATGCTCCGTTTGATTATAGAGTTCTCAGAATGGAGTTTGACCGTTTAGGGTATGATTTCAGACGAGAAACGCTATGTACGGTTGAACTTTCAAAAAAATTGCTGCCCGGACAAAGTTCCTATAGTTTAGGGAAATTAGTTCGCTCTTTAGGAATTCCGATGAGTGACAGACACAGAGCTTCAGGAGATGCTCAGGCAACAGTTAAGCTTTTTAAACTTTTATTGTCTAAAGACTCCGATAAGCAAATCGCACAAAGTCTTATTAAAAGTGAGATTAAAGCAGGACTTTCTCCTAAAATGCTCGATATTGTCGAAAGTCTTCCTGAGAAAGTAGGAATATATTACATCCATAACGAAAAAGGAGATATTATTTATTTAGGAAAAAGTCGAAATATTAAAAAGAAAGTAAATTCACTTTTTACCGGTGAGTCTAAAATTGCCAAGAAAATTCAAACAGAGTTTTTTGCCGTTACTTATGAAGAAACCGGAAGTTTTCTTATAGCTTCTGTCAAAGAATATGAAGAACTTAAACAGAATAAACCTCCTTTGAATCGCACCCTGAAAAAAATAAAATCTTCAAAGAAATTCTTTTCGGAAAAAAATAAAAATATGCTACTTATTGACAAAGGCAGAACAATTGACGAACGGAGTGTTATTCTTGTCGAAAATGGAGTATTCAAAGGATATGCTTTTTTTGATTTGAACTATCAAATAACCAATATTGAGGTGCTGAAAAATATTTTGGTTACAGTAGAAGAAGATAAACAACATTTGATGATTACAGAGTCTTTTCTGCAAAAGAAAAATACGGTCAAAAAATTTTGGATATAAACTCTTTAACATAAAAAACATTTAATTCAGATTGACTGCAATATCTTTTGGTTTCTTTAGTTTTAATATTTTTGAAGTTCCCTTTTTGTGAATGATTGTTATGAAAAAATACATATTACTTTTATTCTTTTTTGTTTCCTTTTGTACATTGGCTCAAACCAATCAATCTTGGGGCGGATATTTTTCGTATAATCATATTATCGGATTAGCCGAATCAGACAGTCGAATTGTTGCAGCGACCGAAAATGCAGTTTTTTCCAAACATTTGGCTACTCATGAGATAGAAACTTTTAACACTATAGACGGGTTAAAAACCGATAAAATTACAGCTATATATCACAGTAATCAGTTTAATTTAACGCTTATCGGAAATGACAACGGGCTTTTGGTTGTTGTTAATTTAAACAATAAGAATATCATAAATAAGGTAGATATATTGAATGATGTGCCGGTACTCCCAAACAAAAAGAAAATAAATCATTTTTTTGAGCATGAAGGAAAAGTATTTATCTCTACCGATTATGGAATTTCCGTGTTTAATTTAGAAACATTAGAGTTTGGAGATACCTTTTTTATTGGAGAATCAGGGCAACAAACACAGGTTTTACAAACAACTGTTTATAATAATGAAATTTATGCGGTTACAAAGCCTTTCGGAATCAGAAGAGCAAGTCTTTCTAACCCAAATCTGATTCATTTTAATGCTTGGGATACTTTCCATAGTGCAAACTGGAACGGAATTGTAAGTATAGAAAATCACTTAGTGAGCTTGGGTGCTGATGGGATATTGTACAGACTTCTTTCAGGAGGAGGAACCTCTCAAATTTTGAATACCAATCAGTCTGTTTTAGGAATAAAATCCGTAAACGGATATTTGACGGTAACTACATCTAAAACTATTTATGTTTTAAGTTCGCAACTTGCCGTTGTGGCTCAAATCGGACAAATTTTTGATGAACCTGTTGAGTTTACTGACTCAACTGTCATACTCAATACCGTATATATAGGTACAACAGCTAAAGCTCTATATGCAGTTAATTTGAATAACTTGAGTTCTTATCAAAACTATATCCCTGCAGGTCCATTACGGAATAAAGTCTATTCTATAACAGCGACTGCAGATGATTTATGGTGTGTTTTTGGAGATAACTCGCATCTGTATAATCCATATTTTCCGGAATTAGGCAGATACGGAATATCAAAATTCACTCCTGAAGGTTGGTTGCATATTCCGTATGAAGAAGTACTTGAAGCAACAAATCTTTCTAAGGTTGTTATTACTCCGAATAACGAAAATAAGGTATATATAGGGTCAAATCATTCAGGAATTTTGATTGTAGAAAACAATATTCCTACTATGCTACTCAATGCAACTAATACCGGACAAAACGGGTTAGAGGGATTTGCGGGAGGAAATTCTTCAAGTATCAGAATACATAACATGGCTTTTGACAAAAATGGAAATTTATGGGTGACCAACGCAGGGAATACAGGGAAGTTGAAAGTAATGCAAGGAAACAACTCTTGGAAATCTTATCAGATACATGATAAAGCTGCCAGTTACGGAGATTTAGTAATAGATAAAAATGGTACAAAATGGGTAGCAACACACGACAAAGGTTTAGTAGGATTTAATGAGGCATATCAAAACCGTAAAATTGTTATTGATGACTCGTATGATAATGGAGTACCTTACAATAGAGTTGCTACTTTAGCTATAGATAATAATAACCGTTTGTGGGTAGGGACAGCATTAGGATTAAGAGTTTTACCCAGTGTAGACAGGTTCCTGACAGAAGACCAACTAAACTTAAATCCTATTATAATAATGGACGACGGACTTGCACAAGAGTTGCTTTACAGACAAAGTGTTAAGAAAATTAAAGTAAATGGAGCAGACCAAAAATGGATAGGAACAATAGGTTCGGGAGTGTTTTTGGTCTCTTCTAATGGGCAGGAAACTATTCATCATTTTACCAAAGATAATTCTCCTTTACCGAGTAATAATATTTTGGATATAGACATTAACCCAAGAACGGGGGAAGTGTTTTTCGCTACAGATAAAGGTATGGTTTCTTATAAAGGAACAGCAACTTCGGCTTCTGAAAATTTGGGTGGAGTGTATGTTTACCCGAATCCTGTTCGTCCGGAATATATAGGAACCGTTAAAATAGCAGGACTTACTGATAAAGCCAACGTAAAAATTACCGATATTGAAGGAAATTTGGTTTATGAAGCAAAAAGCGAAGGAGGAACAATAGAGTGGGATACAACAGCTTTCGGAAAATACAGAGTAGCATCAGGAGTATATATGATTTTTATAACCACTCAAGATGCTTCTGAAACTAAAGTCAAAAAAGTGATGATTGTAAGATAAAATTCTTTGTACCGGTATGTTAAGGGAGTGTTAGGTTACTTGGCTCAGGCTGATATATTCTGTAACTTTACTTCTCAAAATACCCATTATGATTCCTTATTCTTTTCTTGATTTGGCTCATGTTTGTGAAGGGAGTACAATAACCGAAACATTCGAAAAGTCAGTAAAAACAGCCCAACTCACAGACCGATTAGGTTTTACTCGATATTGGTTTGCAGAACATCACAATATGAAAAGTGTAGCCAGTTCTGCTACATCAGTTTTGGTAGGACATATAGCCGGAAAAACTTCACGAATCCGAGTAGGTTCAGGAGGAGTGATGCTCCCTAATCATTCGCCTTTGGTTATAGCGGAACATTTTGGAACTTTAGCTTCAATATATCCAAACCGAATTGATTTAGGACTCGGAAGAGCACCCGGTACAGACCAATTAACGGCACAGGCTCTCAATCCTAATTTTTTTGAAAATGTCAGACATTTCCCTGAAAATGTTTTACTATTACAACAGTATTTGTCTAAACAAAATACCGAATCCGGAGTCAGAGCTTTTCCGGGAGACGGAACGGAGGTTCCTATTTGGATCTTAGGTTCAAGTACTGATTCAGCTTATTTAGCTTCTGCGTTAAGACTTCCGTATGCTTTTGCCAGTCATTTTGCTCCGGCTCAGATGTCAAAAGCTTTTGAAATTTACATCCGGAACTTCAAAAATGAAGAAGATAAAGAAGCTAAGCCCTATAAGTTGTCATGCATAAATGTTATTATGGCCGATTCAATTGAGCATGCTAACCGATTGGCAACATCGTTTTACAGGATGTTTTTGGGGATTATTCGTAACGAAAGAAATTATATGCAACCTCCTGTGGATTCTATGGACGGGATTTGGACCATAAATGAAGAAGCTCATGTTCGACAAATGACCTCTTGTTCGTTTATCGGTACCAAAGAAACCGTAAAAAGAGACCTCAGCCGATTTATCGAAAGCTATGGAATAGATGAGATAATGATTTCTGCTCCTATTTTTGATATTGACGAAAAACTAAAAAGTATAGAGTTATTTGCGGAAGCAATGAACGAATTAGGTTAATTCAAACATTTTTCCGGGAAGAGGCCTTACCACTCCTTTCATTTCCAAGTCGAATAGTATGGAAGCGGTTTTATAAACCGGGATTTCCGAACCTCGGGCTATCAAATCAAGCAAATCTTTTCCGTTTTTTAGAAGATAATCATACACTTTTTGTTCATCTGCATTGAGTTCTACAAAAAGTTGTTTTTGGATGGTTTTTGTTTTTTGAGGCGTTGTGTTCCAATTTAGCATATACAAAATATCTTCCGCACCGGTCAATATATTAGCCCTTTGAGTTTTTATCAGGTTATTACAACCTTGGCTATAAACATCTGTGGTTTTTCCCGGTACGGCGAAGACTTCACGTGCGTAGTCGTTAGCCAAGTTAGCTGTAATAAGAGACCCGCCTTTTATGGCACTTTCTATGACTATGGTAGCATCTGATATTCCGGCAACAATTCGATTGCGTTTTACAAAATTTTCTTTATCGGGAACAGAACCACTCCAAAATTCGGTCAGAAAGCCACCGTTTTTTTCCATTTTATTTACATATTTCAAGTGTGACGGAGGATATATTCTGTCAAAGCCGTGAGCGAGAATTCCTACGGTTTCTAATTCGTTTTCAATAGCTGAAAGATGTGCACAAATATCTGTTCCTAACGCAAAACCACTTACGATAATCGGATTGAAAGGGATCAAATCTTCGATGAGTTTTTTGCAAAAAGAAGTTCCGTAAGAGGTGATTTTTCGTGTCCCTACTATACTCAGAGTTTTTCGGTTGTTTAAATCAAAATTTCCTCTGGCAAAAAGTAAGAGAGGAGCATCTGTACAATGTTTCAGTTTTTGGGGATAATCATCATTTTCAAAATAAAAGACTCTGATGCTTTGTTTTTCTATAAAAGAAAGTTCTTTTTCGGCTGCTTTAAAAGAAGTTTTGTTTAAAATAGCCTTTATTGCTGTTTGGCTAAGTCGGGGGATTTTTGAAAATTCTCGCTCTGAAGCAGAAAAAATATTTTCTGCCGACTCAAAATATTCTAATAATTTTTTGGCAAAAACATCTCCGATACCTTCCGTACGGGTTAGTGCCAAAGCATAAAAAAGTTCATTTGAAGTCATAAAACCAAGCAGAACTACTGTTTACAAAAATAACCAAATCAGATGATTTACAAAATCTGATTGATTTTTACTACAATCTTGAATTTTGATTTGACACTAAACATTAAGAAACTCTTTAAATATCTGTTTTTATTTTTATGTAAATTTATGCCTTAAAACTCCATAGGAATCAAAAAATGAAGATTACAAATATTTTAATGTTGTTTTTACTGCCGATATCGGTTTTCGGACAGGCTTCATTTGATAAAGCTAATGAACTGTATCAACAAGAAAAATTTGAAGAAGCAGTTCAGGTTTATGAACAAATTTTGGAAGGCGGACAACATTCGGTTGAGTTGTATTACAATTTGGGGAATGCTTATTACAAACTCAATCAGATAGCACCGGCTATTTACAATTATGAAAAAGCATTATTGTTAGATCCGAATAACAGTGATGTAAAAAACAATTTGACATTTGCCCGAAATATGATGATTGATGAAATAAAAGAAGTGCCAAAAGTAGGGTTCACGCATTGGTTAGGCGGATTTACTTCAGTTTTTCATTATGATAGTTGGGCAAAAATAGCGGTTGGATTTTCGTTTTTGTTGTTGTTTTGTTTCGTAGGATATTATTTTTCAAAGAAAATGATTCTCAAAAGAGTAATGTTTTCTATGATGATAATTTTCTTGACATTCTCTGTTTTATGTATAATTATAGCTGCTTTTGAAAAAAATCAGGTTCAGGAAGATAATCCGGCTATTGTTTTTGCAGAGTCTGTGTCTGTAAAGGGAGAACCTAAAGAAAACTCTAATAATGTAGCCACTCTTCACGAAGGGACAAAAATATATGTTATAGAGTCTGTTGATGACTACTACAAGGTTGAGTTGTTAAATGGTTCGCAAGGTTGGTTGCCGAAATCAACAGTCAAAACACTTAAATAACTCTCAAAAATCAATATAAAGATTTTGTGATGTATAGGGGTTCTCCCTGTTTTTCGAAATATTTTACTAATTTTATGGGCTGAATAAATAGCAGTAAATTATGATTAATAAAAAAGTAAATTCGGTTCAGGAGGCACTTGAAGGGATTGAAGATTCTATGACCATTATGGTTGGAGGGTTCGGATTGTGTGGTATTCCTGAAAATTCTATAGCAGAGTTAGTTCGCAGAAATGTAAAAAATCTGACTTGTATTTCAAATAACGCAGGAGTTGATGATTTCGGATTAGGGTTGTTGCTTCAAAAAAAGCAAATCAAAAAGATGATTTCATCTTATGTGGGTGAAAATGCAGAGTTTGAACGTCAAATGTTGAGTGGAGAATTAGAAGTTGAATTAACTCCACAAGGGACATTAGCTGAAAAATGTAGAGCAGCACAAGTTGGTATTCCTGCTTTTTATACACCGGCAGGTTACGGAACAGAAGTAGCTGAAGGAAAAGAAGTTAAAATTTTCAACGGAAAGCCTCATATTTTAGAGTATGCTTATGAAGCAGATTTTGCTTTTGTAAAAGCTTGGAAAGGAGATGAGGCAGGAAATTTAATTTTTAAAGGAACTGCCCGAAATTTTAATCCTTGTATGTGTGGAGCTGCTAAAATTACCATTGCCGAAGTAGAAGAATTAGTTCCGGCAGGAGAACTTGACCCGAATCAGATTCATATTCCGGGAATTTTTGTTCAGAGAATTTTCCAAGGGGAAAAGTATGAAAAAAGAATCGAACAAAGAACAGTAAGAAAAAGAGAATAATTATGGCTTTAGATAAAATAGGAATTGCAAAACGAATTGCAAAAGAGCTTAAAGACGGATATTTTGTAAATCTTGGTATCGGTATTCCCACTTTAGTGGCCAATTATATTCCGGAAGGTATTAGTGTAGAATTTCAAAGTGAAAACGGGGTTCTCGGTATGGGGCCTTTTCCGTATGAGGGAGAAGAAGACCCGGACCTTATTAATGCCGGAAAGCAAACCATCACAACCTTGAAAGGAGCAAGTTTTTTTGATTCGGCTATGAGTTTCGGGATGATTCGAGGGAAACATGTGGATTTGACCATTCTCGGGGCAATGGAAGTTGCAGAAAACGGAGATATTGCCAATTGGAAAATTCCGGGCAAAATGGTCAAAGGAATGGGAGGAGCTATGGATTTAGTCGCTTCGGCTGAAAATATTATCGTAGCTATGATGCACGTGAATAAAGCAGGAGAATCAAAAATCCTGAAAAAATGTACACTTCCGCTTACCGGAGTTAGATGTGTGAAAAAAGTAGTTACCGAACTGGCTGTTTTAGAAGTAACGGACAGAGGGTTTAAACTTTTGGAAAGAGCTCCGGGAGTTTCTGTAGAAGAAATTATTCAAGCCACAGAAGCAGACTTGATTATTGAAGGAGAAATTCCGGAAATGAAAATAGATTAGTATATAATATTATAGTTACGTAATTAATTAGCCGCATATTAATATGCGGCTAATTAATTTTTAGGATTTCCGAATCACAAAAGGTTTTGTAATCTTTTTTTACTAATGATTATGAAGAAATTCGATGTTGTTTCTCTTTTTAATTCTTAACTTTGATATTTAACTCAAAAAATCAAACCATGAAAAATCTCTTTGCCTTTGCCTTAGCACTTATTTTATTTTCTTGTGCTAAAGAAGAAAAACCAGAATACACAATTTTATCAGGAAAAATTTCTAATTCCTTAGATGAAAGTTTTAAGATTTATGGAAATTCTTTTGAAAAAGAAATTACACTGAACGAAGATGGAAGCTTTACAGATACTTTATATATTGCTTATAACGGGGCTTATAGAGTTGGAAGACAACCTCTTTATCTTCATCAAGGGAAAAACCTATCTTTTGAAGTAGATGTCAATCAAATAGAAGATTTTCGTTTTTCGGGGGATTTAGCTGTTGAGAATAATTATTTTGTTCAAAAATCTAAACTTCGTAAAGAGGTGTTAGGTGCTAATTTGCAGGAACTTTATTCTCTTGAAGAAACTGAATTTTTAGCCAAATTGGAAGAATTAGACCAAAAGCAAAAAGAACTGTTGGATACTACTATTTTTTCTGTAGAAGAATTTAAAGAAAAAGAACTTAAGAGCTTAAAATATCAAAGAGAGTTTACTTGCGGTCGATATGAATCTTATCATCCTTATTTTACTCAGAAAGAAGATTTTAAAGTTTCTGAAACCTTTCCGAAAGCAGACTCGTCTATTGATTATGATAATGCAGAAGAATTTGAATTTTCGGGAGTTTACGGACCATATGGACAATTGGTGTCTGCTGATTTTGAGAAAAGAGTAAACGAAGAATATAAAAAAGAAGTAGAAGACGAATCAATATTTGATGAGATTAAATATAGTCAGGCTTTATTAAAGATTTTTAAAACCATAAAAAGCCAAAACATTAAAAATGCTTTAGCTACAGAAATAGCTTACAGAATAAATCCGGCTAATGAAATGTCTGAAACCATATATAATGAATTAATGGCAAATGTAAGTGATGAAAATTTTAAAACCGAGCTTACCGAAAAATACAACAAAATCAAAACTTTGGTAAAAGGGAATCCTTCTCCGAAATTTAATTACGAAAATTACAAAGGAGGAACAACTTCGCTCGATGATTTAAAAGGAAAGTTTGTTTATATAGATGTATGGGCTACTTGGTGCGGACCTTGTAAAAGAGAAATCCCGTTTTTGAAAGAAGTAGAAAAGCAATATCACGGGAAAAATATTGAGTTTGTGAGCATTTCCATTGATAATGTAAAAGACCATGACAAATGGAAAGAATTTGTAGATAAAGAACAATTAGGCGGGATCCAACTTTTTGCTAATAACGCTTGGGAATCACAATTTGTAAAAGATTATGCTATAGAAGGAATCCCGAGATTTATTTTGGTTGATACCGAAGGAAATATTGTTTCTGCTGACGCTCCCAGACCTTCTGATAAAAGATTAGTAGAATTGCTTACTGAAATAGGCTTGTAATTTTCATAAGAGAGTTAAACGTTGTATGAAGAAAATAGGTTGAAATGCGTTGGAAATTAAATCCGCCTCCGAATCAGGAAAACGTAAATGAACTTATAAATTGCCTCTCGGTTGATAAAACTATAGCTACACTTCTGGTTCAGAGAGGTATTGATACTTTTGAAAAGGCAAGACTGTTCTTTCGTCCGTCCTTAAAGGATTTGCACAATCCGTATTTGATGAAAGATATGGATAAGGCAATCGAAAGGATTGAAAAAGCTATTCTTCAAAACGAGAAAATTCTTATTTACGGAGATTATGATGTGGACGGAACAACTGCCGTTTCATTATTGTATTCGTATTTTCGGACTTTTTATCCGAATATGTTGACTTATATTCCGGACAGGTATAATGAAGGTTACGGAATATCTTTTCAAGGAATTGATTTTGCGGAAAACAATGGGTGTTCTCTTATTATCGCATTAGATTGTGGAATAAAATCGTATGACAAGGTTGAATATGCCAAGTCAAAAAATATTGATTTCATTATTGCAGACCATCATTTACCGGATGCGGAAATCCCCAGAGCAGTAGCAGTACTTGACCCTAAGCGAAAGGATTGTAACTATCCGTATAAAGAGCTTTGTGGTTGCGGAATAGGTTTCAAAATTGTTCAGGCATTAGCAGAAAAAAGAGGTCAGAAAGTAGAAGATTTGATTCCTTATCTGGATTTGGTTGCCGCAGCTATCGGAGCAGATATTGTTCCGATTACCGGAGAAAACAGAATACTTGCCAAATTCGGTTTGGAGGTCATAAATACTAATCCTCGCAACGGAATAAAAGCACTTATTCATAACCTACAGAAACAAAAACTAACCAGTACGGATGTAGTTTTTATTATTGCTCCCAGAATAAATGCAGCAGGAAGAATGAAGCATGGTAATTATGCTGTGCAGCTTCTTACCGAATTTGATTGGGAGCAAGCTCTTGAGTTTGCTTCGGATATTGAACTTTTTAATTCCGAAAGAAAAGAGTTAGATGAACGAACAACTCAAGAAGCTCTTTTGCAAATTGTCGAAACCCAACAGGAGAATCTCTCTACTACGGTAGTTTTTAATGAAAATTGGCATAAAGGAATTATCGGTATTGTGGCTTCGCGCCTTACAGAAACTTATTATAAACCGACAATTGTTTTTACTGAAAGTAACGGGAAGATGGTGGCTTCTGCCCGTTCTGTCAAAGATTTTGATATACACCAAGCTCTTGAAGAGTGTTCCGAATTTATAGAACAATTCGGGGGGCATAAATATGCAGCGGGACTGACGGTTACTAAAGAAAAATTTATTGATTTTAGAAACCGTTTTGAAGAAGTTGTAAAAACTACGATTACAGAAGCTTCATTATATCCTGAAATTTGTATTGATACACAAATTGATTTTTCGGATATAACCCAAAAATTTATGCGGATACTTAAACAATTTGAGCCTTTTGGTCCCGGAAATATGCCTCCTGTTTTTCTTACTCAATCGGTTAAAGATACAGGTTATTGCAGAAAGATAGGTAAAAACGAAGAACACCTGAAAATGTTTGTTAAACAAAACAATTCCGTTTCATTTGATGCTGTTGGTTTTGGATTAGGAGATAAAATAGGACTTGTCAAGAATCAAAAACTTTTTGATATGGTATATTCTATTGAAGAAAATCATTGGAACGGAAATACAACTTTACAACTGAAAGTAAAGGATATTTCCGAAAAAAGAACTTGATTTTGTTTGTACGATTTTTTAATCTGCCAGTTCATCATACCTCATATTGTCGATGAGTTTTAATGCTCTGTAATAATCTTCTTTGTCCACAAAAATATGCACAGCTTTGTCAATGGTCCCGAAACCGGCAGTAATGCCTGATTGAATATCGTTTCGTTCGATAAATTTGATGTCGTTTTGTTCTAAAATAATGCGAACTCTGATAATTTCAACTTCACTTCCCGAGAAAACTTTTACATAATTTTCCATAACTTTTTGTTTTAAAGGTACAAAAAAATCCCGACCTAAGGCAGATCGGGACTTCCATTTTAAAGAAAATCACAAACAAGTTAATCTACATTGTCGTGCAGAAACGAATTATTATTTCTTAATTGTAAGTCGTTGTTGCTATCTGTGCTGATAGATGTCCGAGAAATGCCGGAATCAAAACCCGGCTGGTTCAATTCAATATTTCTGCGCTTGTAAGCCGGTTCTTTTTCCAACTCTTCTATACGTTGTGTATTATTATGAAACTTATAGTTGAATTCTCTCATTTTTCTTCTTCTTTCATCGGCTCTTGCTCTTAAAGCTTCTTCAATAGTCATTTCGGTAGCAGGAATATCTTCTGCATTTACTTGCTCCGAAAAGTCAGAAGTCGGTTGCTCTGTTTTTTTAAGAGTAAAATTAAGCTCTGCAGGAACCTCATCAGTTTTTTTCTCAACAGCAGGTTTAGAATTCATCAAAGAGCTCTCAACCTCCATATATTCTTCTAATGAATATCTTTTGATACCTGTTTCACTGACTTCCGTTACCGGAATTACATGAATAGGCTCATTTACTTTAATATCTTTTGCTTCAGAAGTAAGTTCAAAGCTAAAACTTTCGGTTGGAGTTTCTTCTTTTTTACTCAAAGGAGCCTCAAACTCAAAAGCGGGTTGTTCATTTTCTTCCGGTTCAAATAACGGTGTTCTTTGTTCTCTGATTTCAGAAACACGTTTAAAATCACTTTGATTAGCAGGAACTATCTCAAATACCACATCTAAATTTTTAATAAATTCAGTTGTCGGAACTAAATCTGCCTCAAAAATTTCAAACTTAGTTTCTTCTGCTGTTACTTGTGGAACAGGAGTTTCAATCTGAAAGTTTTGCTCCGGAGTTTGAGCTTGTGGTTCATCGTCCTCTAAAGAAAAGATAATTTTTTCTTCTTCCTCTTCAACAGATGTAGCAGTTTCATGAACGTCGCTTACAGGAAATTCAAAACTTGGAGTAGAGTCTTTTTTTAAAAGATTTTGCTCTAATTTTTGTTCATCTTCCAAAGAATGTATAATCTTCTTTGGTTCCGAATTTACAATTTCGTTTTGTTGTTCTGCATTAAAACCGGTTGCAATTACAGTTACAGAGATAGACTCCCCTAATGACTCATCTTCTCCAACTCCCATAATGATGTTAGCATTATGTCCGGCTTCGGATTGAATATAGTCGTTGATTTCTCCGATTTCATCAATAGTGATTTCGTTGGTACCTGAAACAATCAAAAGCAATACATTTTTTGCTCCTGTAATTTTGTTGTCGTTCAATAAAGGAGAGTCTAAAGCATCAATAATGGCTTGTCTTGCTCTGTCCTCTCCCGAAGCTTTTGCAGAACCCATAATTGCAGTTCCACTGTTTGAAAGAACTGTTTTAGCATCTTTCAAGTCAATATTTTGGGTATAGTGATGTGTAATAACTTCTGCAATACCTCTGGAAGCAGTTGCCAAAACCTCATCAGCCTTAGAGAAGCCGGCTTTGAATCCTAAATTTCCGTAAACTTCACGAAGTTTATTATTGTTAATAACAATAAGTGAATCCACTTGTTTGCGAAGCTTTTCAATACCTAAAGTAGCTTGTTCTATACGGGTTTTCCCTTCGAATTGGAAAGGCATAGTAACAATTCCCACCGTAAGAATATCTCTTTCTTTGGCAAGTTGTGCAATAACCGGAGCAGCTCCTGTTCCTGTTCCTCCACCCATACCGGCAGTAATGAACACCATTTTAGTGTTGCTGTCCAGCATTTTTTCGATATCTGCAATACTTTCGATAGCAGCTTGTTGCCCCACTTCAGGGTTGGCACCGGCTCCCAAACCTTCAGTCAGATTAACTCCCAATTGAATTTTGTTCGGTACAGGGCTGTTTTGCAACGCTTGAGCATCTGTGTTACAAACGACGAAATCTACACCTTTGATTCCTTGTTTGAACATGTAGTTGATAGCATTACTACCACCACCTCCAACACCAATCACCTTGATTACATTCGATTGATTCTTTGGCAAATCGAATGTGATACCTCCGAAATCTGTATTCTCTATCATAACTCTATATTTTTATTCTGCGTTTTCTAAAAAATTCTTAATCTTCTCGATGTATTTGTCGAAAAAAGTCTTTCTGACATCTTTTTCAGAAGTGACTTTCTTTTTCGTTTCTTCCGGTTTAGGTTCAACAGAAGTTTCTACAACAGGTTGTACAGGTTGAGATTGCTCTACTGTTTCTGTTTTTATTTCAGGAACTTCAGGGGAAGCGCTGCGCGTGTTGTTTCGTAAACTGTTCATTACTAAACCTACAGCCGTGGCATACATCGGGCTTGATAGTTCAGGGTCTGAATCACCGGCTAAATGCTCATTTGGATAACCTATACGAGTATCCATTCCCGTGATGTACTCTACCAATTGTTTGATGTGTTTCAGTTCAGAACCTCCTCCGGTTAAGACAATTCCTGCAATAAGTTTCTTTTTAGGGTCTTCGTGTCCGTAAGCTTTTATTTCATTATAAACTTGTTCGATGATTTCTACCACTCTTGCGTGGATAATCTTAGAAAGATTTTTAAGTGAAATTTCTTTAGGCTCACGACCTCTAAGTCCCGGAATGGAAACGATTTCGTTGTCTTTATTTTCACCAGGCCAAGCCGAACCAAATTTGATTTTCAGTAGCTCTGCTTGTTTTTCTATAATTGAACAACCTTCTTTAATATCTTCGGTAATTACATTTCCTCCGAACGGAATCACAGCTGTATGACGGATAATACCATCTTTGAAAATTGCTAAATCCGTAGTTCCGCCTCCGATGTCAATCAGAGCAACTCCTGCTTCTTTTTCTTCTTGCGAAAGCACTGCATCAGAAGAAGCAAGTGGCTCAAGGGTGAGTCCTGATAAATCTAAACCGGCAGTTTTGATACATCTTCCTACATTTCGGATAGAAGATGCCTGACCAACCACAACATGAAAGTTGCTTTCTAAACGACTTCCGTACATTCCAATCGGTTCGTCAGTAGTTTCATAACCGTTAATTTTATATTCCTGAGGAAGTACATGAATAATTTCTTCTCCCGGAAGCATAGTAAGTTTATGCACCTGATTGATTAAGGCTTCGATATCTTCTTCTCCAATAACTTCATCCGGGTTCGGACGGCTTATGTAATCACTGTGCTGAATGCTTCGGATGTGTTGTCCGGCAATACCCACTACCACATCATTTATTTTGTAGCCTGAATTGTTCTCGGCTTCAGCCACTGCTTGTTGGATAGATTGAATGGTTTGGGTAATATTGTTTACAACACCTCTGGATACTCCCAAACTTTTAGCTTTACCCATTCCTAAAATCTCGAGCTTTCCGTACTCGTTTCTCCGTCCAATCATTGCTACAATCTTGGTTGTACCAATGTCAAGTCCTACTCCGATGTTTTGTTTTTCCATAATCTTTATTTTTTGGTGCAAACTACCTGTTTTGTAAACCTGAGATTTACTTTGCTGTATTTTTCAATCAAACTGTCTTGAGACGCTTTCTGAAAAAATGCTTTATAATTATTAAACTTTTGTTCGATATTTTCAGGTTTCCCGAAATCTATGTTAAAGTTATAGTTTCTGTTTCTCATCAAAATGTTATCGTCGCTCAAAACTTCAACCCCGATGATGTTTTTTTTCAGAAAATCATCATCGTAGATGTATCGGAGCACACGAACGAGTTTTTCTTTATTTTCTTTTAAATCCGCCAAAACTAATGGAACCCGAGCAGTATAGTTATTGGATAAAGGCATCGTGTCTCCTTGGTAGTCAATATAAAAAGAACTATTTGTTTTAATCATTCTCGCTATCGGTGTTTTCTGCTTAACCTGAGCTTTTAGCTCTCCATTCGTTGTTACAAAAACCTCTGCTTGTTCAATGATTGGGTGATTAATAAGCACACTTTCCAACTTCTTCA
>CAZVQI010000011.1:0-27861 GCA_964629155.1 uncultured Flavobacterium sp.
AACAGGTAAGTCCTCCCATTTTTCGGGTAGTTTATCTCCTACTAAATTTCTATAAAATTGATTATTTTCAAAGTGAAATTCTATGATTTCTCGCTTTTTTTGCTCAATAAATTCCTGATATTGGCTTTCCGGAACGGCCAAAATTTTAGCGTATTCTTGTTTTGCCTTCTCCAAGGGAAAACCATTGAGCTTAAGTGATAAGTCAAAAAGTTTAAACATCTGATTCATAAATTTGCACAAAGATAGCAATATCAATATTTCTTTAGCTTTAAATTCCGTAATTTTGTGGGATATTTATTCCCGAAAATGAAAAAAGTAATTTTAATGATTTTAGATGGTTGGGGAAAATCGCCTGACCCTAAGGTTTCTGCAATTGACAATGCAAATACACCTTTTATAGACAGTCTTTATTTGAAATACCCGAATGCCTCCCTCAGAACTGACGGTCTTAATGTAGGGCTTCCGGAAGGACAAATGGGAAATTCCGAAGTCGGGCATACTAATCTCGGAGCAGGACGCATCGTTTTTCAGGATTTAGTAAAAATCAATCTGGCTGTTCAAAACAAAACTCTTCAGGAACAAAAAGCTTTAGTTGAAGCATTTGAATACGCAAAAAACAATAACAAAAGTGTACATTTCTTAGGTCTTCTTTCTGACGGAGGAGTTCATTCTCACATCAATCATCTGAAGGGTCTCATAGATGCTTCTGAAACTTTCGGACTAAAAAAAGTATTTATTCACGCATTCACTGACGGACGTGATGTTGACCCTAAATCGGGAATTGGTTTTGTACAAGATATTTTAAATTACACACAAAACACTCAAGCAAAATTAGCTTCTGTTGTCGGAAGATATTATGCTATGGACAGAGATAAGCGTTGGGAGAGAATAAAACTCGCTTATGATTTAGTAGTAAACGGATTCGGAGAGCATTCGCAAGATGTGATAAAATCCATACAAAACAGTTATGATAATGACATCACTGATGAATTTATCAAACCGATTGTTATAACAGACGAACAACTAAAACCTATTGCTACTATTTCGGAAGATGACGTGGTGATTTTCTTTAATTTCAGAACTGACCGAGGAAGAGAACTGACCGAAGCTCTTTCTCAACAAGACTTCTTAGAGTACGGAATGCACAAAATGAATTTGCATTACGTAACCATGACCAATTATGACGATACTTTTAAAAACGTTCATGTTATTTACGATAAAGATAATCTGAATAATACTCTTGGAGAAGTTCTTCAAAACAACGAAAAAACTCAAATTCGTATTGCCGAAACCGAAAAATACCCTCATGTTACTTTCTTTTTCTCAGGAGGACGTGAAGAAGTTTTTGAAGGAGAAAAACGCATTCTATGTCCTTCTCCAAAAGTAGCTACTTACGATTTGAAACCGGAAATGAGTGCCTTTGACCTGAAAGACGCTCTTATTCCTGAACTAAAACTGCAATCAGCTGATTTTGTGTGTTTAAATTTCGCAAACGGAGATATGGTCGGACATACGGGAGATATGCAAGCAGCAATTAAAGCTTGTGAAGCTGTGGACAAATGTGTGAAAGAGGTCGTAGAAACTGCTTTAGAGAATAATTATACTACCCTAATTATAGCTGATCACGGAAATTGTGAAACCATGATAAATCCGGACGGAAGCCCAAATACTGCTCATACTACTAATCCTGTTCCTATTATTTTAGTTGGTAATGACGATACAATTGGTGTGAAAGACGGAATTTTAGCAGATATAGCTCCAACCATTTTGGATTTAATGCAAATCGAAAAACCGGAAGTAATGACCGGAACATCACTATTGTGTCATAAAAAATAAACACCCCTTTATAAAAACTTTCTGGAAATGATTATAAAACCTGTAAACGGAAAAACTCCGCAAATACCTGAAGATTGCTTCGTAGCTGAAAATGCAGTAATTGTCGGCAATGTTACTTTTGGGAATAATTGTAGTGTTTGGTTCAATGCTGTCGTAAGAGGAGACGTACATTACATCAAAATCGGTAATAAAGTGAATATTCAGGACGGAGCCGTAATACATTGTACTTATCAGAAACATCCTACCGAGATCGGTAATAATGTTTCAATCGGACACAATGCCATTGTTCATGGTTGTACAATCCATGACAACGTGCTTATAGGGATGGGAGCTATTGTAATGGACAATTGTGTAATTGAAAGTAACTCTATTATAGCAGCAGGTGCTGTAGTAACACAAAACACCGTAGTAGAGTCAGGGAGTATTTATGCAGGAGTTCCGGCCAAAAAGGTTAAAAGTATTGATGCTTCTGCCTTTTCAGGAGAAATTGACCGAATTGCAAACAATTATGTACTGTATTCCGGTTGGTTCAAATAACAGAGTTCAAACGCTTAACTTCTAACAAGTATTTTATTTGTTAATCACTTCGATACTTTGAGTTGGGAGTTTGATCTTTTCTTTTTCGATAATATTTTTCAGTTGCAACAGAACCTCAGAATTCATCGTTGAAAAATTAGCTCGCATAGCCCAAGGACGAATATTGAAAACAGCCGTATCGCCTGCGAGTTCTGAAAGAACAACAGTAGGAGCTGGAGTTTTCAGAACTTTATCGTTATTTTTTAACACATCCAGAAAAATTTGATTTACTTTAGCTAAATCATTCGATGCAGAAACTGCTATCTGAATATTAGCTCTTCGTTGAGGTTCTTTCGAAAAGTTAATAATTGTTCCGTTCGAGAGGATTCCGTTTGGGATAAAAACCGCTTGATTGTTATCTGTATTAACTTGTGTATTAAATATCTGAATACTTTTTACCGTTCCGGAAATGTTTTGAGCCGTGATATAATCTCCGACCCTAAAAGGCTTAAACATAATAATTAAAAGTCCTCCGGTAAAATTAGAAAGCGATCCTTGAAGCGAAAGTCCGATTGCTAACCCCATCGCTCCCAAAACAGCTACAAAAGAAGAGGTTTCAACCCCTAATTTGGAAACAACAGCAATAAACAACAACAGCTTGAACAGCCATGAAATCATATTAAGCAAAAAGCCTGAAACCGTAGGATCCACTTTTTGCTTATCAATAATTCGCTTAAAAAAGTATCGCATTACCCTAATAATCAAAATTCCGACTATCAGAACAATTAAGGCAGAGATTATTTTAAGCGAAAAATTAACCCCATGGTCTAACAAACGTTCTATGGCTAATTCAATTTTTGTCAACTCGTCTTCCATAAAATCAATATTTTAATTGATGCAAAACCTGTTCAATATCTCGCAAAGGTAAATCACAAGCTCTATTTTGGCATATAAAAAATTGTAAAATATTATCAGTATATCTACCTTTCAAAAAGGGAAGGTTACTGGATTTTTCGGTGGCCGAAACAATAAGATTAGGAAAATAATTCTGATTGATTACTTTCAGATTTTCGATAGCATTTGTTCCGCAAATTGCCAATTCTTTTTGCCCTTTATCAAAATTCATCCATACGTTGAGCCAGTTTGAAAAAGCACTCGGATAATCTATGTTAGAGACTACTATACGCAACATTCTTTGACAAATATCTTCGTAATGCATCAAACCAAAATAAATCGAAAGTGTATAAAGATTCCGAGCCATAACCGAGTTAGAGCTGTCAATTACATTGTCTTCAATTTCGTAATTCTCGGTTACTAAAGAATTGTCTTCAATTGATTTAAATCGAAACAATCCTTTATCGGAATCATAAAAATTGTCCAAAGTGTAATCGGCAAGTTGCTTGGCTTCAATCAAATAATTCTCATTTGCAGTAACCTCATAAAGTCCAAGAAGTGCATCAATCACAAAAGCATAATCTTCGAGAAACCCATTGATTTTAGCAGTTTTGTTTTTATAAGTTCGATAAAGTTTGTCATTTTCATCCCAAAGATTACTTTTTATGAATTCTATATTTTTCTGAGCTATTTGTAAATACTTCGGTTCCCCGAAAGCTTTATAGGCATCGGTATAACCACGATTCATTATTGCATTCCACGAAGTCAAAATTTTATCATCAAGACCGGGTTTTTCTCTTTTTTCTCGAATTTGAAAAAGTATCTTTTCAAACTTCTCTTTTTGTTCTTGCAATTGTTTAAAAGAAAGACCAAATTCAGAAGCTATTACTTCAAGGGGTTTTTGTTGAATCAACACATAATTTCCGTGTTCCCAATAACCAAAATCATCAATGCTGAATATAGCCGAAAACAGTTCAAAATCATCTTTGAAAATAGTTTGCAATTCTTCTTTTTTCCAAACGTAAAAAGCTCCCTCTTCTTTTTCTCCGTTTTCATTTAAACTATCTGCATCAAAAGCTGAATAAAAACCTCCTTCATCGGTTAGCCATTCTCTCTCTACAAAATGCAATGTCTTTTTGACAACCTCTCTATAAAGCGGATTTTTAGTCAACTTGTATGCATCGCTATATAAACTTACTAATTGTCCGTTGTCGTAAAGCATTTTTTCAAAATGTGGAATATGCCATTTCATATCGACCGAGTATCGAGAAAAACCTCCGTCAATTACATCAAAAATTCCTCCGTAAGCCATTTTGGTCAATGTGAGATTTACGTAATTCAACAAAAAAACATGGCGATTTTGGTAAGCATATCGCATCAAAAACCGATAATTTGAAGGCATCATAAATTTCGGAGCTCGTATGTATCCTCCCATTTCTAAATCAAAACTCTTACTCCATTTTTCAAGAAAACTATCCAACACATCATGAATACTTTCATTTAAGGGTTGCTCTATAATTTGGGTAAGACTACCCAAAGCCTTTTCAAGATTTTGGGCATAATCAAGCATTTTTTGAGGCTCTTCCTGCCACATCTGAGCAAGTTGCTCTAAAGCGTTCATCCATTGTTCTTTTCTGAAATAAGTTCCGCCCCAAATCGGTCTTCCGTCCGGAAGTGCCACTACATTCAAAGGCCAACCACCTTGTCGGGTCATCAACTGAACAGCTTTCATATACACAGCGTCAATATCCGGACGTTCCTCCCTATCTACTTTGATGTTCACGTAATGTTGGTTCATTAATTGTGCTACCTCCGAATCTTCAAACGATTCATGTTCCATTACGTGACACCAATGACAAGCCGAATAACCTACAGAAATTACCATAAGTTTATTTTCTTGTTTGGCTTGTGCCAATACTTTATCGTTCCAACTTTTCCAATGAATCGGATTATCTTTGTGCTGCAACAAATAGGGGCTGGTTTCTTTATGAAGTTCGTTCATTTTATATGAAAAATTGTTGAACCCTCTCAAATACTTAAATGATTCAACCTGTTTATATTTTTACAATTTGATTTTAATCAGTAAATATACTCAAAACTCAAAAAAACACCGTTTATTACCCGTAAAAACAAAACTTTTGACTACTTTTATTAGTGTTAAGTCATCCTTTAGCAAAACACAAAAAACAAGAAAAAAGTTTCAATTAGTTTGCAAATAACAAAAATTAACTTACATTTGCACCCGCAATTATGCAGGTAATGACCCATGGTGTAATGGTAACACAGCTGATTTTGGTTCAGTCGTTCTAGGTTCGAGTCCTAGTGGGTCAACAGAAAAAACCACTTCGTTTCAGAAGTGGTTTTTTGTTTTCAGAACTTCCGCCCCTTCCAAGAGTATTTACCCAATAGAGAATAAACAGCAACTGCCACACAAAAAAACGGATAAACCCCACTTGATATTAAAAATGTAACTCCACTAAATTTATCTGTAAATTTTTGAGTTTGAATAATCAACCAATAGTCAATTACTATCTTGAACAACAAAATATAAAAATACTTCGGTTCAAAAAATCCTAAAAACAAAGCTATAATAAACCCTACGTTACCTAAAAAAATTATACTTGCTAAAGCTTGGGCATAAAGGCTGCTGTAAGCTTTGGTTTTAGAAGCCCAGCGAACTCTCTGAAAAAACAAAGCCATCCAAGAATCAACCGGTTGGGTCATCACTAAATTGTCCTGACTTTTAAGAAACAGTACTTTTTCAGGATATTTCTTAACTGCTTTTTGTAGCATAAATACATCATCCCCTCCTGCTATATTCTCATTTCCTACAAAGCCATTCAACAAATGGAAAAATGTTTTTTTATACGTCAAATTAGCTCCGTTACACATAAACGGATTGTTAATCCCAAAACTACCAATAGTGGTACTTTGTAAACTCATAAAGTCGAGTTTTTGGAAGTTCTGAATAAAACTTCCGTTGCTATGCGGAAAAACCATTCCGCAAATCATTTCCGTACTTGGGTTTTTCTGAAGAAAATTATCTAATGCCAAAAGCCATTTTCCTCTGACCTCACAATCAGCATCTGTAGTGATAATCCATTCATATTTTGCCTTTCGGATAGCTGTACTAATAGCATCCTTTTTCGGAGAAGCGGTTTTCCGTTCGTTCTGAATGGTGGAAAATTGAACATTTACATTAGAAAGTTGAAATCCGTCATCCGAAAAATCATCTACCAAAATCACTTCAAACATTTCTTTCGGATACTGAAGATTTTCCAACGAATTTAAAAGCTTGGGTAAATTTTCCTTTTCGTTTCGGAACGGAACAATAATTGAAAATCTGTTTTCAGGTACGGAAGTTTGTTCTGTCCTAAAAGTTTGTATTCTGAAACAACCGTAAATCAGCTTTAACAGAAAACATCCGTAAAGCAAAAAAACAACGGTCAGTACCACAAACATCACTTCCATTTCGGTTTAAAATTTAGCACAAAAAAACTTCCGACTACAACAGGGAGTACTACGTTGAGCAACCACATCAACAGAATTACAAACATTACAATCCACTCGTTAATCCCCAACAGCCCAAAGAAATAAACTGCCACGCCTCCTTTTACCACAAAATCCAAAAACTGAAAATTAGGCAAACACGAAGCCAAAAAATAAACAGCCATAATACTCGCCATCAGTGGAATATAAGGCAAATCAACTCCTAAAAGTAAAAAAAGATAGTATTGTTGATGCGAAAAAGCTAAATATCTACCTACTCCCAAGACCGTATTTTGTCGGTGAATTTTTTTCGGAATTTTGTTGAGTTTTTCAATGAGTTTAGCTACCGAATAACCCTTAATAGTGATTTCTCGGGAGAAGAAAACTAAGAGAAGCCCCAAAGTGAGTGCCGTCAAAATTCCGAAAAACCAATCGTAATTTCCTAAAAGCAAAAGCCCTATGACTCCGAAAAGAATGGTAATAATCATCTGAACCCCGTTACAGGCAAAGTTCAGAAACACCACATTTTTGGCTTTTTCTTTCGGAAAGAAAAGAGCTTTTGCTCCATATTCTCCAAGTCCGTTCGGGGTAAAAAGAGCAAACACCAAAGCTGACAGAACCTGTCGGACAGCTTCCAAAACCGATACAGGTTTAAGCAAGTTTGCCAGATTTTTCCATTTCAGAATTTCAAAAAATCGGTTCAGAAAACTCAAAAGCAAAATCAACAAAATACTTCCTGCAGTAAAATTATCGCTTATGGTTTTCTGAAAATCAGCCCAATCGAGCCAATCGGTATCAGACAGTTTTTTGTAAATAAAACCAAATGCTAATCCGACAACCAAAAATTTGGCTGTTAAAACAAGGAAATGTTTAGCTTTGTAAGAAATTTGATTCATCCGTACAAAGAAACAACTTAAACTTGAAACCTGAAACCCAAAATATAGAGAGAATTATTTTAGGAATTGACCCCGGCACTACCATTATGGGATTCGGGCTTATTAAGGTGGTCAATAAAAAAATGGAATTTTTGCAACTCAATGAACTGCAACTTTCTAAATATGATGACCACTACGTAAAACTAAAAGTGATTTTTGAAAGAACCATCGAGCTTATTGATACCCACCACCCGGATGAAATTGCCATTGAGGCTCCGTTTTTCGGGAAGAATGTTCAGTCTATGCTCAAACTCGGACGAGCTCAGGGAGTAGCCATGGCAGCAGGGCTTTCCAGACAAATCCCCATTACGGAATACGAACCCAAAAAAATTAAAATGGCAATTACCGGAAACGGAAATGCCAGCAAAGAACAAGTTGCCAAAATGCTCCAACAACTCCTCGGACTTCGGGAACTGCCCAAAAATCTTGACTCTACAGACGGATTAGCAGCAGCCGTTTGCCACTTTTTTAACTCCGGAAAACCTACTATCGGAAAAAGCTACTCCGGTTGGGAAAGTTTTATCAAACAAAATCCTGACAAGGTGAAGTAAAAATAAATAAAATTCTCAAAATCTATTTTTCAGACTCAATCTATTTTTTCTCCTCATCCGTTAATTTTCGCGTATTTCAATAACCATTACTACCCCTCTCTTCCTTAATATGATTACAATGTGGACAAATAATAAGCTCTGGCTCTTTCGTCCCCCGGTATTGGTAAACGATACTCTTTTACAACAAAAAATTCACTACAACTTTTACACTTTTCGTATTCTATATTCTATAATCTTTTTAATAAAAATCTTCATAAAAGGATTTTACTGCCCAAAACTTCTCAACACTACAAACAAACATTATAGCATAAAAAAACGGAAACATTGCTGCTTCCGCTTTTCTTCCCAATTTTAAACAATTTAATTATCAGCAAGTATTTTACTTTCCGTAATTAAAGGCAATTATTCCCAAACAAATTTTAAGGCGTTTAAAATTATTTTCAATTTTTTACTTTAAAACTTAAAGCTCAAACCTGTGTACAATCCTAATACATAAGGTTTGAAGTTTCCGTCATTTCGGCTGAATGTACCTATCTGATATTTAAACATAGGTTCTATACTCGCTTCAAATGAACTGAAAAGCGCATATCTAAACCCTAATCCGATATTTGTACTGAAATGTACATTACTCAAATTTCCGGCTTCCCCTAAAGGCATACTTTTTCCGTTAGAAATTATCGAAACTTCATTTTCACTTAAAAACAACGTGCTCAACCCTCCTACTACATCTATCCCAAAACGACGATCTAACAATTTATAGGAAAGTTCAACCGGAATTTCCACATAGCCAAGTTTTTGATTGATATATCCTTTTTGTGATGTGGTGTATTCTTGACCTGCCAAAGCATCTTCAGGCTTAATAACTAAATTAGTGTTGCTTCCGCTTAATATAAGATTAGTCTGATTGGTTAATACCTCTGAGCCTTTAGTGGCTACATAAACCACAATGTCATTGGTATTGTAACCCATCGTAAGTTTATTAATTCCCGTTCTGATATTCAGTTTTGAAGTAATGGCGTAATTTACTCCCACTCCATAGCTTACCGATGTTTGATAATCTTTAGAATTCGCTGCCAAATCCTCGGAAATCGGGGAACCTTGAGATAGTGAATTCATAGTAACCGGAGCAATAAACGGAGTAATCTTCCATTTACTGAAAGCTTTTTCTTCTTTATCTTTTTCGGTTTGCTTTTCTTCTAATGATTGTAATTTGTTAGGTGTTTTTCCTTTATGCTTTTCGGTATTTTCAAAAGCAATATCTTCTGTTTGATCAGTTGAAGGTTGCTTATCTGTAAAAATATTAGCTGATTTAGGAACTGATTCCGAATCATTTCGAGATATAACTTTCGGAGATTTTTCAGAGTTTTCTGTCAAAACAAGGTGATTTTCATTTTCACCTCTTTTTTCTGAAATAAGAGTTTTGTTATCCGTAAAATTATTATTCTCAGACAGAGATGTTTTTCTTTCTTTTTCAGATAAGTTAGTTGTTGCTAAATCACTATTATCAATCAATTGATCTCCCTCTTCGTGATTTGTTTTAAGCGGATGTTTTGTATTATTTTGAGCAGTTTTTGTTTCTCCTTCCGAGTAAGTTACTTGTATTTTATCTTTTTGTATTTTATCTTGGGTTAGTTGAATTTCATTTATATAATCGTCGGACTGTGGTTGCGATACCAAGTTTTTCTCATTTTGAGTAAGTCCGTTGTTTTCTACAATCTGTCGGTTGTCTGAATTAAGCTCAAAACCCTTTTCGTCTTGTATCGGTAAAGTTTCCGTATGAGTAATATCTGTAGGTGTCTGAATGGTGGTATCTGAAAGTATGGCATCAGTTACAAAAAAAACAATCAGTAAGGCAGCGACAATTCCTGAAAGTTTAGCCCAAAGAGGCATAGTTTTCTTGCCCTTTTTTATTTCTTTTTCAGGATGTAATTTCTGACTGATGTTTTTCCACACATCAGCAGGTGGTTCTGATTCAAAATCCCTGAATCTTTCCTGAAAAAGACGCTCTATGTTTTTTTTCTCCTTCATTATTTTATAAAATAAGATTTATTTTGAGAATAAGCTTGTTCTATCTTTTCTTTAAGAATCATTTTTGCCCGAGCCAGATTTGATTTTGATGTCCCTACGGATATTTCTAACATTTCTGCAATTTCTTTATGGGTATATCCATCAAGCACATATAAGTTAAAAACTAATCTGTATCTGTCCGGAAGTTCCTGAATAAGTTTAAGTAAATAATCCAAAGGAACATCTTCATCAATATCTACTTCTACCTCAACATCATCAGGAATGTTATTATTAACCACTTCAATTAGGGTTACTTTTCGATACTGATATAAAATAAAATTTATAAAAAGCCTTTTTGCCCAACCCTCAAAAGAGCCCTTAAAGTCAAATTGGTCTATTTTACTAAAAAGAAGTAAAAACCCGTCTTGCAGATTATCTTGTGCTTCTACATAATTACGGGAATATTTAAGACAAATAGAAAACATTTTGGATGAAAACAACCTATACAACTGCTCTTGAGCCTTTGGCTCTTTTTTTTTGCAGTCAAGTATCAGTTGTTTTAAATCCATTTTTCAATCGTTTAGCCTACTACGGAATAGAAACTTCAGGTCTTACGGGAACTTCTACTATGATAAACAAATCCTGCCCGTTATCATCTTTACCTTGATAAAACTTAAAAGTATATACTGTTCCTTCCGGTTGGGTTACAATAAAATCAAATTCAAACTTTTGTACCAAGTCATCTTCATCTATATCTGTAGTACAATCAGCCCAATTATATACTACATTCTGAACAGCTACTACTCTTGTGTGATTTGGTTCTGTCGAATAATAAATTCCATTCGGAAAATGGCAGGTAGAGCGTCTGTTGTAAAATAATTTTATCTTATATGTGTTTCCGTAAACAAAAGTAGCGGGCATCTCTACACTCTCAATAGGAACTAACTCCAATCGGTACTCAGGATATTTGTTATCGTCCAAACTGCACGAGATACTTGAAATACTTAAAAAAAACAAACTCAATAAGGCGAAAATTTTTTTCATTTTAAATTTCTGTTTTTAAACTTTGATTTGTTTTTAAGATGCAAAAAATGATAAAAGGTTGCGTTCTATTCAAAAAAATAAATCGAAAGTTTAATAAAGAAACTCTCCTTATTGAGTTTGGTTCTCTATTTCGAAAGTTCTGCAAAATATTTGTAGAACAACGGAATGGTTTCAATTCCCTTCAAATAATTGAATATTCCGAAATGTTCGTTTGGCGAATGAATCGCATCCGAATCTAAACCAAACCCCATCAAGATACTCTTAGATTTCAGTTCTTTTTCAAACAAAGCCACAATCGGAATACTTCCTCCTGAACGAACCGGAATCGGACTCACTCCGAACGTATCGGTATAAGCTTTGTGAGCAGCCTGATAACCAATACTGTCAATCGGGGTCACATAACCTTGACCTCCGTGGTGTGGAGTAACCTTAACTTTAACCGATTTAGGAGCAATACTTTGGAAATGTTTTGTAAATAATTCTGTTATTTCTTCCCAATCCTGATTAGGCACCAATCTCATCGAGATTTTAGCATATGCCTTGCTTGCAATAACCGTTTTGGCACCTTCTCCGGTATAGCCTCCCCAAATTCCGTTTACATCTAATGTTGGGCGAATAGAATTTCTTTCGTTAGTGGTATATCCTGTTTCTCCATACACATCTTCTATATCAAGAGCTTTTTTATAATTTTCTAATGAGAAAGGAGCTTTAGCCATTTCTGCTCTCTCTTCCGCAGAAAGCTCTTCTACTTTGTCATAAAATCCGGGAATAGTAATTCGGTTATTTTCATCGTGAAGCGAAGCAATCATTTTAGCCAAAATATTTATCGGATTAGCTACAGCTCCTCCGTATAATCCGGAGTGTAAATCTCGATTTGGTCCTGTAACTTCTACTTCTACATAACTTAATCCTCGAAGCCCTGTAGTAATCGAAGGTTGTGAATTTGATATCATTCCTGTATCAGAAATCAGAATTACGTCATTTTTCAGTTTTTCTTGATTTCGCTTTACAAACCATGATAATGAAGAAGAACCGACCTCTTCTTCTCCTTCAATCATAAATTTTACGTTACAAGGTAAATTGTTGCTTTGAATCATATATTCAAAAGCCTTTACGTGCATATACATCTGTCCTTTATCATCACATGCTCCACGTGCAAAAATTGCTCCCTCCGGATGAATTGGAGTAACTTTGACAACCGGATCAAAAGGAGGAGAATCCCACAAATCCATCGGATCAGGTGGTTGAACATCATAATGCCCGTAAACTAAAACTGTTGGTAAGTTTTTATCTATAATTTTTTCTCCATATACAATCGGATAACCCGGTGTTTCACATAGTTCTACTATATCGCAACCTGCTTTTTCGAGGCTTAACTTAACCGCCTCAGCAGTATTTATCACATCTTGTGAATAAGCCGAATCAGCACTCACTGACGGAATTTTCAAAAGCTCAATTAATTCCGAAATAAAACGATCTTTGTTTGAATTAACGTAGTCCTTTATATTATTCATGATTCTAAAAATTAACCCTCAAATATACTTATTTTTCTGAATGAGATTTTATTTTAATTGCTGTTTTTGCAAAAAAGCATATATTTGGAAACTCATAATTATATGAAAAATGAAAAGAACAATTATTGTATTTATCACAGTATTACTTAGTATCGTCGGATATTCACAAGATATTTTTTGGGCTAAAGCAGACTACAACCGCATATCTGAATCTGAAAAATTAGAACGAGGTTCGAGAGTATTGCGTTATGAGGTTTTTCATTTGGATTTAGAAGGATTAAAAACATCTCTAAATACAGCGGTATTGCGAAACTCGGGAATAAAATCTGATTTAATTATCTCGTTTCCGAATGCTGACGGACAATTACAAAAATTCAGGATATATGAAGCTCCTATCATACATGAAGATTTAAGCAAAAAGCATCCAAACATAAAATCTTACGTAGGTGAAGGTCTTGATGACAAAACTGCAACTATACGATTCAGCACTACTATTTTCGGATTTCACGGAATGATTCTTTCAGGAAAAACAGGTGCTACTTATATAGACCCTTATACTAAAGACCTAAGCAATTATATTGTATATTTTAAGAAAAACGCCATATCTGACAAAAACTTTGAGTGTCTGACAGAATCTGTTGGAGCAGAACTACCTCAAGGCAAACAATTTGCCCCTCCAAGTTCACACAAAGAAATGGTGAACGGCTTTTTAAGAAAATATCGATTAGCTTTGGCATGTACCGTCGAGTATGCTGCTTTTCACGTAAATGCAGCCGGTTTAAACACAGGGACTTTAGAACAGAAAAAAGCAGCCGTACTGGCAGCAATGAATGTTACAATGACCCGTGTAAACGGTATTTATGAAAGGGACTTATCTGTAACTATGGAACTTGTTGCAAATAATGAAGATATAATTTTTATTAATTCAGATAATTTTGACAATAATGATGTAGGTCAGCTTATTGACCAAAGTCAGATGGTTATTGATGCTTATATCGGAGACCCTAATTATGATATCGGACATACTGTGGGCACACAGGGAGGAGGATTAGCTCAACTTTACTCTCCTTGTTGGTCTAACTATAAAGCAAGAGGAGCCACGGGTCTTACAAGTCCGGTTGGGGACCCTTTTGATGTGGATTATGTTTCTCATGAAATGGGACATCAATTTGGGGCCAATCATACCTTTAACAATAGTTGTAATTGGAATGTAAACGACAACACCTCTGTGGAACCGGGAAGTGGTTCTACCATAATGGGATATGCAGGAATATGCCCTCCTAACATCCAAAACAACTCTGATGCTTATTTCCATACTGTAAGTTTGAGTGAAATGACTAACTTTGTTTTAAGCTGGGGTAACTGTTCAGAAAACACAAATACCGGAAACTCTAAACCAACTATTACTCCTATCTCGAATTACACAATCCCGAAAGGGACTGCTTTTGTTTTAAAAGGAAACGGCTCAGATATTGATGGAGATGAGCTAACTTATTGTTGGGAACAAACTAATCAGCAAAGCTCTACTCAACCTCCTTTACCAACCAATACTGTAGGTCCAAACTTCAGATCTTTATTCCCTTCGGAATCTCCTAACCGATATATGCCTGCTTTATCGCATGTATTACAAGGTAATTTATTTCCTACATGGGAAGTTATTCCAACTGTCGGAAGGGTAATGAATTTTGCTCTTACCGTAAGAGACAATAATGTAAACGGAGGACAATACGCAGTTGCTAACACTATAGTAACTACTTCTTCAAATATAGGACCTTTTGTAGTTACTTCGCAAAACACTAATGTCAATTGGGAGTCAGGCTCACAGCAAACTGTTACTTGGGATGTAGCAGGCACCACAAATTCTCCGGTAAACACCTCTATGGTGAATATTTTACTTTCAGACAACGGAGGTGCAAGCTTTGATTATGTTTTGGCAGCTAATACTCCTAATGACGGTTCAGAAGAAATCATCGTGCCGAACATCGGTACAGCAAATGCAAGAATAATGATTGAAGCTGTCGGAAATATTTTTTATGCTGTAAACGCTGCTACTTTTTCTATTGGAGATTGTAAGATTTTTACTAATTCTACATCAGCTTCAATTCCTGACGGTGCAGGAGTCAATATTCCCGGAACTCCTTTAGTTTCAACGTTAAATATTACAGACAATATTACTATTGAAAACATCAAAGCCGTTGTAAATATCAACCACACTTACATACAAGACTTGGTGATTATTTTAGAACACCCTAACGGAACACAAGTGGTTCTTTGGAACAGAAATTGTGACGGTGAAGATGCTATTAATGTAACTTTTGAACAAGGAGCACCTGACATTGTTTGCGCAAACCCAACTGCGGGAATATTTAGTCCTTTCGGAGATTTATCTGTGCTTGACGGATTACCTGCCGAAGGGGAATGGAAATTAATCGTTACCGATTATTACAACAGCGATAGTGGAACTTTGGTTTCTTGGGGATTAGACTTAGGATGTTTTGCTACTTCAAGTACAGATAACTTTAATAAATTAAGCACAAAAATTTATCCAAACCCTAACAATGGAAACTTTACGGTAGAGTTCGGCTCCAACATTTCGGAAAAAGTCAACATTTCTGTATTTGATATAAAGGGCAGAAAAATATTTGAGCAAACTTATTCTTCTGCAGAAAAATCATCTCAAAATATAAATTTAAATCATGTTCTTAGCGGAGTTTATTTTGTAAAAATAAATAACGGAGCAACATCTGAAGTGCAAAAAATAATCATCCGTTAAAAATCTTACATTACAACTAATAATATTTTGCAGAGGAAGTTCTGCAAAATATTATTAGCTTGAGAACAAAAGTTTAGAGTTAAGACAATAGTCTTTTATTTATTCGTTTTATTAACTGAGGACCTTCATAGATAAATCCGGTATAAAGCTGAATCAAACTTGCTCCTGCTTCTAACTTTTCCAGGGCATCCTCAGGAGAATGAATTCCTCCTACTCCTATAATCGGAAAAGCTTTATTACTTTTTTCAGATAAAAAGCGAATAACTTCTGTCGAACGTGCTGTTAACGGTTTACCACTTAATCCTCCTGTTTCTTTTTGATTTTCTGACCTCAAGTTCTCTCGGGCAATAGTAGTATTTGTTGCAATTACTCCCGCAATATGGGTTGTTTTTACTATGTCAATAATATCTAACAATTGTTCGTTTGTTAAGTCCGGAGCAATTTTCAATAGAATAGGCTTAGGTTGAGATTTGGCTTGATTTTTATTCTGTAAGGTTTGCAGTAATTTAGTAAGAGGTTCTTTATCTTGTAAAGCTCTAAGATTAGGTGTATTTGGACTACTTACGTTCACTACAAAATAATCCACCGCATCATACAAGGCTTCAAAACAAATTTCATAATCCGAAATTGCTTCTTCATTAGGGGTTACCTTATTTTTGCCAATATTTCCTCCGATAAGTACATTTTTGTTCTTTTTGAGTCGTTCAACAGCTTCAAAAACTCCCCCGTTATTGAAACCCATGCGATTTATAATTCCACTGTCTTCTTTAAGTCGAAACAGACGTTTTTTAGGATTTCCGTCTTGTGGTTTCGGAGTAAGTGTCCCAATTTCTATAAACCCGAAACCAAAATTAGAAAGCTCTTGATACAGTTTAGCATCTTTGTCAAACCCGGCTGCTAACCCTACAGGATTTTTAAATTTTAGTCCAAAAACTTCTCTCTCCAATCGCTTGTCTTCAATCACATAACAACTCCTTATAATATTTGAAACAACAGGAATCTTGTTAGCAATCCGTAAAACAGAAAAGGTAAAATGATGAACTTTTTCGGGATCAAATAAAAATAATATCGGACGAATTATTGACTTATACATTTTTGATGTGTTGTTTTATTTGGGTTTTTATGATTTTTTCAAATCCTCTGATGCTTTTAGCACCATATCCCGTAAAGTTTCTTTGTAAGTGGTTATTCTGTCCAAAATATCTTTATTTGTAGCACCTAAAATTTGGGCTGCCAAAATCCCCGCATTTTTTGAACCATTCAAAGCAACTGTAGCAACAGGAACTCCTCCCGGCATTTGTAGAATTGACAAAACGGAATCCCACCCGTCAATCGAATTGCTTGACTTAACCGGAACTCCAATTACAGGCAACGGACTCATAGAAGCCACCATTCCGGGCAAATGCGCCGCTCCTCCTGCTCCTGCAATAATCACATTTACTCCTCTTTTATGAGCAGTAGTCGCAAAATCAAATAGTTTTTCAGGCGTTCGGTGGGCAGAAACAATATCTACCTCTACTTCAATTTGGAAGAGTTTTAAAATATCAATAGCGTCTTGCATAATCGGCAAATCGCTTTTACTTCCCATTATTACAGCTACTTTCATAAAATTAGTTGTGGTTTAATAGTTATTACTTGCAAAAGTACAAATTTAGATTTTAAGAATTTTCGGAATATGGTTTATTTATAAAAGCCCGTTTTTTAGATTTTAAAATCACTGCTTTTTGTTCATCTGATTCTTTGAAAAACTTCTTTTTAGCCGTATTTTTGTATCTTTAACAAAAAATTATATCGGGGAGTGAATTTCTTGGTATGGTTTTTATCTAACTTAGTAAAAAGTTTAATGAACCTTATACTGTCATTTATGAAAAGAAATTATAAAGCATTAGTGCTAATAGGAATTTTTGCTGTAGCACTATGGGGTTTTATGCCTAAAACCGAAAAAATTGACACAAACAACGATAAAGAAAAAATACTTTTAGAGTTAGTTTTATATGCACTGGATAAAGGTCATTATAATCACTTCAAAATTGATGATGAATTTTCAAAAGGATTATACGCAAGTTATTTAGAAGCTATTGACCCGAATAAACGTTTTTTTATACAAGCGGACATTGATGAGTTTTCAAAATACGAAACGTTATTAGATGACCACCTTCTAAACAGAGACATCACATTTTTTGAGCTTACTTACAACAGACTGGTTGAACGCATGAAAGAAGCTAAAAATTATTATACGGATGCTTTGAATAAACCGTTCGACTTTAATAAAAACGAAGAGTTTAATTTAGATTTTGAAAACCATTCCTACGAAAAAGATAAAAAAGCTCTTGCTGATAAATGGAGAAAACAAATAAAACTGGCTATTTTATCTAAGATTTATGACAAAGAAAAACAACAAAAAGACTTAGATGTCAGTGATAGTGATGATGACGATTCAGACGAAAAAAATGTAAAAAAGAAAGAGCCTGCTGAAATCAAATCATTTGAAACTCTTGAAAAGGAAACCCGTGAATCCGAATTGAAAATATTTAATGAATATTTCGGCTTTTTGGAAGAAATGACTCGTGACGAATGGTTTTCTATTTACATAAATGCCATTACCGAACAGGCTGACCCTCATACCAATTATTTAGCTCCGGAAGACAAAGAAAAATTCGATGTAAGTATGTCCGGAAAATTCGAGGGTATTGGAGCCAGACTGATGAAAAAAGGTGACCTAATTGAGGTTTCTGAACTCATTTCCGGAGGACCTGCATGGAGAGAAGGTAAGTTAGAGGCGGGCGATTTAATCATGAAAGTAGGTCAAGAAAACGAAGAGCCTATCGACATTACCGGAATGAGATTGGATAGTGTAGTAAAACTCATCAAAGGGAAAAAAGGCTCAAAAGTTACGCTTACCGTTAAAAAAGTTGATGGTTCTATTGTAGATATTTCGATTACTCGTGATGTGGTTGAAATTGAAGAAACTTATGCTCGTTCTACTACTGTTGAAAAAAACGGACGCAAATACGGAATTATTTACTTACCTAAATTCTACTTTGATATTAAAGACCGTAAAACAAGAACAGCTGCCAAAGATGTAGCTTTAGAGATAGAGCGCCTGAAAAAAGAAAACATCCAAGGGCTTATTATGGATTTAAGAGATAATGGAGGAGGCTCATTACAAACAGTGATAGAAATATCGGGATTATTTATTGAAAAAGGCCCTATTGTTCAAGTAAAAAACAGTATTGAAAGAAGAAGAGACGGAAGTATAATTGAAGGAAAAATAGATGTTCATCAAGACCGCGACCCTAATGTTCAATGGGATGGTCCTTTAGTAATCATGGTAAATAACTTCTCCGCTTCTGCCTCTGAAATCTTTGCTGCAGCCATGCAAGATTACAACAGAGGAATTGTGATCGGAAGTAAACAAACTTACGGAAAAGGAACAGTTCAGAACTTTATCGGACTTAATGACTTGCCTATCATAAGAAGTACAGATGTTGATTTCGGAGCCATCAAAATTACAAGACAAAAATTTTATCGAATAAGTGGAGGTTCAACTCAATTAGAAGGAGTAAAAAGCGATGTTATACTACCGGACAGATACTCCTATATTGATATGGGCGAAAAAGATTTAAAAACAGCTATGTCTTGGGACGAAATAACTCCGGCTAATTACAAACCTGTGGCACCCTCAGGTGTATTTAAAGATGTTATTGCCAAAAGTAGAGAAAGAGTTGCTCAAAATGAACATTTCAAGCTGATTGATGAAAATGCAAAATGGATAGCTGAGCAGAGAAAAGAAAATAATTACAACCTTCAATATAGCAAATTCGTTGAAAAAGAAGAACAAGCAAGTTTGAAACGCAAAGAGTTTAACAAACTAAAAGAATACACAAACAATTTAGTGTTCAACTCATTACCTTATGAAATAGAACAAATGAAAAATGATTCTATTTTAGCTAAAAAACGCGAAAGATGGCACAAGAATCTTTCTAAAGACATTTATGTAGAAGAAGCTTTAAATATTTTGGATGATTTGGTAGAAAGTCCTAAACAAATCACTCTTAAAAATTAAATTATAAAGATAAAAAAGCTTTATTATAGATATTCGGTTAAATAAACGATTGCTTAATTCTTAAATAGAATTTGAAGGTTCCTTTTTATATAGCCAAAAGATATGTTTTTAGCAGAAGCAAGTCTTCTGCTATTAACTTTATTACGGGTATTACAGCTGTTGGAATTTTTATCGGAGCTTTGGTAATGTTCGTAGTGCTTTCGGCTTTTAGCGGACTTCGTGAATATACTTTTCAATTCATTAACGGATTTGACCCTGATCTAAAATTAGTCACCACAGTAGGGAAAACTTTTGATTTTACTCCTGAAAAAGAACAAAAACTCAAAACAATCGAAGGAATTGAGTATTACAGCACCTTTTTGGAAGAGAGAGTCTTACTTCGATACGATTCAAAAGAACAAATTGCTTATATAAAGGGAGTTGACGAAAATTTTGAATTCGTAAATCCCGTTGAAGACTTTATCTATATGGGAGAATGGGTTCCTGAAGCAAATCAGGCTGTTGTAGGATATGTCATTGCTCAAAAACTCTCCATCGGAATTTTTGATTACGAAAGTACTCTACAGATAGTTGTGCCAAAAGCCGGAAAAGGAAGCTTATCTCAAGACGATTTCAGTAAAGTTACCGTTCGTCCTTTGGGAATTTACTCTTTTAGCGATGAAGACATAGACTCTCGTTATGTTTACACAGGACTTCCTTTAGCACAACACTTATTACAATTGGATGAAAACAAAGTATCCGGAATTGAGTTTAAACTCAAAAAAGGAGCTTCTGAAAATAAAATTAAAGCAGAACTCATTAATATTTTTGGAAAAGATATAAGTATCAAAAACCGCATGGAGCTTAACGATACTCTTCATAAAATGCACAATACCGAAAATCTGGTTGTGTATCTGATTATCACATTAGTGATTATTATCACCCTCTTTACCTTGATAGGCACTATAATCATGATGATTTGGGATAAAAAACAAAATCTAAAAACACTTTATAGTCTCGGATTACAAGTTAAAGATTTACGCAAAATCTTCTTATACCAAGGACTTCTCTTGAGCTTTTTTGGATGTATATCAGGTCTTGTTTTGGGTATTATTGTAGTATTACTACAACAACAGTATGGATTTTGGATGATAAGCCCTACCCTTGCCTATCCGGTAAAATTTACTTTTCAAAACATCATTATTGTTCTGCTGACTATAATGATTTTAGCTTTTTTGGCTTCAAAAATAGCTTCAGACAGAGTGTCAGAAAAGCTGCTCTGACATAACTATCTTGAAGGTTTTACTACAAGAGCGTCAGGATATTTTTTCAGGATTTCTAAACGATGTCTGTCCGCTTCAATTTTCGTCTTAAAATTACCCACCTGAACCTTATAATTTGGAGAACTGAACAATATAGTTCCGTCTATATTAGGAAAGTTTTGCTTGAATTCATGTAACACTTTTCGAGCATTATGACTATCCCCATAAAAAATCTGAATTTTATACTTATCAGTGGCTGTAATAGAAGAGTTAATCTTTCTCTTTTCGTCAAGTAATTGTTCAAATTTAAGGTCTTGTTCAACATTAACTTGTGCAACTAAATTATTACTATTTAGCACAATTAGAAACATTATAAATAACAAAGTTTTCAAGCTCAAAAATCTCATAACAAATTATATTTTAGGCAAATGTACTACTTAAAAATTAAATACAACTCAACCATCTTATTTAGAACCAATATAAATTAACCTAATAAGATATATTTGGGCTTTGAGAATAGGGTTTAAGTCGTATTTTTGTGAAAATTTTCTAAAAAGGGTAAACTTGCTATTACTCGGAGTTTATTGTAGAAAAAAGTATGCCAAATACAAACGATAATCGTTTTTAGACATGAAAAAATTAGAGAACCACAGTTCTGTATTTAGAATTTTCTTATTGAGTTTATTTTTTGTGTTCAGTTCATCAGCAGATGTATTTGCACAAGGAGATCCGGCAGCAGGAAAAGCTTTATTTAACACCCATTGTGCTGCATGTCACCACTTAGACAAAAAAATGACAGGACCTGCGCTTAGAGGCGTAACCGAAAGACTTGACAACGAATGGTTGCACAAGTGGATTCGCAACAGTTCGGAGGTAATAAAATCCGGAGATGCTTATGCGGTTAAAATTTTTGATGAGTATAAAGGTTCTGTAATGACTGCCTTCCCTCAGTTATCAGATGCTGACATCGACAACATTTTAGCTTATACTGCTGAACCTAAAGCTGAACCTACTGTAGTGGCAACAACTGGCGGCACTGCTGCAAAAGGAACTGGAGGAGACTCTACAAACACTTTAGTTTTAGGGGCTTTAATTCTAATCCTTTTGGTTTTGATCACCATGCTTTATATGGTAAACAAAGGGTTAAAACAAATTGCACAAGCTAAAGGAGTAGAATTAACAGAGCCAAAAGGAAATTTATGGCAAGCTTTTGTTAAGAACCAATTCCTTGTTTTAGTTTCAGTAATCTTCTTACTTCTTGCCGGAGCTTACTTAGGATACGGCTATATGATGCAAATCGGTATTGATAAAGGATATCAACCAATCCAACCGATTCATTATTCTCATAAAATCCATGCCGGAGACAATCAAATTGATTGTAAATATTGTCACTCTTCTGCAAGAACGAGTAAAACGGCAGGAATACCTTCGCTTAACGTGTGTATGAACTGCCACGAAAATATTTCTGATTACAACGGAGAAGAAGATTTAGCGAACGGATACACCAAAGAATTCTATACTGCTCAAATTCAAAAATTATATGATGCAGTAGGTTGGGATCCTGCTACTCGTACTTATTCTAAAGAACCTAAACCTGTTAAATGGGTTCGTATTCACAATCTTCCTGATTTTGTTTATTTCAATCACTCACAACACGTTTCAGTTGCAGGTTTAGAATGTCAGACTTGCCACGGAGAAGTCCAAACGATGGAAGTATTAGAGCAACACGCCACGCTTTCTATGGGTTGGTGTGTGGATTGTCACAGAACAACCAACATCAAAGTTGAAGGAAACGAATATTACGAAAAAATTCACGCTGAACTTGCTACCAAATACGGAGTGGATAAACTGACTGTTGCTCAAATGGGAGGTTTAGAGTGTGGAAAATGTCATTACTAATCAAGCCTTAAATTATCTTACAATATGTCATCAAACAAAAAATACTGGAAAAGTGTTGAGGAGCTGAACGAAAATAGCTCTATTGTTGAGACGCTTAGAAATAACGAATTTGTTGAAGAAATTCCTACAGATGAATTCTTAGGTGATGAAAAAACACTTTCTTCATCCGCTACAACAAGACGTGATTTCTTGAAATATGTTGGTTTCAGCACAGCTGCAGCTTCATTAGCAGCATGCGAAGGACCGGTTGTTAAGTCAATCCCTTACGTAGTACAGCCGGAAGAAATTGTTCCGGGAGTAGCAGACTACTACGCTACAACAATGGCTGACGGATTTGATTTCGCAAACATCCTTGTTAAAACAAGAGAAGGTCGTCCTATCAAAATAGAGAACAACAATTTGCCGGGAGCAAGAATGAGCGCTAATGCTCGTGTTCATGCTTCGGTTTTATCTATGTATGATAGTCTTCGTCTTAAAAATGCAAAAATTGACGGAAAAGATGCTTCTTGGGAAGAAGTTGATGCTAAAGTAAAAAGTTCTTTAGCAGATGCTCAAGCTACAGGAGGACAGATTGTTCTTTTGACTGGAACTCTAGCTAGCCCGTCTACAGATAAATTAATAAATGAGTTTATAGGTAAATACCCTACCGCTAAACATGTAGTTTATGATGCTGTTTCTTGTTCAGAAGCCTTAGACGCTTTTGAAGAAGTATTCGGAGAAAGAGCCTTAGCAGAATATGACTTCTCTAAAGCAGATGTAATCGTTTCTGTAGGAGCTGATTTCCTTGGAGACTGGCAAGGTGGAGGATATGACAGCGGATATGCTAAAAAACGTATTCCTACTAACGGAAAAATGTCAAAGCACATCCAGTTCGAAGCTTATATGAGCCTTTCAGGAGCTAATGCAGACAGACGTTATGCAATGAATGTAGCTCAACAAAAATTAGCTTTAGTAAAAATATATGGAATAATTACCGGAAATGCTGTTTCTGTTTCAGGACTTGAAAAAGAAGAGCAAGTAATAAATGCTGCTAACGAGCTTAAAAAGGCAGGAAGCAAAGGTGTTTTTGTTACCGGATTAGACGATAAAAATGCTCAAATCTTAGCTATTGCTATTAACCAAGCTTTAGGAAGTGAAGCGTTCGATTCAAATACAACAAGACAAATCAGAAAAGGAGATGCTAAAGCTGTTGCTCAATTAATAGCAGACCTAAAAGCAGGACAAGTTCATACTATCATTATGAGTGGGGTGAATCCTGTATATTCACTTCCTAATGGGGCTGAATTTGCCGAAGCACTCAAAAATGTAAAAACTTCTGTTACTTTCTCTTTAAAAGAAGACGAAACCGTAAAAGTTTCTAATATAGCTGTGGCACTTCCTCACTACTTAGAATCTTGGGGAGATGTAAATATCACAAAAGGACATTACAGTGTAATGCAGCCTACTATCCGTCCGTTGTTTGACTCTAAACAACTTCAAGATGCTTTACTTTCTTGGACAGATAATGATACTTCATATTATGACTATCTGAAAAACTTCTGGACAACTTCAATTCTTGAAGGTAAAACTTGGAATCAAGCAGTTCATGACGGATTCTTTGTTAAAGAAAACACTTCTGCTAATCAAGGAAGTGTTACTGACGCAACAGAAGCAGTTAACGCATTATTAAAACAATCAGCTCAATCAGGAGATTTTGACGTTATCCTTTATACTAAGGTTGGTATGGGAGATGGTCAACAAGCCAACAACCCTTGGTTACAGGAGTTCCCTGATCCGATTACTCGTGTATCATGGGATAACTATGCTACCATGAACCGAATTGATGCTGAAAATTTAGGCGTTAAAAATAGAAATGTTGCTAACGGTGGATTAGACGGAAACTACATCACCATTGAAGTAAACGGAACAAAACTTGAAAACATCCCTGTAATTATCCAGCCGGGACAGGCTCAAGGAACCATTGGTCTTTCATTAGGATACGGAAGAAAAGAAGGTTTGAAGTCTGAAATGCAAGTAGGAGTTAATGCTTATACTCTATACAAAGACTTTAAAAATACACAAAGGGCTTCTGTTTCTAAAGAAAATAATAAATGGCATGAGTTTGCATGTGTACAATTACACAGAACTCTAATGGGTAGAGGTGATATAGTTAAAGAAACTACTTTAGATGTTTTCAATAATGAAGATTCTTCGGTATGGAATCCTGTTCCAATGGTGTCTTTAGATCACCAAGCAACTCCAACATCTAAAGTTGATATTTGGGAGTCATTTGACAGAAGCATCGGACATCACTTCAAATTATCCATTGACTTAAATGCTTGTACAGGCTGTGGAGCTTGTGTGATTGCTTGTCATGCCGAAAACAATGTTCCTGTAGTAGGAAAATCTGAAGTGAGACGTTCACGTGATATGCACTGGTTACGTATTGACAGATATTACTCTTCTGAAGAAACTTTCGCAGAAGATGTAAACAAAAAAGAAGGATTAAGTGGTCTGTTCGGAGATAACGGTACTCTTGGAGGTTTCGGACAAATGGAACATCCTTCTGATAATCCTCAAGTTGCTTTCCAACCGGTAATGTGTCAGCACTGTAATCACGCTCCTTGCGAGACGGTTTGTCCGGTAGCCGCAACATCACACGGAAGACAAGGACAGAATCATATGGCTTATAACCGTTGTGTAGGAACTCGTTACTGTGCAAATAACTGTCCTTATAAAGTAAGACGCTTCAACTGGTTCTTATACAGTAAAAACTCCGAATTTGATTACCATATGAATGATGATTTAGGACGTATGGTTCTAAATCCTGATGTGGTAGTTCGTTCTCGTGGAGTTATGGAAAAATGTTCTTTCTGTATCCAAGCTACACAAGCTGTTATTTTGAAAGCTAAGCGTGAAGGTAGAACAGTAGAAAGTGAAGAGTTCCATAATGCTGTTGCTTGTTCTGCTGCTTGTACTAGTGGGGCTATGGTTTTCGGAGATGTAAATGATAAAACAAGTCAAGTTTCAAAATTAGCAGAAAGCGAAAGAATGTACCACTTATTGGAACATGTAGGAACAAGACCGAATGTATTCTATCAGGTAAAAGTAAGAAACGTTTAATTGAACAATAATTAAAAAAGATAAAGTAAAGGATTATGTCTCATTACGAAGCACCCATTAGAAAGCCTTTAGTTTTAGGAAATAAAACCTATCATGACGTTACGGTGGATGTCGCACGTCCGGTAGAAGGCAAAGCAAACAAACAATGGTGGACTGTATTTTTAATAGCATTAGCTGCCTTTTTGTGGGGAGTTGGTTCTATGGCATATACAATCTCTACCGGAATCGGAACATGGGGATTAAATAAAACGGTCGGTTGGGCTTGGGATATCACCAACTTCGTATGGTGGGTTGGTATCGGACACGCCGGAACACTTATCTCTGCAGTACTTTTGTTGTTCCGCCAAAAATGGAGAATGGCTGTAAACCGTTCTGCTGAGGCGATGACAATCTTCTCTGTTGTTCAGGCCGGTCTTTTCCCTATTATCCATATGGGACGTCCTTGGCTGGGCTATTGGGTACTTCCTGTACCGAATCAATTCGGTTCTTTGTGGGTAAACTTTAACTCTCCTCTACTTTGGGACGTATTTGCGATTTCAACCTATCTTTCAGTATCCTTAGTGTTCTGGTGGACAGGACTTTTACCTGACTTCGCAATGATTAGAGATAGAGCTATTACACCTTTTAACAAAAAAATATATTCTATTCTTTCATTCGGGTGGAGTGGTAGAGTAAAAGATTGGCAACGTTTTGAAGAAGTATCACTGGTTTTAGCCGGGTTGGCAACTCCGCTTGTACTATCTGTACATACTATCGTATCTTTCGACTTTGCTACTTCAGTAATTCCGGGTTGGCATACTACCATCTTCCCTCCTTACTTCGTTGCAGGAGCGGTATTCTCAGGATTCGCGATGGTAAACACCCTTCTTATCATTATGAGGAAAGTTTGCAACTTGGAAGATTACATTACTATCCAGCATATTGAACTTATGAACATGATTATCATGATTACAGGTTCTATAGTAGGGGTAGCATATATCACTGAGTTGTTTATTGCTTGGTATTCGGGAGTAGAATATGAACAATATGCATTCTTGAACCGTGCTACAGGTCCTTATTGGTGGGCTTACTGGTTAATGATGACTTGTAACGTGTTCTCTCCACAAGTAATGTGGTTTAAGAAAATCAGAACAAGTATTATGGCTTCGTTCATTATTTCGATTGTCGTAAATATAGGAATGTGGTTTGAGCGTTTTGTAATCATTGTAACCTCACTTCACAGAGATTATCTACCATCATCTTGGACTATGTTCCAACCTACTTTTGTAGATATCGGAATTTATATCGGTACAATCGGATTCTTCTTTGTACTATTCCTGCTATATTCTCGTAGTTTCCCTGTAATTGCACAAGCAGAGGTTAAAACTATCTTGAAATCATCAGGAGATAATTACAAAAGAGAAAGAGAAGAAAAAGGAGATCATTCACATAATCATTAATAAAGATGAGCGATAAAGTTATTCACGTACTATACAACGATGACGATGTTCTGATGGACGCTGTTAAAGCAACGCGTGCTGCACATCATCATATTGAGGAAATTTATACGCCTTTTCCGGTTCACGGATTGGACAAAGCCATGGGGCTCGCACCAACAAGAATTGCTATTTGTGCCTTTATATATGGTATTATTGGACTTTCATTTGCAACATGGTTGCTAAATTATGTTATGATTGAAAATTGGCCTCAAGACATCGGGGGTAAACCAAGTTTCAGCTTTATTCAAAATATGCCTGCTTTTGTGCCTATTATGTTTGAGATGACTGTATTTTTTGCAGCTCACCTTATGGTACACACTTTTTACCTAAGAAGTAAATTGTGGGTTGGTAAAAAAGCAGAAAATCCTGACCCGAGAACTACAGACGACCACTTTTTGATGGAAGTTGCCGTTCACGGAGATGAGCAAAAAATGATTGAGTTTTTTGAGCAAACAGGAGCAGTAGAAATTAAAGTAGTTGACAAGCACTAATATATTGCTATGAAGAATTTATATA
>CAZVQI010000012.1:0-27532 GCA_964629155.1 uncultured Flavobacterium sp.
CACAACACTTTTAATGTTGGGGTCCTGGGTTCGAGCCCCAGTCGGGTCACTTCTTTTTCGCTCCTTAATAAAAATTTTGACTCGATAGCTCAGTCGGTAGAGCACAACACTTTTAATGTTGGGGTCCTGGGTTCGAGCCCCAGTCGGGTCACTTTTTTCCTTCCTTCTTTATTACATCACCAAAAATTTAACCCTGAAAAATTCTCTTCTGTAGGATTAACAACCACTAAACCAGAAGACTGATTTTTAAATCCTATTGGTTAGTTACTAAAATATTTTTTTACGTTTTCCGAAATGTAAGATTTTTCACATAAAACACAAAACCCCTGTAATTTGAAAATTACAAGGGTTTTTGTACCTGAGGCGGGAATCGAACCCGCACTCCGAAGAACACGAGTTTGAGTCGTGCGCGTCTACCAATTCCGCCACTCAGGCAAAATTCTTTTCAGAATGGAGTGCAAATGTAAAAACAAAAAACCTTTTCTGCAAAAATATTTTTCTGTTTTTTCTTTCGGTGTCCGATAAAATTCATAAATTTGCACCTCGTTTAAAAAACGACAACACTAACTAACTACTAAACAATAAATTGACAATGTCAAACTTTGAACCAGAAGCAAAGGTTTTTGCTTGTACACAAAGTGTGTATTTAGCGGAAAAGATAGCGGAAAGCTATGGAGTTCCACTAGGAAAAGTTACGTTCTCAAAATTTAGTGACGGAGAGTTTCAGCCTTCTTTTGAAGAATCAATCAGAGGGTTAAGAGTTTTTATTGTTTGCTCTACGTTTCCGAATTCGGATAATTTGATGGAGCTTTTGCTAATGATTGATGCAGCAAAAAGAGCTTCAGCAAGACACATTACAGCTGTAATCCCTTATTTCGGTTGGGCAAGACAAGACAGAAAAGACAAACCAAGAGTTCCGATAGGGGCAAAATTGGTTGCCAACCTGCTTCAAGCAGCTGGAGCTACCCGAATCATGACAATGGATTTGCATGCTGACCAAATTCAAGGATTTTTCGAAAAACCGGTTGATCACTTGTTTGCTTCAACAATTTTTCTACCATATATCCAAAGCTTGAATCTGGAAAACCTAACTATTGCATCACCGGATATGGGAGGTTCAAAAAGAGCGTATGCATATTCAAAATTCTTGGGGTCTGATGTGGTAATTTGCTACAAACAACGCAAAAAAGCCAACGAAGTAGGAATTATGGAACTCATCGGTGATGTGACAGGGCGGAATGTCGTATTGGTTGACGATATGGTTGACACAGGAGGAACACTAGCAAAAGCAGCTGATTTGATGATAGAAAGAGGGGCTTTGAGTGTAAGAGCAATTTGTACACACCCGATATTGTCAGGAGATGCGTATGAGAAAATTGAAAAGTCACAATTAAAAGAATTGATTGTAACGGATTCTATTCCGCTTAAAAAGCAAACCGAAAAAATAAGAGTTGTGAGCTGTGCTCCGCTTTTTGCTGAAGTAATGAAAAAGGTTCAACACAACGAATCTATCAGCGGAAAATTTTTAATGTAAATAATTTAATAACTATAATTTTTAAACAATGAAATCAATTTTAATCAAAGGACAAGAAAGAGAAAGCGTGGGCAAAGCTGCGACTAAAGCCTTACGTAATGCTGGATTGGTTCCTTGCGTGTTATACGGAGGAGACAAACCAGTGCATTTTTCAGCAGAAGAAAAAGCATTCAAAAACTTGGTTTATACTCCGAATGCACACACTGTTGAAATTGATTTAGGCACAAAAAAATACAACGTAATTCTTCAAGACATTCAGTTCCACCCGGTAACTGACAGAATTCTACACGTTGATTTTTATGAATTGAACGACAACAAAGAAGTAACTATTGAAGTTCCTGTAAAAGTTGTTGGAAATTCAAAAGGAGTAATGGCCGGAGGAACGTTACACTTGAACATGCGTAAACTAAAAGTAAAAGCGCTTCCTAAAAACCTTCCTGACTTTGTAGAAGCAGACATCACAAACCTTGAAATGGGTAACAAATTGTATATCACTGAGCTTAAATCAGATAAATATACATTAATGCACCCTGACAATACAGTGGTAGCTCAAGTAAGAGTTTCACGTGCTGCGATGAAAGCTGCTCAAGAAGCTGCAAAAGCAGAAGAAGGTGCGAAAAAGAAAAAATAATATTTTCTAAATTTCTCTTAAAAGAAACTGTCTTAAGACTTCACTTTTGTCAAGTTGAACTTTGTTTCAACTTTCTGTAACACAATTCTGAAAATGAACTCAACAGAAAGACAAATGCAAGTAGTTTTAAGACAGTTCTTTTTTTAATCGGGTAAGCTAAAAAACAATTTTATAAGTATCTTTGCCAACTGATTAAAACAAAATGGCCAAAAATATTACTCCATACAAAGATTCGAATCTCGGTAAAAAACAACAGGTTAAACAAATGTTCGACAATATTTCTGACGGATATGACAGCCTGAACAAAGTTATTTCTATGGGGTCGGATATGAAATGGAAAAAGAAAATTGTTTCTTTAATTCAAAAGAAAGAACCGTCAAAAATATTAGATGTAGCAACAGGAACAGGCGATTTAGCCATTATGTTATCTGACACTCGCGCTAAAGAAATCATCGGAATTGATATTTCTGAGGGAATGTTGAAAGTAGGTAGGAAAAAAGTAGAAAGTAAAAATTTATCTGACCGAATTACCCTTATTCAAGCAGACTCAGAAAACCTTCCGTTTGAAGACAATTATTTTGATGTGATTACCGTTGCCTACGGAATTCGAAATTTTGAAACGCTTGAAAAAGGGCTTTCTGAAATATATCGCACTTTAAAACCTAATGGAACGTTTGTAATTTTAGAAACTTCTGTCCCTACGAAGTTTCCTTTTAAACAAGGTTACAAATTATACTGTAACTTTCTGCTTCCCCTGATTGGGAAACTGTTTTCAAAAGACAAAAAAGCATATGGTTACTTGTCGGAATCTGCATCAAATTTCCCTTTTGGAGAGGAACTAAACAATATTTTACGTAAAATTGGGTTTATAGAGGTGGAAGATAAGCCCCAAATGTTTGGTGCTGCTACTATTTACATTTCATCTAAAAAGTAAAATGAAAAGAATATTTGTCTTATTGCTTTTGTGTTTCGGTTTGCAAATACAAGCCCAATTCCATCTTTTCGGAAAAGATCCTATTATCAATATGGAAACTTTCCAGAAACAACGAGTACATTGGGGATATTATTTAGGCTTTAATAGTTATGACTTTAAATTTGATTATAAAGAAAACCCTGAAGCTGATATATTAGTTGAGGCTCCGATAAGTTTTAATGTAGGGCTAATCGGTAATTTACGTTTACACGAATATATAGATTTACGTTTAGAACCCGGACTTTATTATACTCAAAGAAACCTTACCTTTCCCGGATTAGAAAACCCGAGAGACAGATTGAGAGAAGTTAAATCGACTTATATTCACATTCCTTTGTTGTTGAAATTTTCTTCTTTACGTACAGGAAATATACGTCCTTATTTAGTAGGTGGAGCATCTGCCTCTCTCAACTTGTCGAGCAATTTTGATGCTAAAGATGACAATTATGAGCAACGCTTCCGAATGAATAAATGGACTTATAACTACGAAGTAGGCTTCGGAATTGATATATTCTTAGAATGGTTTATTTTTTCACCATCTATCCGAGGAGCTTTCAGTTTCCAAAACGAACTTATTCCTGACAATAATCCGAATAGCCCATGGACAGGCAATATTCAGTCTATGAAAACCCGAGCGGTTTTTATCAACTTTAGTTTTCACTAAAACCTGTTTACATCTCTTTAAAAAATAGTTTCTGTGAAGAAATTATATAAACATCTATTTATACTTCAATACTAAAAAAATGAGTTTAGAGAAGAAGCCTTTAATATTAGTTACCAATGATGACGGAATCACTGCTCCGGGAATAAGAACACTTATATCTATAGTACAAGAAATAGGTGATGTGCTCATCGTAGCTCCTGACAGTCCTCAATCCGGAAAAGGACATGCCATCACGGTAAACAACACGCTTTATCTCAACAAAATAAATGAAAATGAATACAGTTGTTCGGGCACTCCTGTAGATTGCGTAAAAATGGCTGTTCACGAAATTTTACACCGAAAACCTGATTTGTGTGTATCCGGAGTAAATCACGGCTCAAACTCTTCAATCAATGTTATATACTCCGGTACAATGAGTGCTGCTGTAGAAGCAGGAATAGAAGGAATTCCCGCAATTGGTTTTTCTTTAGCCGATTTCAGTTGGAATGCAGACTTTGAACCTACTAAAGTATTCATCCGAAAAATAATTACTGCTGTATTACAAAACGGTTTACCAAAAGGCGTAGTATTAAACGTCAATTTTCCTAAACCTGAAAAACAAGAGTTTAAAGGAATCAAAATCTGCCGACAAGCCCATGCTATGTGGATAGAGCGTTTTGATAAAAGACAAACTCCTTTCGGAAGGGATTATTATTGGTTAACCGGAGAGTTTGTCAATTACGACAAAGGAGAAGACACTGACGAATGGGCTTTGGCTAACGGATATGTTTCGGTTGTACCGGTACAATTTGATTTGACTGCTCATCATGCTATACAAACCTTAAACACGTGGAATTTCAATGAATAAAAAAATACATCTGCTCTACGGATTTTTACTCGGTTTGGCTCTTTCATTTATCGGAGCTTATCTTTACGTTACATTACTTACCGAATTTGACTTTATTCAAGGAGTTGAAATTATAAAAAATCAAGACAATCTCGGAAAACTCATTACTCTCGGAGCAATTCCGAACCTGATAGTCTTTTTCCTTTTACTGAAAATAGGAAAAGATATGTGGGCAAGAGGTATTATCTTGGCTACTATAGCCTTAGCAATTAGTACTGTTTTTTTCTTGTAAAAAAACGCAAATTCAGAAAAAACTTATCTCTGAATTCGCGTTCTATTCCTTAAAAAAATTATATTCTAACTGTTATACTTTTTCAAAGCAACTTTAAGCACTTCAACGGCTCTTATCAAATCTTCTTTTTTCAAAACGTAAGCTATCCGAACCTCATCAAGCCCTATTCCCGGAGTAGAATAAAATCCTGAAGCAGGTGCAACCATAACCGTTTCTTTATTATATTCAAATTCTTCTAGTAGCCATTGTGCAAATTTATCTGCATTATCCACAGGAAGTTTAGCAATACAATAAAAAGCTCCTTTTGGAGTAGCTACCTGTACCCCTTCAATTTTTTGTAATTCAGAAATCAATGTATCTCTACGGTCTTTATATTCGGCAATCACTTCATCAAAATACGATTGAGGAGTATCAAGAGCCGCTTCACTTGCTATTTGCTCATAAGTCGGTGGGCTCAAACGAGCTTGAGCAAATTTCAAAGCAGTTTGTATTACTTCTTTATTTTTAGAAACAATACACCCTATTCTTGCTCCACACATACTATATCTTTTAGAAACCGAATCAATCATAATAGCATTCTGTTCAATTCCTTTTACTTTTAATACAGAATAATGTTCTACCCCTTCATCATATATAAACTCTCTGTACACCTCATCTGCAATTAGGAACAAATCATGCCTTTTAACAATTTCTGCTAATTTTTCGATTTCTTCTTTAGAATATAAATATCCTGTCGGATTACCCGGATTACAAATAAGAATTGCTTTTGTTTTTGGAGTGATTAATTTCTCAAAATCCTCAATTGGTGGTAAAGCAAAGCCTGTTTCAATTCCTGAAATTACCGGAACTACCTTAATACCGGAAGCTACCGAAAAACCATTGTAATTTGCATAAAAAGGTTCAGGAATAATGATTTCGTCTCCTGCATCCATCGTACTTCCCATCGCAAACATCAACGCCTCGGAACCTCCTGTAGTTATTATAATATCCTGCGACTCCACAGGTAAACCTATCTTTTGGTATGATTGAGCCAACTTATTACGATAGCTTTCAAATCCTTCGGAATGACTATATTCCAACACTTTAATATCCGCATTCTTTACTGCTTCAATAGCAATTTCAGGAGTTTTAATATCGGGCTGTCCGATATTCAAATGATATACTTTATGTCCTTTCTTTTTTGCACTTTCTGCAAAAGGCACTAACTTTCTGATGGGTGATTCAGGCATTTGTAAGCCTTTGTTCGATATTTGTGGCATTTCTTTTATTTTTTATAGAACCGCAAAGTTAGATTTTTATTTTAAGATTTAAGAATTAGAGACACGATTTTTTTGCTTTTCTCCGAAAAAACAATACCGGCAAAACCCACAACAAATCTTTCATTACTTATACAGTTAAATTGACAAAAATGGAATATTTTTTGCTATTTTTACTTTCTAAAACTAATCTATGCGTTTCAGTTTGTTTTTATTAATATTATTTTCTCTCGGATGTTTTGCTCAACCTTTTGAGACAAACAAAACCATTACGCTTGATATTAAACCCGTACCTAATGAAAACGAAATTGAACTCAAGCCTATGGTTGAAGAAAAAACTCCGAGCCTATCGGATTTTGAATCAACAGATATAGAAAAACCCTCTTTTTCTAAAACTAAAGGAAAAAGCATCTTTGAAAAACCTCAATTTCAAATCCCCAACGAAGGGATTGCCAAACAAATTAATAAAGATTTCCAGAAAGAAGACAGAGGAAACTTAGAAGAATTCAAACGAAATCAATACTTCGGGGATTTTAAAACAGAATCTAAATATATAAAGCTGGTGTACCGAGATCATATTTACTTTGACGGAGACAGAGTCCAAATTGTTATGAACGGACAAGTACTTGCCAGAGACATTCTTCTTGAACCTTCTCATAAACACATAATTATTGACCTGCAAATAGGCTTTAATAAAATAGAAATTATTGCTCTCAATCAAGGAACATCCGGTCCCAACACTGCTGAGTTTCAGGTTTATGACGATCAAGGAACCCTTATTAGTAGCAACCAATGGGAACTCGCTACAGGATTCAAAGGAACCATAATACTTTCAAAAGAAAAATAGACTTATAGTCACAAACTACTGACAAAATTTCACATAAAGTTAAATTTCTTCTAACAGGCGTAATTTTTGGTATAAAAAACAGTAAATTTGACCTTTAGAAAACCTTAATCAATATAACATAAATGGACGGATTGTATTTAATTCTTATCGGATCAATTGCTTTGTTTAGCTGGTTAGTCAGCTCCAGACTTAAAAGTAAATTTGACAAGTATTCTAAACTTCAGCTTCGTAACGGGATGAGTGGAGCCGAAATTGCCGAAAAAATGTTGGCAGATCACGGAATTTATAACGTAAAAGTTATTTCTACTCCCGGAAGATTAACTGACCACTATAATCCCATAGACAGAACCGTAAATTTAAGCGAAGCCGTTTACAACCAAAGAAATGCTGCTGCTGCTGCTGTGGCAGCTCATGAAGTAGGACACGCTGTTCAGCACGCAACAGCCTATAGTTGGTTGCAAATGCGTTCAAAAATGGTTCCCGTTATCGGAGTGGCTTCTAGCCTGTCACAATGGTTAGTTTTAGGGGGACTTATTTTAGGAGTTGCTTCAGGTGACGGAAATGCAACTTTAGGATTTTATGTTGCTGTAGCAGGTTTAATATTTATGGCTATCGCGACAGCTTTCAGTTTTATAACCCTCCCTGTAGAATATGATGCTAGTAACAGAGCCTTAGCTTGGCTAAAAAACAAAAATATGGTATCTCAACAAGAATATGCCGGTGCTGAAGATGCCTTAAAATGGGCTGCCCGAACCTATTTAGTTGCAGCTCTTGGAGCCTTAGCTAACTTATTATATTGGGCTTGGAGAGTTTTTAGCTCTTCAAGAGACTAATTATCAGACAAGTAAATTTACAGCCCTTTAAAGTTTAAATGTTAACTTTAAAGGGCTGTTTGTTTTTTGTATCAAAAAACTATCTTTGTATTTACTGAAATACCATTTTTATGCAAAAGGATACCAAAAGATTACAGGCTCTTGTATATCACGCTAAACCAAAACCCGGAAAAATAGAAGTTGTTCCGACCAAAAAATATGCAACTCAAAGAGATTTAGCCTTGGCTTATTCTCCGGGAGTAGCAGAACCTTGTTTGGAAATCGAAAAAGATATTAATAACGTATATAAATACACTTCAAAAGGAAATTTGGTAGCGGTTATCTCTAATGGAACTGCAGTTTTAGGACTTGGAGATATCGGTCCGGAAGCTTCTAAACCGGTAATGGAGGGTAAAGGGCTTTTGTTTAAAATATTTGCAGGGATTGATGTTTTTGATATTGAGATAAATACTAAAGATGTCGAAGAATTTATTCAAACAGTTAAAAACATCGCTCCTACTTTTGGAGGAATAAACCTCGAAGATATTAAAGCTCCGGAATCTTTTGAAATTGAAAAAAGGTTGGTTGAAGAATTGAATATTCCGGTGATGCATGACGATCAACACGGAACAGCTATCATTTCGGCTGCTGCCTTATTAAACGCAGTCGAATTGGCAGGGAAAAAGCTAGACGAAGTTAAGATTGTAGTATCAGGAGCAGGCTCGGCTGCTATTGCTTGTGCAAATTTATATATTGCTTGTGGAGCTAAAAAAGAAAACTTTTTGATGCTGAACAGCAAAGGTGTGCTGAAAAAAGGAGATGAAAGGCTTTCTTCTTTACAATTAGAATTTGCCACAGATAAACCAATCTCTACTTTAGAAGAAGCCATAAAAGGAGCCGATGTTTTCATCGGACTCTCTTCCGGAGATATTTTAACTCCGAAAATGCTTTTGTCAATGGCTGACAACCCGATTGTTTTTGCCATGGCAAATCCAAATCCTGAAATTAAGTACGAATTGGCCATCGCCACTCGCCAAGATGTGATTATGGCTACAGGACGTTCTGACCACCCTAATCAGGTTAACAATGTGCTGGGGTTTCCATACATATTTAGGGGTGCTTTAGATGTCAGAGCCACAAAAATCAACAAAGAAATGAAGATGGCTGCGGTTCGAGCTTTAGCTGATTTGGCTAAAGAATCCGTACCTGAACAAGTAAATATCGCTTACGGAGAAACTAAACTCTCTTTCGGAAGAGATTATATCATTCCAAAACCTTTTGATCCGAGACTCATTACCGTTGTTTCTCCTGCTGTTGCCAAAGCAGCCATGGAAACCGGAGTAGCCCAAAATCCGATTACAGATTGGGCTCGATACGAAAGCGAATTACTCGAACGATTAGGTAACGACAACAAAATGGTAAGAATGCTTACCAATAGAGCAAAAATTGACCCTAAACGCATCATTTTTGCCGAAGCAGATAATCTGGATGTACTAAAAGCCGCTCAAATTGTTTCGGATGAAGGAATCGGCTTCCCTATTTTGTTAGGAAATAAAGAAGTGATTTCTGCCATGAAACAAGAAATAGGATTTGATAAAGATGTACCTATTATTGATCCTAAAGCTAAAGAAGAAGATGAACGGAGAGAACAATATGCTCAAGCATATTGGAAAGTGAGAAAACGCAAAGGAATGACATTATATGATGCTCAAAAATGGATGCGCGAACGCAACTACTTTGCTGCAATGATGGTTAACTCCGGAGAAGCAGATGCTCTTATAACAGGTTATTCCAGAAGTTATCCTTCGGTAGTAAAACCTATTATGCAACTTATTGATAAGGCTAATGGGGTTCAGAAAATTTCTACAACTAATCTGATGATGACCAAAAGAGGACCTATGTTCTTTTCAGACACTGCCATCAATCCGAATCCGAGTGCAGAAGATTTAGCTAATATTGCACTTATGACTGCTAAAACAGTAAAAATGTTCGGTATGGAACCCGTAATTGCTATGGTGTCTTTCTCTAATTTTGGTTCTTCAAGACAACCAAGTACTAATAAAGTACGCGAAGCTGTGGCTTTCTTGCACGAAAATTACCCTAACCTTATTGTAGATGGAGAAATTCAAACGGATTTTGCTTTGAATTCTGAAATGATTACATCTAAATTTCCGTTTTCAAAATTAGCAGGTAAAAAAGTTAATACTCTTATATTCCCTAATTTGGAAGCAGCTAATATCACCTATAAATTACTTAAAGAACTCAACCAAAATGAATCTATCGGACCTATTATTTTAGGTTTAGACAAACCTGTTCATATTGTTCAATTAGGAGCAAGTGTTGAAGAAATGGTAAATATGTCCGCTGTAGCCGTTGTAGATGCTCAAGAAAAAGCCAAACGAAAATAAAAATTCATTTGAAATAAAAAAATCCTCTCGAATGAGAGGATTTTTTTAAGAAAAGATTCTTTTAATATACAAAAATCGGTCTTTCGCTCATCATCTCAACCACTCTGTCCGCAATTTGCTCTAATCTGTCATCATTATCGTGATGAGTAATAACCTCATCAATAAGTTCTACAATAGTTCTCATATCTTCTTCAACCAAGCCACGTGTTGTAATAGCCGGAGTCCCCACCCTGATTCCTGAAGTTACAAAAGGAGATTTATCATCAAACGGGACCATATTTTTGTTTACCGTAATTTCTGCTTTACCTAAGGCTTTTTCGGCATCTTTTCCTGAAATTCCTTTATTTCTTAAATCAATCAGCATCATATGGTTATCGGTTCCTCCCGAGATAATATTGTATCCTTTTTCAACAAAAGCTTGTGCCATTGCTTTTGCGTTTTTCTGAACTTGTAGAATATATCTGAAATATTCATCCGAAAGAGCTTCTCCGAATGCAACTGCTTTGGCTGCGATAATATGCATAAGCGGTCCTCCCTGATTTCCTGGAAAAACGGCAGCATCTAATAATGAAGACATCATTCTTATTTCACCTTTAGGAGTTTTAAGCCCAAACGGATTTTCAAAATCTTTACCCATCATAATAATTCCTCCTCTTGGCCCTCTTAAGGTTTTATGAGTAGTTGTCGTTACAATATGACAATGCGGAAGGGGATCACTCAAAAGTCCACGTGCTATAAGTCCTGCCGGATGTGATATATCTCCGAATAGAATTGCCCCCACACTATCTGCAATTTCTCTAAAACGCTTAAAATCCATATCGCGAGAGTATGCAGATGCTCCGGCAATAATCAATTGAGGTTTTTCTCTTTCGGCAATCTCTTGAACTTTATCGTAATCAATGCGTCCTGTTTCTTTATCTACTCCATAAAAAACCGGGTTGTATAACTTTCCTGAAAAATTAACCGGTGAACCATGGGTAAGGTGACCTCCGTGCGATAAATCAAATCCTAAAATTTTATCTCCCGGTTTTAAACAAGCTGCAAAAACAGCTGTGTTGGCTTGTGAGCCTGAATGAGGTTGTACATTTACATATTCCGCTCCAAAAAGCGTTTTGGCTCTGTCAATAGCAATTTGCTCAATAACATCAACTACCTCACAACCTCCGTAATATCTTCTGTTTGGGTAACCTTCTGCATATTTGTTGGTAAGTATAGAACCGGCCGCTTCTAATACTTGCTCACTCACATAATTTTCAGAAGCAATAAGCTCTATACCTTCTGTCTGACGAACTTGTTCTTCGAGAATCAAGTCAAAAATTTCGTTATCTCTTTGCATAATATGAATGATTGTTAAAGTGAGTCCAAAAATACGAATTTACTTTGAGAAATTAACAATAAACAATATATTTGGAGCTATAATTTTCACGAAAAAGACGGCTAAATGTCTTAATCAAACTTTAAATCTTTAACCTACAATTTTAAAATAAAAAATATGCCTATAACAGCCAACAATCCGAATAGAAAATCTTGGTTAGAAGTTCGTAAAGACAGTGATTTTCCGATTCAGAATATTCCGTTTGGAGTATTTTTAACCAAAAATGATATTGTAACTATAGGAACCCGAATTGGAGATTACGCTATTGACTTGAATGCACTCTACCAATTAGGATATTTTGAAGGAATTGAACTTACAGACGATATTTTCTTACACGATACACTAAATGCTTTTATTTCGGCAGGAAGAAAAACATGGAGAGAAGTTCGCAATAGAATTGCTGATATTTTTGATGCAGATAATCCGAAATTAAGAGATAACACAAAAGACAAAGCACAAGTTATCTTTTCAATAACTGAAGTTGAAATGCAACTTCCTGTTCATATCGGAGATTATACAGATTTTTATTCAAGTAGAGAGCACGCTACCAATGTAGGGATGATGTTCCGTGACCCGAATAATGCTTTGCTCCCGAACTGGCTTCATATTCCTGTGGGTTACCACGGAAGAAGTTCAACTATTGTCCCTTCGGGAGTTCCTGTCAGAAGACCTCTCGGACAAACTTTACCAAACGGAGAAACAAACCCTGTTTTTGGTCCTTCAAGATTGGTTGATTTTGAATTAGAAACTGCTTTTATAACAACCGATGCCAATAAAATGGGAGAATACATCCCTATAACAGAAGCAGAAGATTATATTTTTGGTATGGTGCTCTTCAACGATTGGAGCGCAAGAGATATTCAAAAATGGGAATATGTTCCGCTTGGTCCTTTCTTAGCTAAGAATTTTGCTTCATCCATTTCTCCTTGGATTGTGACACTGGATGCCCTAGAACCTTTCAGATGCGAAAGTCCTAAACAAGACAATCCGAAACCTCTTCCTTACTTGCAACAAACAGGGAATCACGCTTTTGATATTAACTTAGAAGTCTTTATTAAACCTGAAAATGGAGAGGAAACGTTAGTTTCAAAATCTAACTTTAAATATATGTATTGGACAATGAGTCAGCAACTGGCTCATCATACTATTAATGGTTGTCAGGTAAATGCCGGTGATATGATGGGCTCAGGAACAATTTCCGGTCCAACTCCTGATAGTTACGGTTCAATGTTGGAACTTACTTGGGGTGGAAAGAATCCTATAACTCTAAAAGACGGAACTCAACGAAAATTCATTGAAGATAACGATACCGTAATTATGAGGGGATATTGCCAAAAAGACAATCTGCGAATCGGATTCGGAGAAGTGTCATCCAAATTATTACCTGCTCCTAAATTTTAATTTTCATTATAAAAACAATATTTTAAATAACTTTAAAATGCTTAAAACCTTTAAAATAGTCGCTTTTTTAGAAGGGACTTCTTATTTGGTAATTCTTGCCAATATGCTTTTTATAAAACCTAATAATACCGATTTGTATCAAACACTTTTATTTCCGGTCGGAATGTCTCACGGACTTTTGTTTATGGCTTATATTCTTTTAGCCATTATGCTTAAATCTCCAATGAAATGGAGCGGAAAAGATTTCTTCTTGATTTTGTTTGCTTCAATAATTCCTTTCGGGACTTTTTGGGTTGAAAAAAGGTATCTTTCAACAAAATAAAATATTAAAAGGTTGTTTTAGATGATATTAAAACAACCTTTTACTTTTATTCCTACTCTACTCTCATAGATTTGAGCTGATTTCTGTAATGCTCAAGAATTTTGATTTTAGATATAAAGCCGTAATATTTTCCGTCTTTTACAATAGGTAAATAATCTTTTTGAGAATGCTCTAATTTTTCGAGCATGATATATACCGAATTTTCGTAAAAAATAATGAATTTAGGAGGTATCATCACTTCTTTAACTTTTGAGTACTTGACCTGAAATGAATTGAAAATCACATTTCTGACCGTATCAAAATCAAGTATCCCTACTACCGATTGTTTTTCGTCAATCACTGCAAAATTTCTTTGCTCCGATTCAGATACTATCTCAATAAGCTTTTCTAAGCTGTCGTTGGGTTGAAGAGTTTTATAATTTGTAATAAGAATGTTTTCTAACGGAATACTTGACAGTATATTCCTGTCTTTATTACTGGTAAATACATCTCCTTTTTTGGCTAATTTTTTCAAATCCATAGAGTACAATTCATACCGTTTGGAAACCGCAAAACTAATGGATGAGACCACTAAAAGAGGTACCATAAGTGAATATCCGCCTGTAATTTCTCCGATAAGGAAAATAGCTGTAAGTGGAGCATGAAACAAAGCACTAAATACCCCTGCCATCCCTACCAAAGTAAAACTCTCGATGGGAATCTTAAAGATTCCTGTCAGATTAATCAGATAAGAAAATAAAAATCCTAAGTACGACCCCACAAATAATGAGGGAGCAAAATTGCCTCCGTTACCCCCACTATTCAATGTAAAACCAACTGCAAATACTTTTAGAAAAGCCGACAACCCGATAAAAACAATCAAGGCCCAATGACTATCTTTAAACTCAGAAAAAATAGTATCTTCTAAAAGTCTATGAGGTTCATTTCCCGAAAGAATTTTTATACTCTCATATCCTTGTCCGAAAAGTGTAGGAATAACAAATATCAGTAATGCCAAAAGTGAAGCTCCGTAAACAGCCTTTCGGTACGGACCTATTTTCAGCCTATTAAAGTACTCTGTAACTCTCTGAAAATTCCGTGAGTAATAAACCGAAAACCAGCCTGTAATGAGACCTAAAAACACATAAAACCAAATATCACTCAATTCGAAACTTTGCTTTTCATAAAAATGCATCAAAATATCTTCATGAAGTAAAAGCCCTGAGATAATGGCTCCGGTAGCTGCAGAAATCATTATCGGGATGAAAGCCGTAATACTCATATCTGCTAAAACTACCTCAATCGCAAACAAAACTCCCGCAATCGGAGCATTGAAAGCAGCAGCTGTAGCAGCCGAAACTCCACAAGCTAAAAGTAATGTTCGCTCTTTATAGCTTAACTTAAAATGCTGAGCAAAATTTGATCCGAAAGCAGCTCCGGTAATAGCTACGGAAGATTCTATTCCCGCACTTCCCCCAAAACCTACTGTAAGGGAATTGGTCAGAATCTGAGAATACATTTGTTTTTTAGGCAAAAAGCTCTTCTTCTTGGCTACCGAATACATAATTTGCGAAAGGCCTTTTTCTATATATCCTCCTAAAAAACGTTGTATCACAAAAACTGTAAGTAAAATCCCAATAACAGGAAAAATACTGTTACTATACGGAAGTTTTAAAATTCGGTCAATATAATTGGCTACCAAAAAAACCCAGTGAGCAAAAGATTTTAAAAGTACAACCCCAACTCCGGCAAATGTTCCGACAATAACACTTGAAAACAACAAAAACTGCCTTGGAGAGGTAACGAGTTTTACCCACACCAAAAAATAAAGAATAATCTTTCCTATATTTCGGAATGTCTTTTTCATACCGCGGTGTAAAGGTAATGTTATTCAGGAATTATTCTATATCTATCAAAAAGTTATAAAGTAATCCGAGAGAAATTCCTATCGCAAAGCTCATCAATGTTCCTATTAAAATATATTCAGTAAGCCCTACTTCTCGTTTATTTTTAAGCGTTCCGAATCTGAAAATAGATTTTGCTGCCAATAAAAAACCTATTCCTTGCCAAAAATTCATCACTACAAAAAAGAAAATAAAAAGCCTCTCTAAAATCCCAATATACATTCCCGCCTGATTACTGTTTATGTTTTTATTAGGATTCCATTTGTCTAAAATCACCCTTAACACTATAGCCGCTACATAAGTAACCAAAAGCACACACGTAATCAACACTAAAATGTTCTTTTGATAAAACCAATTAAGGTCTATTTTGAAAGGGACGTAAATTCTTACTGCAACAAGCAGTGTGATAATATGGAAAATCTGGTCAAGAAAAAAGCTTCGGGTTTTGTTGGCGGAACTTTCGTTATAAATTTTAAAACAATCAATTACGAAATGTAAAGCACAAATCAACAAAATTCCCACAATATATTTACTTTGAAAAGCTGTCAGAACAAGCAATAAAACAAAATGCACAAGAATATGAAAATACAGATATTGGGATTTTATCTTATTTTCTTTCTTGTCCTTTACCCAGCTGTTAGGTTGCAAAACAAAATCTCCTAACAAATGCGCAATCAGAAATTTTAAAAATAATTCTATCATATACTTTTGAGTTCTGATTGGTAGTAATTCAATACTTCCACAAGATGCTCATATCCTCCTCTTTTCAGAATCTCACTAATTTGACTTTGGCTTTTCTTATTGAGCTTCCGGGCAATTTCACTCTGTTTCAAATCTTTATTTTCAAGTGAGGTTTGAATAACTTGGGCGGTTGCAGGACTCCATTTATCGGCAAAAAACATAATCAAATTAAGCATAATATTAAACTTTCTGTCAAATCCTGAATGGTCTGACTTTATAGCTAATGTATTCTTTTTAAGTTTTTCAAATTGCTCTCCCGAATTGACAAAAGCACTTCCATTTGATTCAGATATTTTTTCCGACTTATAATCTATGTTACCCAATCCGATTGAAATTCTTACATCAAGGGGTTTGTGCTTTTTAATGGCAGCTTTTATCAGAAAAGCTACTTCAAGAGCCATTTGGGGCGGAAGGGAAATCTGAAAGCTGTCTCCCCTATAAATCTCCCAATCTTTTGATTGTTTTCCGAAACGATTAAAAATTTGCTTTAAATCATCCAACCAAACTTCAGGTTCTGCCCTTCTGGAATTTATAATATCTCCCGTAAGTACTGCTATAGTCATTTTAGTTATTGAAAATCAATGCAATTTAATAAAAAAACCTAAAACCCATTTATTTCCCCAAATAAAATATCGTAAAAACAAACGATAATTTAAAATATCGTTATATTAACCGATAACATAAACTATCTCTGAAATAAACGATAAATTAAAAGTTATAAATTGACGTTTGATTCTAATAAAAGTTGCTTAAGTTTTGCTTGGGCTGCCTGTCTGATATCTTCAAAAAACAAGGTAAATTCGTTCTCAAATTCAGAATAGTATTGCTTTAAGTCTGTAATTGCATATCGCATTTTAGACTCGTTTTTTATTCTGTTATCCATTTGAGATAAAATTACTTCTAATTTATCTAAAAACTGATAGTTATAAAGCCAATTACCTTGTTCCATATAAGGCAAAAGGTATTGGGTTTTATCAGTTAAAATTTTATAATTTTCTCGCAAAGAAGCATAAAAATTATCTACAAAATCACTTAGATTTTCTGCCGAATATTGCTTCCAGTTTTTACACAAAAAATGGTCATAAAACATATCTACCAAAACCCCTGAATAGTGATTGTAATTATGATGCAATCTTTTGGTACTTTGTCTGAAAATCGGATGTGAATCAGTATAACTGTCTATAAAACGATGTAATAAAATCCCTACTTTCAACTTTGGTAAATAATTTTCGTAATCTTTCCCCCGAATACCGTCAGCCATAAAATTGCCAATTTTTATGACCTTATCATTCCCTGAAAGATATATGTGTGCAAGAAAATTCATCAGCTATTAAATTAGGAGTATCAAACATTTATTTTGACCTCCAATGTTTTATCGTGTAAAAATCAATTTATTGCCTTGTGAAAGGTTTTCATCAAAACGATAATTTTCATAATTAAAACCTTTTAAATCTTCAATCGTCTTACAATCCTTGTCAATAATATATCTGACCATCAGTCCTCTTGCTTTTTTAGCAAAAAAACTAATCATCTTAAGTTCTCCGTTTTTATAATCCTTAAATTCAGGAGTAATATGTATTCCTTTAAGAGATTTAAAATCAATTACATCTGAATATTCTTTACTTGCCAGATTAATAAACAGCTCATCATCAGACAATTCGCTATTCAAAAATTCAGTTATGGTCTTTTTCCAAAATTCATACAGGTTTTTAGCTTTTCCTACTTTAAGATTTGTTCCCATCTCCAACCGATAAGGGCGAATTAAGTCTAATGGTTTCAAAACACCATATAATCCGGACAAAATCCGTAACATATCTTGTAACTTATCTAATTTATTTGTGGGAATAGTGTATGCATCAAGTCCTGCATAAACATCTCCATTAAAGGCATACATGGCCGGTCGAGCATTTTCAGGGGAAAAGGGTAAGCTCCATTCTTGATTTCGGGTATAATTTAATTCGGCTAATTTATCCGAAATAGACATCAACTGCGAAAGTTGTTTGGGCGATTTCTTTTTTAAAACCTTTTGAATAATTTCCGATTTATCTAAAAAAGAAGTTTCCGTAAATCTATCAGTCGGAAGTTGGGTTTCAAAATCTAAAGATTTAGCAGGAGATATGACAATTTTCATAACTTGAGGTTTATCACAAATATACTTAAACCCTTTACAATAAAAAAGAGTCTGTCGGGAATAAATCCTACAATCAAAATGATTTGAAAGCTTATATTTCTGTTAAATAAAAACTTATATACGAAGGTAATCATTTGAAGTCAAATCCATATTCAATACTTTTGTACGGATTTTAGAGCTTATTTAAAGTTGCCAATTATATATGCTAACCAAAGTATCTTAACCCTTTCACAAAAGAAGCAGTAATCAATCCTTTTAATATGCCAACATATATTCCGGCTGAAGAAGCCGTAAAACTCGTAAAAAGCGGAGATAGAGTCTTCCTTCACGGAAGTGCGGCTACTCCTCTTTATCTAATCAATACGCTACTGAAAAGAGCAGGAGAAATTAACAATGTAGAATTGGTTTCTATCAGTACTTTCGGAGATATTGAATGGAAAACCCCTAAAGTTACCGAATCATTTTACATGAACTCCTTGTTTGTTTCCGGAAATATAAGAGAATGGGCAAACAGCTCTCACGGAGGATATATTCCTATTTTTTTAAGTGAAATTCCAAGACTTTTTACTAACGGATACTTACCTCTTGATGTAGCTATTGTGCATGTTTCTCCTCCCGATAAACACGGTTATTGTTCTTTAGGTACCTCCATTGATGCAGCTTGGACAGCAGTTCGTGAAGCCAAAACCGTAATTGCTCAAGTCAACCCGAAAATGGTACGAACCCACGGAGATTCGTCTGTTCATTTTTCGAAATTTGATGCAATGGTGTGGCACGAAACCAATTTGCTATCGGTAGATTACAACACACAAGACGAAATCTCTACGAAAATCGGAAAAAATGTAGCAGAGCTTATTGAGGACGGTTCAACCCTACAAGCAGGAATCGGGACTATTCCTAATGCAGTTTTAAGTAATTTAACCAATCACAAAGATTTGGGTGTACATACAGAGATGTTTTCTGATGGTCTAATCGAATTGATACAAAAAGGAGTAGTTACTAATGAAAAGAAAAAAATTCATCCCGGAAAAACAGTAACGGCTTTCGTGGCCGGAACCCAAAGATTATACGATTTTGTGGATGATAACCCTACTATTTCTTTTATGAATGTTGCCCACGTAAATGACACTACTATCATCCGAAAAAATCCGAAAGTGGTAGCAATCAACTCTGCTTTGGAAATTGATTTAACAGGACAAATTTGTGCCGATTCTATTGGAACCTATCAATATTCCGGTATTGGAGGACAAATGGATTTTATGAGAGGAGCGTCTTTGTCTGAAGGGGGAAAAGCTATTATTGCAATGCCTTCTGTCACAGCTAAAGGAGTTTCTAAAATTACACCTTTACTCAAACAAGGAGCAGGAGTAGTTACCACACGAGGGCATGCGCATTATGTTGTAACCGAATACGGAGTTGTAAATCTTTACGGAAAAAATACGGAACAGCGCTCAAAACTGCTTATCAGTATTGCACACCCTGACCATAGAGAAACTCTTGAAAGAGCCCACTTTGAAAGATTTAAATAAAAAAAGAACTGTCTGAATCTTTATACAAAAAGAAAATCAGACAGTTCTTTCAAATTCAATATATAACTATTGACCGATCAACAAAATTAAATTTTATTAATCTTATCAATCAATTGTCTTGCCGTTTGTTCAAACTCTTGGTTAATTTGTTTGAAGTGAGCTTTTTTATTCTCGACTCCTTTTTGATTTACTTTGGTAATCAAATTATCAAAAGCCGTAACTGCTTCATCAACAATCATATCTGTTTTTTCAGATACTTGTCCACCCTTTGCAATTTCAGCAAGATAAGCTGCTTCAATAATATCTCCAAAAACGTAGTTGATGTCCTTTTTTAAATTTCTAATACTTGCCATTTTTATATTTGTTTAAAGTTTATTCATCTTAGAGTAAACTAAAATGATTTTAATATCTGTAATATTCCGGTTTGAATGGACCTTGAACCTCAACTCCGATATATTTTGCTTGATCTTCTGTAAGTGTTTCTAATTCCACTCCGATTTTAGCCAAGTGTAATTGGGCTACTTTTTCATCTAAATGTTTTGGAAGTGTATATACTTTGTTCTCGTATTTATCAGAGTTTGTCCAAAGCTCAATTTGTGCCAAAGTCTGGTTAGTAAATGAATTACTCATTACAAAACTCGGGTGACCTGTAGCACATCCAAGATTCACTAAACGACCTTCTGCCAAGATGATGATATCATTTCCGTTAATTGTATATTTATCAACTTGTGGTTTTATTTCAACTTTAGTTGAGCCATAATGATCATTTAACCAAGCCATATCAATCTCGTTGTCAAAATGACCGATGTTACACACTATAGTTTTGTCCTTCATTTTTTCAAAATGACGACCTACCACAATGTCTTTATTCCCTGTAGCAGTAATGATGATATCTGCATTAGAAACTACAGTATCTAATTTTTTCACTTCAAATCCGTCCATAGCTGCCTGAAGCGCACATATCGGGTCAATCTCGGTAACCGTAACAATACTTCCTGCTCCTCTGAACGAAGCTGCAGTTCCTTTACCTACATCTCCATATCCGCAAACCACTACTCTTTTTCCTGCCAACATTACATCAGTTGCTCTGCGGATTGCATCTACAGCTGACTCTCTACATCCGTATTTGTTATCAAATTTCGATTTAGTAACGGAGTCATTAACATTTATAGCAGGAATCGGAAGTGTTCCGTTTTTCATTCTTTCATAAAGTCTGTGAACTCCTGTGGTAGTTTCTTCTGAAAGACCTTTTATTCCCGGAATCAGTTCAGGGTATTTATCAAACACCATATTAGTCAAATCCCCTCCATCATCTAAAATCATATTAAGAGGTTTTCTGTCTTCTCCGAAGAAAAGAGTTTGTTCAATGCACCAGTCGAATTCCTCTGCAGTCATCCCTTTCCAAGCATAAACCGAAATTCCTGCTTTAGCTATAGCTGCTGCTGCTTGATCTTGAGTAGAAAAAATATTACAAGAACTCCACGTAACCTCTGCTCCAAGCTCCACAAGTGTTTCAATAAGAACAGCAGTTTGAATAGTCATATGTAAACATCCTGCAATTCTAGCTCCTTTAAGCGGTTTAGAATGTCCGTATTCTTTGCGAAGAGCCATAAGCCCCGGCATTTCAGCCTCTGCTAATTCAATTTCTTTTCTTCCCCACTCTGCCAGGGAAATATCTTTTACTTTGTAGGCCACATAAGGCGAAGTTTTTACACTCATAACTAAATAAATTTTGGCAAAGATACTTAAATTTTTGCAATTTTTAATAATGAAACCCTAAAACTGTCCCTTAAAACTCTGTTGCAGAACATCTTTTAATTCACTTAAAATCATTGCTGTGGCTCCCCACACAATTTTATCTTCTATGATGTAAGCCGGAACTCCCGGAAAGTTACTGTAACTTGCTTTAATATTGTGAATAGTGGTTCGTACGTTCAAGAAGTCTTTTAAAGAAATTTCTATAATTTGGGAAACTTCGTCTTTTTGAGGAATAAATTTAGGCTCAGAATCTAAATGTCCAATAAACGGATGAACCAAAAAATTACTTGGAGGCACATAAATTTCGGACAAATTAGTTACCAAATTAATCTTATCTTGATATATTCCTATTTCTTCTTCTGTTTCCCGAACCGCTGTATGTGATAAATATTTGTCTTGTTCCTCAAACTTTCCTCCCGGAAGAGCCACTTGCGAAGCATGTAACCCTTTAGCAGTTCTGACAATTAAAACCAAGTGTGTTTCTGACTTTCGGGGATAAAACAGAGCTAAAACTCCTGCTTTTTTAGGATTAAGTTTTGAATAATCCCACAACTCTAACATCTTTGCCCGTTCTACAGGAGCCATTTTTAAATGAGATTCCTTAGCAGGCAAATCTACCTCCTGCATATTGGGGACATTATTCAAAAATAAATCAAACTTCATAAATACTAAGATAGTAACTCAAAAGTATAAAAAAATAATCTGCACTCGGAAAATTTGTTTTTAAAAACCTTCTCCGAATTAAAATTAGAATCACACAGAAAGTGACAATTTTCTAATGAAGCTTGTGGTATTTCCTTTGGAAGAATTTGCTAAAGCGGTTTACTTACTTTTTAAAGAGTTTAAATAAGCCTCACGTACTTTTTTGAAAAGATTAGAAGAATACACAAAATCAACTACGGCTTCGTTATCGGTTTTATAAATTTCTTCACTATTTCCTGTCCATGCAAGAACTCCATTTTTAAGGAAAATAATGTTCTCTCCTATTTCCATAACCGAATTCATATCATGAGAGTTGATTACTGTAGTGATATTATATTCTTTAGTAATTTCGTGAATAAGTTGGTCTATTACAATAGAAGTTTTCGGGTCAAGTCCTGAATTTGGCTCATCACAAAACAAATATTTCGGATTGTTTACAATCGCTCTTGCTATGGCAACTCTTTTTTGCATTCCTCCCGATATTTCAGAAGGTCGTTTTTTATGAGCATCAACAAGTCTTACTCTTTCGATAACAAAATCCACTCGTTCTTTGATCTCTTTCGGGGTTTTATTAGTAAACATTCGCAACGGAAAACCTATATTTTCCTCAACCGTCATTGAGTCAAACAAAGCACTCCCTTGAAACACCATCCCGATTTCCGTACGAAGCTCTCTCCGTTGGTCAAGATTCATTTGTTTTAAAAACTTTCCGTCAAAAGAAATTGTTCCGCTATCTTGAGTATGAATCCCAAGTAATGTCTTCAGCAAAACCGTTTTACCCGAACCACTTTGCCCTATAATCAGATTGGTTTTACCCGTTTCAAAAGTTGCCGTAATTCCTTTAAGGACTTCAACCCCGTTAAATGACTTTTTAATATCCTTAATTTCTATCATTAGTTCAAAAGTAAATGAGTTGCCACATAATCTACCACAATAACCACAACACTTGTCCAAACAAATGCAGTTGTACTCGCCTTACCAACTTCTAACGCTCCTCCTTTCATATAATAACCGTGATATGCCGGAATAGTCGCTAAAATAAATGAAAATAGAACCGTCTTGATAAAGGCATAGGTTACGTGAAACGGAATAAAATTATCTTGAATCCCATAAATATACTGGTCTGCAGAAACATATCCACCATATACCCCTGCCAAAAAACCTCCGAAAATTCCTAAAAATATCCCGAGAGCAATTACAAACGGATACAATAACATCGCTATTATTTTAGGATATACTAAATAATTTAGCGAATTAATACCCATTACCTCTAAAGCGTCAATCTGTTCTGTAACCCTCATCGTTCCGATACTCGAAGTAATGAATGAACCTACTTTTCCTGCCATAATAATCGAAATAAAAGTAGGAGCAAACTCCAAAATTACTGACTGACGCGTAGCAAATCCGATAAGGTATTTTGGCAAAAGAGGATTATCCAAATTCAAAGCCATCTGAATAGAAACTACTCCCCCTACGAAGAATGAAATAAACATCGTTATCCCGAGAGAACCAATAATCAAATCGTCTATTTCTTTCAAAATAAGTTGTCGTATAACCGATGTTTTGGTCGGTTTAGAAAAAACATCTTTAAGCATCAAGAAATACCTCCCGATGTGTGTAAGAGTTCTTCGTGTAACAGGTAATGTAAATATGTTTGTCATTTTTATCCGTAAGTATCAAAAGAGTGTATCAGATGTTTTTTACACTTAGGTTTATGATATTTTACAAATCAAAACCTATATCTCGTCTGAAATACATCTTTTCAAAATGCAATTTATCAATATTTTTATACGAAGTTTTTAAAGCTTCTTTAAAGTTTTCACCAAATGAAGTCACGGCAATTACACGACCTCCGTTAGTTAATATCTTTCCATTTTCTTCTTTAGTCCCTGCATGAAAAACAATAGAATCTTCAATGTTTTCTATACCTGAAATTTCTTTATTTTTCTCATAATCTTCCGGGTATCCTCCTGAGACCACCATCACGGTAACAGCACTTCGAGAATCAATATCTAGTGAAATTCTATCTAATTCCTGATTCTTAAGTGCTAAAAACAATTCGACTAAATCGGTTTTCAGTCTCGGAATAACCACTTCTGTCTCTGGATCTCCCATTCTCACGTTGTATTCAATTACATAAGGGTCATCATTTACTTTTATCAAGCCGATAAATATAAATCCTTTGTATTCAATGTTTTCGCTCTGAATACCTTGAATAGTAGGCTTTACAATTCGGTCTTCAATTTTCTTCATCAACGCTTCATCGGCAAAAGGAACAGGTGAAACCGCCCCCATACCTCCCGTGTTAAGCCCTTTATCTCCTTCTCCGATTCGTTTGTAATCTTTAGCTGTCGGAAGAATTTTGTAATTTCTACCATCCGTTAAAACAAAACAGCTTAATTCAATTCCTTCCAAAAACTCTTCAATCACTACTTTAGTACCGGCATTTCCGAACTTCTTTTCTAACAATATATTAGAAAGTTCCTTCTTAGCTTCTTCTAAACTTTCTAAAATCAGCACTCCTTTCCCCTGCGCTAATCCGTCTGCTTTTAGTACATAAGGAGGTTTTAGCTTTTCCAGAAAGACAAAACCATCCTCAATATTTTCTTGAGTAAACGAGCCGTAGGCGGCTGTAGGTATATTATTTTTTATTAAAAACTTTTTAGCAAATTCTTTACTTCCTTCAAGTTGTGCACCGAATTTTGAAGGTCCTATAACCTGAATATCTTTTAGCTTTTCATCGTTTTTGAAAAAATCATAAATCCCGTTTACAAGCGGATCCTCCGGGCCTACTACAACCATTTGTATGGTGTTTGTAAGACTGAATTCTTTGATTGATTCAAAATCATTTACTCCTATAGCAAGGTTTGTGGCAATTTTCTGAGTTCCCGCATTACCCGGAGCTACAAATAATTCAGTCAATTTTGGGCTTTGTACCAGTTTATATGCCAAAGCACTTTCTCTACCTCCTGAGCCTAAAAGTAAAATTTTCATTTATCGCGATTTTAGCTCCCAAAAGTACGGTTTTTATTTTTTTTACCACAGCAATAAAGTGAATTAGTCGTTTTTTTGTGTTTTATAAAGAATCCTATTATTCTTTTTTTTGCTCTATCATATTATTCGTAAATTTGGACTCATTTTTAACAACTTTCAACTATTAACACTATGGAATACAGAATAGAAAAAGACACAATGGGAGAGGTAAAAGTTCCTGCTGATAAATATTGGGGAGCTCAAACCGAGAGATCAAGAAACAACTTCAAAATAGGAACACCTGCCTCGATGCCTATTGAAATTATCAGAGGTTTTGCTTATCTGAAAAAAGCCGCAGCTTATGCTAACTGTGATTTAGGAGTACTTCCTACCGAAAAAAGAGATCTTATTGCACAAGTTTGTGACGAAATACTCGAAGGTAAATTAGATGACCAATTTCCTCTTGTGATTTGGCAAACAGGTTCTGGAACTCAATCAAACATGAACGTAAACGAAGTAATTGCCAATAGAGCACAAGTGCTTGCAGGGAGAAAAATCGGGGAAGAACCCGTGCTAAAACCTAATGATGATGTAAATAAATCACAATCTTCAAATGACACCTTCCCTACCGGAATGCACATTGCTTGCTACAAAATGGTAGTTGAAACCACTATCCCGGGAGTAGAAAAGTTAAGAAATACGCTTAAAGCAAAGGCAGAAAAATTCAAAGATGTAGTAAAAATCGGACGTACTCACTTAATGGATGCTACCCCACTTACCTTAGGGCAAGAAATTTCCGGTTATGCGGCTCAATTAGATTACGGATTAAAAGCTCTTAAAAATACCTTGAGTCATCTTTCTGAAATTGCTTTGGGAGGAACTGCTGTAGGAACAGGATTAAATACTCCGCAAGGTTATGATGTGAAAGTCGCGGAATACATTGCCAAATTTACAGGGCATCCTTTCGTAACTGCTCCAAATAAATTTGAAGCCTTAGCAGCTCACGATGCTATAGTTGAAGCTCATGGAGCTTTAAAACAGTTGGCTGTTTCTCTTAATAAAATTGCAAACGACATCAGAATGTTAGCCTCTGGTCCTCGTTCAGGAATTGGAGAAATTTTTATTCCTGAAAATGAACCCGGTTCTTCTATCATGCCGGGAAAAGTAAACCCTACACAATGTGAAGCTCTAACTATGGTTTGTGCTCAAGTAATGGGTAACGATGTGGCTATTTCTGTCGGAGGAACTCAAGGTCACTACGAACTTAATGTTTTCAAACCGGTTATGGCTGCTAACTTCTTACAGTCTGCAAGATTACTGGGGGATGCGTGTGTTTCGTTTGATGAAAACTGTGCACAAGGGATTGAGCCTAACCACAAACGCATTAAAGAATTGGTGGACAATTCACTAATGCTCGTTACTGCTTTAAATACAAAGATCGGGTATTATAAAGCGGCAGAAATTGCTCAAACCGCTCACAGAAACGGGACAACTCTTAAAGAAGAAGCTGTACGTTTGGGCTATGTTACAGCAGAAGATTTTGATGCTTGGGTAAGACCTGAAGACATGACCAGTAACCTGAAATAATTTTTCAGCCTTTATAATTCGAATTAAAAATAAACCTCTGAAGCTCATGTGCTTTAGAGGTTTACTTTTAAAAAAACAAACTAAAAAACATCCCATGATAAAAACCGTGATTTTTGATATGGACGGAGTGCTGATAGATTCCGAACCAATACATTTTTCAGCTTATGAACAACACTTCAAAGAACTGAATATTGAAGTTTCGGATGAATTATATCAAACCTTTATCGGAAGTTCTACCAAAAATATTTATTCACGTATCAAAGAACTGTTTAATCTCTCTCAATCTGTTCCAGAATTGATTGCCCGAAAAAGAGAGCTTTTTTATATCTGTTTCAGCGAATCCAAAACTTTAAGTTTAATTGATGGAGTTTTAGAACTTATTGAAGATTTATACCAAAACGACATTCAGCTTATTGTTGCTTCTTCTTCATCTTACCAAAACATCAATATTATTTTCAAAAAATTTGATTTAGACCAGTATTTTTCGCATAAAGTAAGCGGAGAAGATTTCCCTGAGTCAAAACCAAATCCGGCTATTTTCAACAAAGCAGTTGAATTATCAGGACATCATAAAAATGAATGCATTGTCATTGAAGATTCCACCAACGGAATAAAAGCTGCCAATAATGCCGGAGTTTTTGTAATCGGATATAAATCGAAAGAATCAAATCAAAATTATGAGGCTGCAGATTTAATTATTTCAAACTATAAAGAGATTAGTTTTGATAAAATTCAACAAATAAAAACGTAAAACATCTGTTCAACTCCATAAAAGAAATAGCCCCAAATTATAATAATCGGAGCTAAACTATTCTTATTTAAAATTATTTATGCGTGAATAGAACGATTGTCTGTAGCCGCTAAAGCCGCTTCTTTAATTGCTTCAG
>CAZVQI010000013.1:0-4968 GCA_964629155.1 uncultured Flavobacterium sp.
AACCGCTGGGCCGAGCCGACGACGACGTCGGCGCCCAGCTCGCCCGGCGGCTCGCGGAGCGGGCTGCCGAGCAGGGCGGGGGCCCCGACGACCAGCCCGCCGGCGGCGGGGCCGGCCTCGACGACCGGCCGCAGGTCGCGCACGACACCCGAGGTGCCGGGGTGCTGGAGCAGCACGCCGAAGGCCGAGCCGGGGTCGAGGTCGGTGGCCGGGTCGCCGACGACGACCTCGATGCCGAGGGGCTCGGCCCGGGTGGCGACGACGGCGATCGTCTGCGGGTGGCACTCGGCGTCGACGAAGAACGTCGTGCCGGCGTGCTTCGTCGCCCGGCGGACGAGGGTCATCCCCTCGGCCGCCGCCGTGCCCTCGTCGAGCATGGAGGCGTTGGCGATCTCCAGCCCGGTGAGGTCGCACACCATCGTCTGGAAGGTGAGCAGCGCCTCGAGGCGGCCCTGGCTGATCTCGGGCTGGTACGGCGTGTAGGCGGTGTACCAGGCCGGGTTCTCGAGCACGTTGCGCTTGATCACGCCCGGCACGTGGGTGCCGTGGTAGCCGGTGCCGATCAGCGACGTGAACACCTGGTTGCGCCGGGCGAGCGCCCGCAGGCGGGCGACGGCCTCGGGCTCGGAGATCGCCTCGTCGAGCTCGAGCGGCTTGTCGTCCCGGATCGACGCCGGGACCGCCTGGTCGAGCAGCTCGTCGAGGCTCCCGGCCCCGACGACCTCCAGCATGCGGGCGATGTCGTCGGCCGACGGCCCGATGTGGCGGTCGGCGAAGTTCTCGGCGCTGGTGCTCACGGTGCGGCTCCGGTCTCGAGGTGGGGTCGCTGGTCGGCGGCGCCGGCGGCGCCTGCGGTTCCCCCTCTGTCGCCCGGCGGGCTCCAGAGCTGCCTCGCCCCGATGGTCCCTGGTGCCTGAGAGGTTCCGGGGTGGTTGCCCCTTCGGCGCCCCCACCGACCCGGTCGGGACGGCGGCGGTCTCTCCCAACGGGGGTCGTCAGCGAGCCCCCAGGCTAGTCGCCGCCCCGGGACCGGGGTGCGCCCGCTCGCGTCGCCCGGTCGAGCCGGCGGGCCAGGTGGCCGATGCGCTCGACCAGCTCGGCCGGCTCCTCGACGGTGAAGTCGAGGTCGAGCGTGAGCAGGTGGAAGGTCAGGGCGTCGAGGTCCCACCCACCCGTCGTCAGCCGGCTCTCGTCGGGCCCGGCCGGCTCGAGGACGCCGCCGCCGGGGGAGAGGCGCTCGGCGACGACCTCGACCGGCGCGTGGACGAGCACCTCGGCGTGCACCGGGTAGGCGGCGACGGCCGTGCCCCGGGCGACGAAGGCCGCCAGGTCCTCCGCCGGGGCCGGGCGGGGCGTGAAGCGGCCGGCGGCCACCGGCCGGCTGGCGAGGCGGTCGACGCGGAAGGTGCGCCAGTCGCGGCGGTCGACGTCCCAGGCGACGAGGTACCAGTGCCGGCCCGTGTGCACCATCCCCAGCGGCTCGACCGTGCGCCGCCCGACCTCCCCGTCGTTGCGGGCGTAGTCGAACCGCAGGACCTCGTGGGCCCGGCACGCCGCGGCCACCGTCGCCAGCACCTCGACGTCGATGCCCTGTCGGCCGCTGCGAGGCGTGACCGTCGCCGCCGACACCGCCCCGGCCCGGCCCCGCAGGCGGGCGGGGAGCAGGCGCTCGAGCTTGGCCAACGCCCGCTCGCCGGCCTCCTCGATGCCGGCCACCGAACCGCCCGCCGCTGCGCTGCGGAGCCCGACGACGACGGCGACGGCCTCGTCGTCGTCGAGGAGCAGGGGAGGGAGGTCGGCGCCCGGCTCCAGCCGGTAGCCGCCGGCGACGCCGGGGGTGGAGCGGATGGCGTAGCCGAGCGACCGCAGGCGGTCGACGTCCCGCCGGACGGTGCGGACGTCGACCCCGAGGCGCTCGGCGAGCGTCGGGCCGGACCAGTCGCGCTGGACCTGCAGCAGCGAGAGGAGGCGCAGCATCCGGCCGGAGGTGCCCCACATGCGAGAGATCGTCGAGCGTTCCGCCATCGAGGACAAGACCTGTCCTCGATCGTCCGTACCGTGCGGGCCATGACCTCCACGACGGCCACCGAGATCCGCCCCTTCCGCATCGAGGTGCCCCAGGCGGCCCTCGACGACCTCGCCGACCGCCTCGCCCGCACCCGCTGGGGCGCCGACCTCCCAGGCGACGACCCGTGGGCCCGGGGCGTGCCCACCAGCTACCTGCGGGGGCTGGCCGAGCGGTGGGCGAGCGCCTACGACTGGCGGGCGCACGAGGCCCGCATCAACGAGCTGCCCCAGTTCACGACCGAGATCGACGGGCAGACCGTGCACTTCCTCCACGTGCGCTCGCCCGAGCCCGGCGCCCTGCCCCTCGTGCTGACCCACGGCTGGCCGGGGTCGTTCGTCGAGTTCCTCGACGTCGTCGGACCGCTGTCCGACCCCCGGGCCCACGGGGGCGACCCCGCCGACGCCTTCCACCTGGTGATCCCGTCCATCCCCGGGTTCGGGTTCTCGATGCCGCTGTCCTCGCCCGGCTGGACGCCCGACCGGGTGGCCGCCGCCTGGGTGGAGCTCATGACCCGCCTCGGCTACGAGCGCTTCGGCGCCCAGGGCGGCGACTACGGCGCCGTCATCTCGCCGGCGGTCGGCCGGCTGGCGCCCGACCGGGTGGTGGGGGTCCATGTCAACGCCGCCACCGGGGGCTTCATCTCGTTCCGCCCGCCGAGCGAGGAGGAGATCGCCGAGCTGACCGACCTCGAGCGGTCCCGGGTCGCCCGCCTCCAGCGGTACATGGCCGAGCAGATGGGCTACGCCCAGATCCAGTCGACCCGGCCGCAGACCCTCGGGCACGGGCTCACCGACTCGCCGGTCGGCCAGCTGGCCTGGATCGTCGAGAAGTTCGCCGAGTGGACCGACGACGCGGCCGCCCTACCCGAGGACGCCGTCGACGTGGACCACCTCCTCACCAACGTGACGCTCTACTGGCTCACGGGCACGGCGGCGACCTCGGCCAACATGTACTACGAGGTGGCCCACGCCGGCGGCTGGGGCGGCACGGTCGAGCGCAGCCCGGTGCCCACCGGCGTGGCCGCCTTCAGCACCGACGTCGCCATCCGCCGCTACGCCGAGGCGGCCAACACGATCACCCACTGGTCCGACTTCGACGCCGGCGGGCACTTCGCCGCCATGGAGGCGCCGGAGCTGTTCGTCCGGGACGTGCGGGACTTCTTCCGCACGGTCCGCTGAGGGGGCGGCACGCCGTGGCCCCCACGACCGGGCGCCCGCCCGTCCTGTCGCGGCGGGCCCTCAACCGGGCACTGCTCGCCCGCCAGCTGCTGCTGGAGCGGTCGACGATGCCGGTGCTCGACGCCGTCCACCACCTCGTCGGCCTGCAGGCCCAGGCCCCCTGGTCGCCCTACCACGCGCTGTGGGCGCGGCTCGAGGGCTTCGACCCCCACGAGCTCGGCGCCCTGCTCACCGAGCGGCGGACGGTGCGCATCGTGCTCATGCGCAGCACCGTCCACTGGGTGACCGCCGAGGACTGCCTGTTCCTGCGGCCGCTGCTGGCCGGCTTCCTCGAGCGGGCGCTGCTCACCTCGCCGTGGCGCCGGGGCCTGCAGGACCTCGACCACGACGCCGTGGCCGAGGCCGCCCGCCGCCTGGTCGAGGAGGAGCCGATGACGTTCAAGCGGCTGGGCGTCGCGCTGGCCGAGCGGTGGCCGGGCCGGGACCCGGCCACCCTGGCCCAGCTGGCCCGGGCCCGGGTGCCGCTCGTCCAGCTGCCGCCCCGGGCGGTGTGGGGCCGTACCGGCCAGGTCGTCGTGACGACCGCCGAGGCCTGGCTGGGCCGGCCGCTCGACCCGGCGCCCGACCCGGAGCGCATGCTGCTGCGCTACCTGGCGGCCTTCGGGCCGGCCTCGGTGATGGACGCCCAGACCTGGTGCGGCCTCACCCGGCTCGGCGAGGTGGCGGACCGGCTCGGCGACCGGGTCGTCCGCTTCCGGGACGAGGACGGCCGCGAGCTCCTCGACCTGCCCGACGCGCCCCGGCCCGCCCCGGACACGCCGGCGCCGGTGCGGTTCCTGCCCGACTTCGACAACCTGCTCGTGTCCCACGCCGACCGCCGCCGGGTCGTCGACGACGCGGACCGGCGGCGGATCGCCCGGGTCACCGGCGCCTACCCGGGCCACGTGCTGGTCGACGGGCGGGTGGCGGCCCTGTGGGTGCTGACCAGGCGGAAGGGGACAGCGACGCTGGTCGTCACGGCCCTCCGGCCGCTGTCCCGCCGAGAGCGGGACGAGGTCGTCGCCGAGGGCGCCGCCCTGCTCGGCTTCGCCGCCCCCGGGCTCGACCCCGACATCCGCGTCGTGGGGCTCGGCGAGCCCGGCGCGGTGACGTTCGGGTGACCGCCCGGTGCGCCGGACGGGCACCTCCACGGCCCGTCCGGCGCACCCGCGCGACCGGACCCGCCAGGGGGCCGGTGCCTACTCGTCGCCGTCCGGGGGCCGCAGGCGGCCGAGCCGCCAGGTGGCGACCGCCAGCGTCACCACCAGGATGGCGGCCAGGCGCACGACGGCGCCCCCGCCGTTCGGCGTGCCCTCGCGCAGCAGGAACCACCCGCCGGCGTCGTCGGCCAGCCCGGCGTAGACCTGCTGGGCCTCCCACATGGGCGAGATCTGCGCGATGGCCGACAGCGACCCGCCCACGACCTGCTCGCCGAGGAGGACCACCGCGAGCGACCACGCGGCCGAGCGGCGGACCAGCACGCCGATCATGACGAACAGGCCCAGGTAGGCGGCCGAGCCGGTGGCGGTCGCCAGCGCCATCGGGCCGGCGCCCTCGGGCAGGCCTGCCGCCACGGTGGCCAGCACCATGGCCGGCACGAGCGTGACCAGGGCGACGAGCCAGGCCCCGAGCCAGCGCCCGACGACGATGGTCCGGAACCGGACCGGGGACAGCCAGGTCAGG
>CAZVQI010000013.1:5068-26829 GCA_964629155.1 uncultured Flavobacterium sp.
GGCGTCCCGGGCACGGCGGCGGTCATCGCAGCAGCTCCCTGAACACGCTCTCGAGCGAGTCGTCCAGCGGCCGCACCTCGAGCACCCGGGCGCCGGCGTCGCGCGCCACCCGGGGGAGCAGCTCCGCCAGGTCGCCGGCCCGGGGCGTGGACACGACCAGGGTCTGCCCGTCGACGTCGACCCCCTGCACGACCTCGCTCTCGACCAGGCGGGCGGCGAGCCGGCGGGGCTGGGGGGAGCGGACCATGACCGAGCGGGGCCGGTCGGCGAAGGCGTCGCGGATGGCGCGGTGGTCGCCCGTGGCCGCCAGCCGGCCCCGGATGACGACCACCTGGCGGTCGGCGAGGCGCTCGACCTCGTGCAGCACGTGCGAGCTGACGATGACGGTGCGGCCCTGCCGACCGAGCGCCTGGAAGAGGTCGATGAGGGCGACGCGCTGCACGGGGTCGGCCCCGTTGAGGGGCTCGTCCAGGACGATGACCCCGGGGTTGGTGACGAGCGCGGCGGCGATCTTCGCCCGCTGGCGCATGCCCTTGCTGAACCCGCCGACGCGGCGGTCGGCCACGTCCAGCAGGCCGACGGCGGCGAGCCAGCGGTCGGGGAGCGACCGGTCGGCGACGCCGTGCAGTGCCGCCGTGTAGCGGACGAGCTGGCGGGCCGTCAGCGCCGGCGGCACGGCGTCGTCCTCGGGGACGAGGGCGAGCGCCCGCTGGACCTCGCGGTCGGTGCGGGGGTCCTGCCCGAACACGCGTACGGTGCCCTCGTTGAGGGGGAGGAGCCCGACGATCGCCCGCATGAGCGTCGTCTTGCCGGCGCCGTTGGGCCCGAGCAGGCCGGTGACGCCGGGGCCGAACGAGCACGACAGCTCGGTCAGCGCCACCTTGTGGCCGAACCACACCGACGCCCGCTCGACGACGACCGTCGCGTCCGCGACGTGGGCGGGGTCGGGCGCGGCCACCGGCGCCGGCCGCGGCGGGGGCGGTGGGGGCGGTGCCTGCCCGGGGGCGCTTCCGGCCACGGTCACAGGTCGATCTCCCGGTAGCGGTGCAGGAGGATCGCGGCGCCGACGAGCACGACGGCCGTGTAGCCCAGCACGGCCAGGCCCTCGCCGCCGTCGACGTCGTGGAGGGCGGACTCGGTGGTGAGCTCGCCCTCGAACACGAGGTCCCGCAGGTCGAGCGGGAGCCCGAGGAGGTTGAGCACCCCGAACGGGGTCGTGCCGTCCCCGCCGGCCAGGGCGGCGACGACGATCCCCGAGACGAACGTGACGCCGGCGATGGCGACGCCGGCGACCACCCGCCGGTCGGTCAGCGACGCCACCGCCACGCCCAGGACGGCGTAGTAGACGGCGAACAGCGCGGCCGCCACGGGCACCTGCCAGAGCACCTCGGCGTTGTCGGTGAAGTAGTCGAGCGCGCCGTCGGCGACCAGCATGTGGCCGACGAAGAGCACGACCTGGGGGACGACGACGAAGCCGAACACGACGGTGGTGATCGCGCCCACCTTGGCCAGGACGTAGTCGACGCCGGTCAGCGGCCGGGAGAACAGGAGGGGGAGGACCCGGCGGGCACGGTCGGGGCAGACCACGTCCGGTGCCGTGAGCGCCACGAACAGCACGAGCAGGGTCGAGACGTTGAAGTACTCCCGGTACGTGATGAAGTCGAACCGGGCCATCTCGTAGGGGTCGTTGCGGATGCTGTAGGCCATGCCGACGTAGACGACGGCGGGCACGGTGGCGGCGGCCAGCAGGAGCCAGGGCGCGACCTTCTGGCGCCAGGAGCGACGGAGGCCGAGGGCACGGCGCACCGAGAGCCGCCACAGCGCCAACCTCGCCTCGCGCCGGCCGCCGCGGGGCCCCTGGTAGGGCCGGTAGCCGCGGTCGTAGACCGCGCCCCGGGGGGTCGTGTGGACGGTGCTCATCGGGCGGCTCGCTGGAGGAACACCTCGTCGAGGGACCGGTGGCGGGTGGAGAGCGAGTACAGCCGCAGCCCGAGGTCGGCGACGGCGTCCCGCACGACGTCGAAGGCGTCCTCGCCGTGGCCGCTCGTGTCGACCTCGACGGTGCGGTCGTCGGTGGCCCGGGCCGGCAGCCCCCGGGTGGTGAGGGCATCGCAGAGGGCGGCCGCGGCGCCGTCCCGGTCACCGACCTCGACGCGCATCGTCCCGGTCGTCTGCAGCAGCTGGTCGATCGGGCCGGCGAGGACGAGCCGCCCCCGCTCGATCATGACGACGTGCTCGCACACCTGCTGGACGTCGTCGAGCAGGTGGGTCGCCATGAGGACCGAGATGCCGAAGCCCCGGAGGCGGGCGACCAGCTCGAGCATCTCCTCGCGCCCGACCGGGTCGAGCCCGGCGGTCGGTTCGTCCAGGAGGACGAGCTGCGGGTCGGCGACGAGGGCCTGGGCCAGCTTGGTGCGCTGGCGCATGCCGGTGGAGAAGCTGCCGACCGGGCGGAACCGGGCCTCGTCGAGGCCGACCAGGTCGAGCATGTCCGAGGCCCGCTGGCGGGCGGCCCGCGGGGGCAGGCCGGCCAGCTCGCCGAAGGTGGCCACGATGTCGGCGGCGGACTGGTCGAGCGGGAGGCAGTCGTGCTCGGGCATGTAGCCGACTCGGCTGCGGGCGCCGATCGGGTCGGACACGACGTCGCAGCCGGCGACCTGCAGCCAGCCCGCGGTCGGCGGCACGAGGCCGAGCATGAGGCGGAACAGCGTCGTCTTGCCGGCCCCGTTCGCGCCGACGAGGCCGACCGACCCGGGCGGTACCTCGACCGTGAGGCCCGCCAGCGCGGTGGTGCCGTCGGAGTAGGTCATCGTGAGGTCGGCGGCGCGCAGCACGGGTCCGGGGGCTGTCGGCTGCATCGGCCGCAGTCTCGCGCGCCGTGGCGGCTGCAGCCGCGCGGACCGGCGTGCCGGTCCGCGCCGCCGGCCCGACGACCCGGTACCGTCCGCACCCGTCGGGTCACGGTATTTTCGTCACAGTGACGCAAATGGACGACATGCAGGGTGCGGGGGATCGGCGGCCGAACCTGCGACGGTGCCGGTGGTGCGGCCGTCGCTTCGAGGTCACCGGTGGCCGGGGCCGCCCCCGGGAGTTCTGCCGGCGCAGCTGCCGCCAGCGGGACTACGAGGCCCGGCGGCGGGCCGAGGATCTCGGCATCGGCGACGCGCAGCTCGTCGTCGCCAGGGCAGAGCTGGACGACCTGTACGACCGGCTGTACGTGCTCGAGGCGGCCATCGAGGACGTCGAGCGCGACCTCGCCGCCGCCGACCCGCCCGGTGAACGGGACTACCGGGAGGCGCTGGAGTGGATCCTCGAGGCGGCGCGCCCGCTCGTCAGCCGCCGCCTCGGCGAGGGGGAGGCCCGCTGAGCCGCCTTACTTGACAGAACGAGGATTCTGGGCGTTCTGGGCGCCCAGCGCCAGGGCCGGCGAGTCGCCCTCGGGAGCCCCGCAGGTGCCGCTGCGACGACCGTCGACACTGCCGGTCGACGTCCCTGACCAGGCCGGACGCGCTCCGCAGCGTGCCGTTCGCCCGGGCCGATGCCGACGGTCGAGCGCCGGCCGCCGCGGCGCACGCGGTCGCCTCGTGCCCGACGCGGCCGGCAGCCGTCCCGGGCGTCGCCGGCCATCGCGGACGACCGGCCGTCGGGACCGGCGACCCGGCGGCACCGTGGTCAACCAGCGACGTGACGTGACCAGTGACCACGATGCGTGGTCCACCCCCCGAGACCTGCCGCAACACACCTGCCGGCGCGCCGGTTCGCACGGCGGCCGGGTGCGGTGGTGCTGGCTGGCAGGACAGCCCGGGCTCGCCGTCGAGCCACGGAAGCAGCGCCACCTCTCCCCCGGCGCCGATCCAACGTCTCGCGCTCTCCGTGGTTGACCACCACACAACGCGTCGGACCGGCTCAAGCACGCAGGGATCCCGGCGGCATCGCCCGGCGTCGGACGATGAGTCCCGACCGCCGGCCCGGTCACACGACCATGCGACCGCTGCGCTACGCGATCAACGTCACCCTCGACGGCTGCGTCGACCACGAGGCCGTCACGGCCGACGAGGAGTCACACCGCTACTGGGCCGAGAGCCTGGCCCGGGCCGACGCCCTGCTCTTCGGCCGGGTCACGTACCAGATGATGGAAGCCGCCTGGCGGCCGGCGCCGGACGGGACCTGGCCGGAGTGGATGGACGACTGGACGGTCTCCTTCGCCCGGGCGATCGACGCCGCGCCCAAGCACGTCGTCTCCCGGACGCTCGACAGCGTCGACTGGAACGCGGAGCTGGTGCGGGTCGACCTGGCCTCGGCCGTCCGGGACCTCAAGGCGGCGCCCGGCCGGGGGCTGTTCGTCGGCGGCGTGACCCTCCCCCTGGCCCTCGCCGACCTCGGGCTGATCGACGAGTACGAGCTCGTCGTCCACCCCGTCGTGGCCGGGCACGGGCCGGCGCTGCTGGCCGGCCTGCGCGAGCGCCTGACCCTGGAGCTGGTCGATCGCCACGAGCTGCGCTCGGGCGCGGTCGCCCTCACCTACCGGCCCCGTCCGCCGGGCTGACGGCCGGCTCCTCGCGCGCTCCTCGCGCGTGGTCAGCCCGCCGGCGGCGTCGCCCGGCCCTCGAGCGCGGCGGCCAGCCGTTCGAGCGTCGTGCTGATCGTCTGGCGGTTCCGCTCGGTGCGGTCCTCGACACCGGAGATCTGCTTGCTCAGCTCCATCACCGACTCCGGCCGCAGGTCCTCGACCCACTCGGTGACCCGGCAGCCGCCCTCGGTCGGCTCGATGCGGTAGCCCCAGGTCGCGTAGTGGAAGTCCATCATCGAGACCTCGAACGTGAACGTCCGCCCCGGCTCGGCCTCGATCACCTTGCCCTGTGAGGTCCACTCGTGCTCGCCGTGGCGGTTGTGGCCGTCGAAGGTGGCGCCGACCTCCGGCCCGTCGAAGCCCTCGTGCCACTCGCAGGCGTAGCACTCCTCGGACCACTCCCCCATGCGGGTCACGTCCGAGATGGCGGCGTACACCTCCTCCGGCGAGGCAGCGATGTCGCGGGAGATCTCCGTCCTCCTGCCCATGGCCGGGCAGTCCACCACAGCGTGACGCACGCCACCCAACCGGCCGGCTCCCCCGCCCTGGCCAGCACGGGCGGCCCCTCCCCCGCCGTCAGGCCTGCAGCCGGCCGTCGACGATCTCGACCGTGCGGTCGGTGTAGTGGGTCATGCGGGTGTCGTGGGTGACGACGACCGCGGCGACGCCCCGGCCGGTCACCTCGTTGCGGAGCAGCTCCATGACCGCCTCGCCCATCTTCGTGTCGAGCGCCGAGGTCGGCTCGTCGACCAGCACCAGCTTGGGGTCGTTCATCAGCGCACGGCCGATCGCCACCCGCTGGCGCTCGCCGCCGGACAGGTCGGTGGCCAGGTTGCCGGCCCGGTGGGCCAGCCCGAGCTCCTCGAGCAGCCGGTCGGCCTGCTCCCCCGTCTCCCGCCGCGGCCGCCCGGCGAGCTCGCCGACGACGGTGAGGTTCTCCCGGGCGGTCAGGAACGGTACGAGGTTGACCGACTGGAACACGAAGCCGACCTGGCGCTGCCGGAACGCCGTCAGCTGCCGGGGGTCGAGGTCGCTGACCACCTGGTCGCCGACGACGACCCTGCCCTCGGTCGGCGTGAGGAGGCCGCCGGCGATCGACAGCAGCGTCGTCTTCCCCGACCCCGACGGTCCGAGGAGGGTGACCATCTCGTCGTCGCCGACCACGAGGTCCGCGTGGTCGAGCGCGACGACCTCCTCGTCACCCGACCGGTAGACCTTGCGGACCCCTTCCATCACGAGCGCGGGCATGGCTGTGTCCTCGAGTCCTCTCAGCTGATCGCGGTGGCCGGATCGATGCGGACGATGCGGCGGAGCGACACCAGGGCCCCGACGGCCGCGGTCACGAGCACCAGCAGGCTGCTGGTGACCACCCGTGACGGCTCGACCTGCACCGGGACCGCGTCGGGGATCACCTGCGCCAGGGCGACGGTGATGGTGCCGCCGAGCACGACGGCCCCCAGCGCCACCACCACCGACTGCAGCACGACGCCCAGGGCGAGGCGGCTGGACGGCGCGCCGAGCGCCTTGAGCGTGGCGTAGAGGGAGGTGCGCTCGAGGGTGACCAGGGCGAAGAACAGCGCCGCCACCAGGCCGGCGACGAACAGCGTCACGCCGATGAGGGCGGTGAACACGCTGTTCTGCTGGCGGATGCCCGGCAGCGACAGGACGGCCTCGTCGCGGGTGAGCGAGCTGGTCGCCCCTGCGGTCGCCTCGTCGATGCGGTCGGCGAGCTCGCCGGCGTCGACCCCCTCGCCGGCCACGACGAGAACCACCTGGAAGACGCCGTCGGCCACCGCGGCGTCGGGCCGGGACTCGGTCTGGATCGTCCGCCAGGTCCCCGGCTCGACCCACAGCGCGCCCTGCTGCAGGTAGCTCGTGTCGGAGACGAAGTCGACGACCTCGACCGGCACGCCGGCGGGCCCGACATCCAGCACGTCGCCCACCCGGACGCCGTCGGCCCGCAGCCGCTCGTCGGCGTAGCCGGTGCCCGGCGCCGGCGGCTCGGGCACCCCCTCGGGGGCCAGCTCGTAGCCGGTCACCGCGACGTCCAGCACGTCGTCGTCGCCCTCGACGGTGGCGCCGAGCATTGCGACGCCGAGCCCGCCCGTCGCCTCCACGCCGTCGACCCGCTCGACCTGCTCCCGCAGGTCGGGCTCGATGCGGGAGCGGACGATCGAGTCGCGCGCCGTCGCCGAGTACACGAACACGTCGGCCCGCTGGGCCCGGATGGCACCGGTGCTGCCGAGGTACAGGCCGTCGAGCAGCCCGCCGAGCAGGAGCAGCAGCACGACGAGGAGCGTGAGGGCGCCGCCGGCGACCGCGAAGCGGCCGGGCCGGCGCACGAGCTCCCGCCAGGCCAGGCTCATCGCGGCGTCGCCCCCGGCAACGTCGCCCACACGGGGTCGAGGCGGGTGATCCGGCGGGCCGCGCCGACGCAGGCCGCCAGGGCGAGGACGGCGACGACGACGGCGGTCACGGCCAGCGACGTCGGGGCCACGCCCGCCTCGATGCCGATGCTGGCGACCCGCAGCGCCAGCGCCGCCAGCGCGGCCCCGAGCACGAGGCCCCCGCCCACCACCAGCAGGACCTGCATGCCGAGCGCGGCCACCAGCGACCGGGCCGGCGCCCCGACCGCACGCAGCAGCGTGAGCGTGGGCTGCTTCTGAACGGTGAGGATGAGGAAGAAGAAGCCGATCACGATCGTCACGACGACGTAGGTGAGCAGCAGCACGATGCTGAGCGACTGGTCGACCGACTCGACGCCCGGCGCCTCGTCGGCCGCCCGGTCGCGGGTCGCCGCCTCCACCCCGCCGACCTCGGCGGTGATGCGCTCGGCCACCGCCGCCGCGTCGGCGCCGTCGGCGACCTCGACGGCGACGGCCGAGGGGACGACCGCGGGCGCGTCGGGGTTGACCGAGAGCTGGACCGCCTCGTAGGTGGCGTAGGAGGCGAACAGCGTCGGCGTGACGCTGAAGCTCGTCTCCCGGGCCGTGCCGACGATCTCGATGCGCTCGCCGCCCGGCTGGACGACCACGACGTCGCCCACGCCGAAGCCGTCGTCGGCGGCCGACGCGCTGGCGACGGCCTCGCCGTCGCGCTCGGGACGGCGCCCCTCCTCGATCTCGACGGGGGCGCCCGGGCCCTCGAGGACGTGGCCGAAGAGCGTGGCGTCGGTCAGCTCGCCGCCGGCCTCGACGGTCACGGCCGCCACGCCCAGCGGCTCGGCCCGGGCGACGCCCTCGACGGCCGCCACCTCCTCGGGGGCGGCCGGCGGCACCACGCTGCCCTGCAGGTTGAGGCGGGCGTCCTCGCCGTAGACGAGCACGTCGGCCGACTGGTTCCGGATGGCGCCGACGAACTCCGTCACCAGGCCGTCGAGCACGGCCTGCTGGAAGACGACGAGGAAGACCAGGACGGTGACCGCACCGGTGAGGAGCCCGAAGCGCCCCTTGGCCCGGCGCGCCTCCCGCCAGGCCAGGAGGAACGAACCCATGGCCGACGACGCTAGTGGCTCGCCGCGAGGGCCACGGACACCAGGCCAGGGCGGGTGGCGCCCACCGCCTGTCGCCAGCCCCGCCTCGCCGCGTACCGGGCGAGGTTCGAGCACCGGTACCCGATCGTCCGACCGGCGGCCCGGTGACCGGCGCGGCGCCGGCCCGGCGCCGCGCCGGTGTCCGGTAGCGTCCCGGCCCATGTCAGCGATCCGTGCAGCGGTGTTGGAGGCGGTGGGTGACCTCGCGGTCGGCGAGGTCGACCTCGAGGAGCCCCGGGCGGGCGAGGTGCTCGTGCGGGTCACCGACTGCGGGGTGTGCCACTCCGACCTGTCGGTGGTCGACGGCGCCCTCCCGATGCCGGTCCCGGTCGTCCTGGGCCACGAGGCGGCGGGCGTCGTCGAGGCCACCGGGCCCGGGGTCGAGCGGCTGCAGGCTGGCGACAAGGTCGTGCTCACGCCCCTGCCCTCCTGCGGCCGCTGCTACTTCTGCACCCGGGGCAACCCGACGCTGTGCGCCGAGTACTCCTCGGCCCTGTTCACCTCCACCCGGCCCGACGGCACCACCCCGCTGAGCCGCGACGGCGCCCCGGTCCACCGGGGCCTCGGCGTCGGAGGGTGGGCCGAGCGCGTCGTCGTGCCCCAGGAGGGCGCCGTGAAGGTCGACGAGGACGTCGACCTGGCCGAGGCGTGCGTCATCGGCTGCGCGGTCCAGACCGGGGTCGGCGCGGTGCTGGAGACCGCCCGCGTCGAGGAGGGCGCCACCGTGCTGGTGCTCGGCGCCGGCGGCATCGGCATCGCGGTCGTGCAGGGCGCCCGGCTGGCGGGCGCCTCCGTGATCGCGGTCGCCGACCCGGTGGCCGAGCGGCGCGAGGCGGCGCGGCGGTTCGGCGCGACCCACGTCGTCGACCCCGACGAGGTCGACGTCACCGCGTTCGCCATGGACCTCACGTCGGTCGGCATGGACTACTGCTTCGAGGCGGCGGGCGTCGCAGCGCTGATCGAGCGGGGGATCGACGCGGTGCGGCCCGGTGGCACGGTGGTCGGCGTCGGCGCGGCGCCGATCGACCAGGGCATCACCATCCCGATCGCCGCCGCCTTCACCACGACGGAGAAGCGGCTCCTCGGCTGCCTGCTCGGCAGCGTCAACGCCCACCGCGACATCCCCCGACTGCTCGCGCTGGCCCGGGCCGGTCGACTCGACCTCAGCGGCATGATCACCGACCGCTACCCGCTCGACGAGGTCGACGCGGCCGTCGACAACCTCCGCCGGCGCCGGGGCATCCGCACGTCGCTGACGATCGGCTGACCGCACCGGCTCCTCCCCCGCCGGTGCCCGCACCCGCTCGGGGCCGACGGGCTCGCCGCGGCCCTCACTCGCCGATCGTGCCGTAGGTCGGGGTGCCGGCGGGCTCGTAGCGCAGGTGGAGCGCGCCGCTGGGGTAGGTCGCCGTCCGGGTGAGGCGCAGGGCGGCCGGCGGTGCGCCCTCGGCGAAGACCCGCTTCCCGGTGCCGAGCACCAGCGGGTGGACCCACAGGTCCAGCCGGTCGACGAGGCCCAGGCGCAGGAGCGACTGGACCAGGTCGAGGCTGCCGATGACGTGCACCTCCCCGTACCGCGCCGTCAGCGCAGGGACGCTCTCGGCCAGGTCGCCCTCGAGCAGGTTCGTGCCGTCCCAGCGGAGCGGCGCGGCCAGCGTGCGGCTGGCGACGTACCGGGGCACCTCGTCGAGGAGCGTGGTGAAGGGCACGTCCGCCGGTGCGGTCGGCCAGTAGTCGGCGAAGATCTCATAGGTCGTGCGCCCGAGCAGCAGGGCGTCCATCGCCCGTGCCGAGGCGAACATGTCGCCGACGACCGCCTCGTCGACGTAGGGCGCCTGCCAGCCGCCGTGGTCGAAGCCGCCGTCGCGGTCCTCGTCGGGGGCCCCGGGGGCCTGGGCCACCCCGTCGAGCGTGGTGAACTCCGTCACGATGAGCCGTCCCATGCCGTCACCATCCTCGGGTCGTGCGGACGTCGCGGAGGTGGGACGGCCCCGGCGCCCCGAACTCATCGGTCGGGGCCCGGGCTCCCCTACCGGGCCAGCGCCTCGGCGAGCTGCGGCACAATCAGGTCGACGGCGTACGGGAGGCTCAGCGGGCTGTCGAAGCCCAGCGCACCGGCGAAGTCGGTGTCGAACCCGCCCGTGTAGACGACCCGGCCCTCGCGGACGGCGTCGAGCTGCTGGAACAGCTCGTCGGCCGCGAGGTCGTCCTCCTCGGCACCCACCACGACGATCAGGTCCTGGTCGAGCAGCTCGACGTTCTCCTTGCTGATCTCCCCGGTCGTCTCGGGCAGCTCGAAGCCGAGCGACGTGAACAGCCCGACCCGGGGGTCGTCGGGCTCGAGCAGGTAATAGCCGGACGGGTCGTGACCGAACTGGACGGCGACGGTCGTGCCCTCGAGCTCGGGGTGCGCGCGCCGGGCCCCGGCGAAGCGCTCCTCGACCGCCGCGACCAGCTCCTCGGCCCGCTCCGGCTGACCGAGCGCCCGGCCGACGTCGAGGGTGTGCTGCTGCCAGAGGGTGCCTTCCTCGGGCTCGACGACGGTGGGCGCGATGGCCGAGAGCGCCTCGTACTCGTCCTCCTCCAGGTACGAGTAGGCGAGGATGAGGTCGGGCTCGGCCGCCGCGACCGCCTCGAGGTTCAGCACGCCGTCGTCGTCCGAGACCTTGACCGGGTCCGCGCCCCCGAGGGCCTCCTGGGCCCACGGGCGGGTCTCCTCCCGGTACTCGCCGATGAAGTCCCGGACGCCCACCGGGACGACGCCGAAGGCCAGCGCGTAGTCGGCGTCGTTGAACCCCGCGGCGACGACCCGCTCGGGCCGCGCCGGGATCTCGGTCGTCCCGTACCTGTGCTCGATGACGACGGGGAACCCGTCACCTGCAGGCGCGCCCTCCGCCTCGTCGCCCCCGCCGTCGTCGCCGCAGGCGGCGACGACACCGAGGCCGAGGAGCAGGGCGAGGGCGAGGGTGGCACGGCGCTGTCGCATGCCCGGAGTCTTGTTAGGTGGCCCTAATACTGTCAATGCGGATAGCGACACATGGACCGACCGCGGCCCCACCCGTGACCTGATGTGGCAGCGCGTGTACCGTGAGTGGTAGTCACCGGGCGACCGCCCCGGCCGACGGCGTCAGGAGGTCATCGCCATGCTCATCGCCGAGGTGGGGCTGGGGGACATGATCTGGACAGCGCTCTGGGTCTTCTTCCTGGCGATGTTCGTCTGGATCTTCATCACCATCGTGAGCGACCTGTTCCGCGACCACGAGCTCTCGGGGGCGGCGAAGGCCGCCTGGATCGTCGGGCTCGTCGTCTTCCCGCTCCTCGGGTCGCTCGCCTACATCGTCGTGCGGGGTGACGGGATGGCCCGCAGGTCCGCGGCCCGGCACGAGCTCGCCCGCCAGCAGCTCGACGCCTACATCCGCTCGACCGCCACGTCGACCGGCGCGGGCCCGGTCGACGACCTGGCCCGCCTCGTCCAGCTACGGGAGTCGGGCATCATCACCGACGACGAGTTCCAGGCGGTCAAGTCCCGGATCATCGCCGCGCCGGCCTGACCCGCCGGCGCGGCTCCCGGAGCCGCGGGCCGACGCGCCGCCGGCCCGCCCGGCGCCGCCGGCACGCGGGCCCGGGCGGCGGCGCCGACGCCCCCGACCGCGACCCGCCGCGCGCCCCGGCGCCGAGGCCGGCACCCGGCACCGGCCTCTAGAGTCCCGGCACCCGCCCGGCACGGGGTCGCGCCCCGCGCCGGGCCGCCGCCCGCTCGCCATCCGGGAGGGGACGTGACCGAGACGACCGACTGGAGCGACCGCTTCGACGAGGAGCTGGCCCGGGAGATGGTGCGCCTGTCCACCGCCCCCGAGGGCAGCGGGAGCGGGCTGCCGGGGTGGCTCGGCATCCGGTTCACCGACGTGGGGCCGGGCTGGTGCGTCGCCGAGGTCGACATCGGCGAGCACCTGCTCAACCCCTTCGGCGCCGCCCACGGCGCTGTGCTGGCCTCGCTGGTCGACCACGTGCTCGGCTCGGCCGTGTACCCCCTCGTCCCCCCGGGCACCTGGCCGGCGACGCTGGAGTTCAAGGTCAACTACCTGGCGCCGACCCGGCCGGGCGTGCTGCGGGCCACCAGCCGGGTCGTGTCCTTGTCGAACCGGACGGCCGTCGTCACCGTGGAGTGCGAGAACGGCGGCCGTCTCGTCGGAACGGCGCTCGGCACGATCGCCCTGAACCCGCCCAAGCCGCCCGCCGGTGGCGCGCCGGGCTGAACCTCCTCCCCGGCCGACCGACCGACCGCACGCTCCGGTCGCGGCCCCTGCCCCTGGCGGCACGGGCCGCGACTCGATGAGCTCCCGGCGCTCGGGCGGTCCCTCCGTCGGAAATCGCTTGGCCGGCCGGCCGCGACCTGAGAGCATGTGATGTTCCCATTGGGAATGTCACGGTCGGCCCTTGACCTCAAGTTCACTTCACTTCGTACCGTCGCCCGGACCCCCGCCCGACCCCCACCGGAGCAGAGAGATGTCCCCAACCCTTGCCATCGAGGCGCGCGGCCTGGTCAAGCGCTACGGCCGCAAGACGGCGCTCGCCGGCGTCGACATCGAGGTTCCCACCGGCACCGTCACCGCGGTGCTCGGGCCCAACGGCGCGGGCAAGACCACCGCCGTGCGCATCCTCACCACCCTGGCCGACGCCGACGAAGGCACCGCCGTCGTCGCGGGCTTCGACGTCCGGCGCGATCCCGACGAGGTGCGCCGGCGCATCGGCCTCGCCGCCCAGGACGCCACGGTCGACCCGCTCCTCACCGGCTACGAGAACCTGGTCATGATCGGCGAGCTGCACCAGCTCGGCCGGTCCGACGCCAAGCGCCGGGCCCGAGAGCTGCTCGAGCAGTTCGACCTGGTCGACGCCGCCGACAGGGTCACCTCGGGCTACTCCGGGGGCATGCGCCGGCGGCTCGACCTGGCGGCCACCCTGGTCGCCCGGCCGCAGGTGCTGTTCCTCGACGAGCCGACGACCGGCCTCGACCCCCGGGCCCGCAACGAGCTGTGGGAGGTGCTCGACACCCTGGTCGGCCGCGGCACGACGCTGCTGCTGACCACCCAGTACCTCGAGGAGGCCGACCGGCTGGCCGACGACATCGTCGTCATCGACCACGGCAAGATCATCGCCCGCGGTGACGCCCGCAGCCTGAAGCGCCAGGTCGGTGGCGACAACATCGGCATCACGCTGGCCGACGACGACCTGCTCGAGGCCGCCGCCGGCCTGCTCGCCAGCTGCACCGGCCACGAGCCGGTCGTCGACCGCCCCCTGCGCACCGTGACAGCCCCCACCACCGAGGGGGTCGCGGGCCTGGCCACCGTGGCCAACGCCCTCGCCGAGGCCGGCATCCGCGTCGAGGACCTCAGCCTGCGCCAGCCGACGCTTGACGAGGTCTTCCTCACCCTCACCGGCCAGGCCATCGACCACGACGAGAACGCTCTCGAGGAGGCCCACTCGTGACCAGCACGACCGACACGCTCGGCCCCACCTCGGGCAACGGCACCGCCGCCCGCATCGCGGAGGTCGCCGCCCCGGGACCGGCCGCCGAACCGCACCCGCCCCGGGGCGTCGTCCACGACGTCTGGGTCGTCGCCCGGCGGGGGCTCGTCCACATGAAGCGCCAGCCCGAGGCGCTCAGCGACGCCACCATCCAGCCGATCATGTTCGTGCTGCTGTTCGCCTACGTGTTCGGCGGCGCGATCGACGTGCCCGGCGGCGGGAACTACCGCGAGTTCCTGATGGGCGGGATCATGGCGCAGACCATCGTGTTCACGTCGTTCGGCGTGGCCATGAGCCTGGCCAACGACCGCAAGAACCAGGCGGTCGACCGGTTCCGCTCCCTGCCCATCGCCAAGGGCGCGGTCCTCGGCGGGCACGCGGTGGCCAACCTGATCAAGGCGTTCCTGCCGATCGCGATCATGTCGGTCACCGGGCTCATCGTCGGCTGGCGGATCCGCGGCAGCATCGTCGACGCCGTGGCCGGCTACCTCCTGATGGTGGCCTTCGCCTTCGCCATGATCTGGATCGGCGTCCTGCTCGGCTCCGTCGTGGCCACGCCCGAGGGGGTGCAGGGCATCGCCTTCGTCGCCCTGTTCCCGCTCACCTTCGTGGCCAGCACCTTCGTCCCCGTTGCGTCGATGCCGGGGCCGCTGCAGGTGATCGCCGAGTGGAACCCGATCACCACCCTCTCCGACGCGCTGCGGGAGCTGTTCGGGAACCCGAACACACCGGCAGCCGCGGGCGACCCGTGGTCCATCGCCAACCCCATCGCCTACACGTGGCTGTGGATCATCGGGATCGTGGTCGTGTGCGCGCCGCTGTCGGTGCGCCTCTACAACCGCTCCATCGCCCGCTGAGGTGTCCGGGGCCCCCGTGCGGCGGCGGTGGCCCCGGCACCCCGTGCGACCCGGGGGTCACCGGGACCTCGGGGCCGGCCCGCACCGGCCCCGAGGATCCCTGACCCTCGGGTCAAGCGCGCCGCTACAGTTCCCGCACGTGATCGTCGACACGACCACCGGCAAGGTCCGCGGCATCGACAAGCGCCGCGTCCTCCAGTTCCGTGGCATCCCGTACGCGACCGCCGAGCGCTTCCGGCCACCGCAGCCCGTCGAGCCCTGGACGGGCGTCCGCGACGCGACCGACTTCGGCCTCATCTGCCCGCAGAACCCCTCCCCCACCGAGGCCATGCTCGGCGGCCAGGACCGCCCGGCCGGCGAGGACTGCCTCGTGCTCAACGTGTACACGCCGGCCGCCGACGACGCCGCCCGCCCGGTGATGGTGTGGATCCACGGCGGGGCCTTCGTGTCGGGGTCCGGCAGCATCGTCTGGTACGACGGCTCGCAGCTCGCCCGCCGTGACGTCGTCGTGGTCACGATCAACTACCGCCTCGGCGCGCTCGGCTTCCTGCACCTCGGCCACCTCGACGGCGCGTTCGCGGGCTCCGGCGCCAACGGCATCCGCGACCAGGTGGCGGCGCTGCGGTGGGTCCGCGGGAACATCGCCGCCTTCGGCGGCGACCCCGGCAACGTCACGATCTTCGGTGAGTCGGCCGGTGCGATGAGCGTCGGGACGCTGCTCGGCACCCCCGAGGCGGCCGGCCTGTTCCACCGGGCCATCGCCCAGAGCGGCGCCGCCCACAACGTGCACGCCCCGGAGACGGCGGAGTGGGTGACGAGCCGGCTGCTCGCCGCCCTCGGCCTGACCGCCCAAGGCTTCGACGCCCTGCTCGAGATCCCGGTCGAGGACCTCCTGCGAGCCCAGGCGGAGGTCGAGGCCGAGGTCCAGAAGGGGCCGGCCTCCGACGACGGGCCCCGCCCGGGCGGGCTGCCGTTCCAGCCGGTGGTCGACGGCACCGTCCTCCCCCGTCCCCCGCTCGAGGCCGTGGCCGCCGGCAGCGCGGCCGGCGTCCCGCTCGTCACCGGCACGACCGCCGACGAGTGGAACCTCTTCCACCTGCAGCAGCGCCTCGCCGGCCCTCTCACCGAGGAGCGGGCACGGCGCCGCATCGCCCGGGTCGTGGGCCAGGACCGGGCGGCAGACGTCGTCGACGCCTACCGCCGGGCCGTCCCCGAGGCCGACCCGGACGGCGTCGTCTGCGCGTTCATGACCGACCTCGTCTTCCGCCAGCCCGCCATCCGCCTCGCGGAGGCCCAGTCCGCCCACGCCCCCGTCTCGATGTACCGCTTCGACCTGGCCTCGACGGCGATGGGGGGTGCGCTCGGTGCCTGCCACGCCATCGACGTGCCCTTCGTCTTCGACAACCTCGACCGGGGCGGCGTCGAGCTCCTGCTCGGGGGGCTCGACGAGGGCGCCCGGACCCTGGCGACCCGCACCGCCGACGCCTGGGTGCAGACGGCCCGCACGGCGGCGCCGGCCCACGACGACCTCGAGTGGCCGGCCTACGACACCGCCGACCGGCTGACCTGCGTGCTCGACCGGGCGCCCCGGGTCGAGGCCGACCCCGAGGCCGACCGCCGGCGGCTGTGGGAGGATCTGGCCCCGGCCGCCCAGACGCCCGCCCCCTAGACTCGCCGCCAGGGAGGGGGCAGCACGATGAGCGACCGACGACGTCCACACCGGTTCCCGCGGTTCTCGTCGCCCGACGAGGAGCGGGTCCACATGAAGCAGCGGATGGCGGCCGCCTTCCGGCTGTTCGACGAGCTCGGGTTCGACGAGGGGGTCGCCGGCCACCTGACCGGCCGCGACCCCGAGCACCCGGAGCTGTTCTGGGTCAACCCCTTCGGCCTGAGCTTCGGCCTCATCCGGGCCAGCGACCTCGTCCTCGTCGACCAGCGCGGCAACGTCGTCGAGGGCGACTGGCCGGTGAACCGGGCGGCCTTCGCCATCCACAGCCAGGTCCACGCCGCCCGCCCCGACGTCAAGGCCGCCGCCCACACACACTCGACCTACGGGCGGGCGTTCTCGACGCTCGGCCGCCCCCTCGCCCCGCTGACCCAGGACGCCTGTGCCTTCTACGAGGACCACGCCGTCTTCGACGACTACACCGGCGTCGTGCTGGACGTCGAGGAGGGCAAGCGGATCGCCCACGCGCTCGGGCCGCACAAGGCCGTGATCCTCCGGAACCACGGCCTGCTCACGGTGGGCGGGACGGTCGACGAGGCCGCGTGGTGGTTCATCACCATGGAGCGCTCCTGCCAGGTGCAGCTCGTGGCCGAGGCCGCCGGGGAGCCGGTGGCCATCGACCACGAGCGCGCCACGCTGACCCGCGGGCAGGTCGGCACCCCGCAGGCCGGCTGGCTCAACTTCCAGCCGCTCTACGACAAGATCGTCGCCGAGCAGCCCGACCTGCTCGAGTGACGCCGGAGGTCCCTACCCTGGGGGCCGACGACCGATCCCGGAGGGACGACCCGACCGTGGCCGACGTGACCCCGATCGGCACGAAGCTGAACGCCCGGCGCGAGCAGGTGCTGCACCGCCTGCTCGAGGCGCAGAACGCCCACGACGCGGACGCCGCCATCGCCTGCTTCGCCCATCCCCGCTACGAGCTGGTGGGCAACCAGCGCGTCTACGACGGCTCGGCCGAGGTCCGGCACTACTACGACGTCATCCTCCGGTACTTCCCCGACCTGCAGTTCGAGGTCATCGACCTGCACCACGCCGACGACGCCGTCGTCGCGGAGATGTGGATGACCGGCACGCACCTGGGCTCGGGCCCGGACTTCGAGGCCACGGGCAAGCGCTTCCGCTGTCGCACGGCGGCCATCTTCAGCTTCTCCGGCGACCGCCTGATCGGGGTGCGCATCTACTACGACACCGGCACCATCGCCCGGCAGCTCGTGTGACGGGCGGAGGCCGCCGGCCCGCCCCCGCACCACCGCCCACGGCCGTCACTCGAACACCGGTCGCAGCGGCAGGCCGGAGGCGCCGTCGTCGGTCCGGGGCACCGACAGCACCTGGTGCACCTGCGTGCGCCCGGACTCGAAGTTGACCGCCGAGCCGGCCATGTAGAGGCGCCAGACACGGGCCCGACCCTCGCCGACCTCCTCGACGGCCTGCGGCCACGACGCCTCGAGGTTGGCGACCCAGCGCCGCAGCGTCAGGGCGTAGTGCTCGCGCAGCGACTCGAGGTGGCGCACCTCGAAGCCGGCCTCCTGGGTGATCGACACGACCCGGCCGACCTCGTGGAGCTCGCCGTCGGGGAACACGTAGCGGTTGATGAAGCTGTTCCGGGGCAGGCGGGCCGTCCGGCTGCCGGGCGGACGGCTGATGCCGTGGTTGAGCAGGCGCCCGCCCGGGCGGAGCAGGGCCCGGAGACGGCCGAAGTAGGTGGCCAGGCGCGACTCGCCCACGTGCTCGAACATGCCGATGGAGCTGATGGCGTCGTAGGGGCCGTCGTCGACGTCGCGGTAGTCCTGGACCCGGATCTCGACCTGGCCCGACAGGCCGGCCTCGACGACGCGCTTCTCGGCCAGCTCCGCCTGGCGCCGGGACAGCGTGACGCCGACGGCCCGCACGCCGTGGTGCCGGGCGGCGTGGATGACCATGCCGCCCCAGCCGCAGCCCACGTCGAGGAGCCGCATGCCGGGCTCGAGCCCCAGCTTGCGGCAGATCAGCTCGTACTTGTTGGACTGCGCCTCCTCCAGCGAGTCGTCCGGGTGCCGGAAGACCGCGCACGAGTAGGTCATGCTCGGCCCCAGCACCAGGCGGTAGAACTCGTTGGAGACGTCGTAGTGGTGGCTGATCGCCGCCGCGTCCCGCTGTGGGCTGTGGCGGCGCCCCCGCAGCCGGGCCTCCTCCTTCGGCGGGGGCAGGCGCCGCACCTGGGGCCAGCCGCCGAGCTCGTCGACCAGCCGGCGCAAGATCCGCGGCGACAGGCGGACGCCCGGGAGGCGGTCCCGCAGCGCGAGGAGGTCCCAGATGCTGCCGCGCAGGTCGAGGTCGCCCGCGACGTAGGCCCGGGCGAGCCCCAGCTCGCCCGGCGCGGTGAGCACTCGGCGGACGGCGTCGGGCGAGCGGATGACCAGCGTGGTGGCGGCGTCGGCCGGGCCGGCACGGCTGCCGTCGTACGCCTCGACGCCGACCGGGACCTCACCCCCGAGCGCCTCTTCGACCAGCGGTGCCAGTGCCATCGCATCCCCCCGAAGTCGTGACGGGTGTCGATGCAGAGGCTACGGGCTGCGTGGGCGCTCGGCCACGCCCCGTGCGAGCGCGGCGACGGCGGGAGCGGTCAGCCGCCCGGGCGGTAGAACGGCGGGGTGACGACCCGGGCGGGCGCCCGGCTGCCGCGGATGTCGACCACCACCTCGTCGCCCGGCTCGAGGTCGGGCCGGAGGAAGGCCAGCGCGATGCCCCGGCCGAGCATCGGCGAGACGTTCCCGCTGGTCACGACGCCGACCTGCTCGCCGTCGAGCAGCACCGGGCAGTCGGCCCGGGGCGGTCGGCGGCCCTCGACCTCCAGGCCCCGCAGGCGGCGGCCGACGCCGCGCTCGCGCTCGGCGACGAGGGCGTCGTGGCCCCGGAAGCCGCCCTTCCCCCAGGCCACGATCGCCTCGAGCCCGGCCTGCAGCGGCGTGATGCCCGGGCCGAGCTCGTGGCCGTGCAGCGGCAGCCCGGCCTCCAGCCGGAGCGTGTCACGGGCGCCGAGCCCGGCCGGGGTGACCCCGGCGGCCACGACGGCGTCCCAGACCCGGGCCGCACCGTCCACGGGGACGGCGATCTCGACGCCGTCCTCACCCGTGTAGCCGGTGCCGGCCACGACGCACCGGTGGCCGAGCACGTCGACCTCCGCCACCGTCCGGCGGCGCACCTCGGCCGCTTCGGGCGACACCGTGGCCAGCCGCTCGCGGGCCGCCGGCCCTTGCACGGCCAGCACCGCGCGGGTGGCGGTGACGTCCTCGCCCCCGAGCGCGTCGAGCACCCGGGCGGTGTTCGAGGCGTTGGGCATGACGTCGAACCGCTCCTCGGCCACCCACCACACGATGATGTCGTCGACGACGGACGCGTCGTCGGGGTCGAGCAGGTGCGTGTACTGGGTGCGACCGGGACCGATCTTGGACAGGTCGTTGGTGAGCGTCGCCTGCAGCCGGTCGAACGCGTCGGACCCGGTCACCCGGACGGTGCCCAGGTGGCTGACGTCGAACACCGCCGCGTCGGTGCGGCAGGCGCGGTGCTCGGCCAGGGTGCCCGTCGGGTACTGGATCGGCATCTCCCACCCGCCGAACGGGGCCATCTTGGCGCCCAGGGCGCGGTGGCGGTTGTCGAGCGGCGACGTGTGCAGGCTCACGGGCGCCGAGGCTAGTGCCGGCGCCCCCTGGCGATCCGTGCCCCCACCGACGGTGTGCGGCGCGACGCCGGAGGTGTCAGCCGCCGCCCTCGGCCGCCGCTCGCCCGGTGGTGCCGCCGGCCTCGCCGTCGTCCGCGTCGTCGGCGCCCTCCTCCGAGGGAAAGAGCTCGACGATGGCGGCGTCGACCTCGCTCTGCACGCCGTCGAGGGCCAGCAGGTTGAGCACGCCCTGGCCCTGGTAGCGGTTCACCACGTCGATGAGCTCGTCGTTCTCCCGGACGAGCACGGCGCTGTTGCCGACCATGACGAGCTTGGCCGCCGACAGGTCCTCGTTCAGCTGCTCGCGCAGGTAGGCGAAGGCCTTCCGGATGGACTCGAGCTTGATCCCGTTGTCGAGCAGGGTCTTGACCAGCTTCAGCTCGAGCAGGTCGCGGTAGCTGTATCGGCGGCGCGTGCCGCTGCCGCGGGCGTCGGCCACCGACGGGCGGATGAGGTCGGTGCGCGCCCAGTAGTCGAGCTGCCGGTAGCTGATGCCGACGATGTCGGCCGCCTTCTTGCCGCTGAACGACTCGACCGGGCTGGAGGGCTCGCTCACGGGGACTCTCCTGGATCGGCGCGACACCGGCGGAATTACGTCGGTGTCACGAACTGGCAGGCTACGGCCCCGCGCGCCCCGGGTCAACGCCCGGTCGCGCGCCACGTGGTCAGGTGGCGAAGTCCTCGGGGTTCACGTGGTCGATGAACTCCCGGAACTCCTCGACCATCTGCTCGGCCTGCTCCTCGTCGGGCTGCTCGATCCGGCCGGCCTCGTCGAGGACCTCCTCCTCGGCGTAGATCGGCGACCCGATGCGGATGGCCAGCGCGATGGCGTCCGACGGCCGGCTGGACACCGTCCGGATCTCGCCGTGTGCCGAGAGCGCGATCTCCGCGTAGAACGTGCCGTCCCGCAGCGCGGTGACCGTGATGCGCTCGACCCGGGCGCCGATCTCCTCGAGCAGGTTCTTCATGAGGTCGTGGGTCATCGGGCGCGGGGTCTCGATCTTCTGCAGGGACAGCGCGATCGCCTGCGCTTCGGGGGTGCCGATGAAGATCGGGAGGATGCGCCGCTGACCCGTGGTCTCGCGCAGGATGACGACCGGGGTGCGCGTGGGACGCTCTGGCGCCTCGACGCTCACGAGTTCCATCTCGACGGCCATCGTCGCCAACCCTACTCCCACTCGGCGGATTTTTCGTGTGCTCCGCGGCGCTTTGTCGTCCCGACCCCCCGCCGCGTCACCCCGGCGGTGAGGGGGGCAGCAGGTCGCGCAGGTTGCGCCGCAGCAGCACCGCCCGCATCTGGTCGCCCAGCCGCACCAGCTCGGCGACCGTCTCGGCCGCCCGCTGGCGGGCCTCCGGGTTCCGCTGCTTGAGCAGCGGCAGGACGATCTGCTCGTACAGACCGGCCTCGCGCTCGGCGGCCACCTTGTAGGCCCGGATGTGCCGGGCCTCGATGCCGTGCTCGCGGAAGGCCGCGTAGGTGCGGGCGACGACCAGGGCGTCGGCGTCGTAGTAGCTGGTGTCGCCGACGACGTGCGGCTCGACCAGGCCGTAGCCCTCGAGCTCCCGCAGCCCCCGGGCCGGCAGGCCGCTGGCCTGGCACAGCTCCTCGGCCGTCAGGCTGACCGGGCCGTCGGGGTCGGCCGCCGGGCGGGCCGGGGACGGGCGCGCCGCCGCCTGGCGAGGCCGCGGCAGCTGGATCGTCGGGTCGGCGTCCTGCGCCGGCGCGGACGGCGCCGGGCCCTCGATGACGTCGGCCACGTCGGGGCGACGCCGCCGCCCCGACCGGGCCCGGGGCCGGGACGCCGGCGCGGCGGCGCCGGCCGAGCGGGCCGAGCGGGCCGCCCCCCGCT
>CAZVQI010000014.1:0-24370 GCA_964629155.1 uncultured Flavobacterium sp.
AGAATTTACAATTAAAGGAATTGGATTGTAGTAGTAACGAATTAACTTCGATTGATGTTTCTTCTAACCCTTTATTAGAGATACTTCGTGTAGGAAACATTGGAGGAGATGTTGGACCTTTTAATATGATTGAAGAAATTGATTTAAGTAACAACCCTAATTTATATATATTAGATGCCCAAGATATGTCTTGGCCTCTTAAACGAATAAATCTTAAAAATGGGAATAATAATTTTGATATGACTATTGATATTGGAGTATATCCTTGGATTGATTGGAATGACCCTGATTATGACCCTTATGAAATTTACAATACTATCTGTATAGAAGTTGATGATGCAGATTTAGCTTTAAACAATGAGTTCCCCTATTCTGATTGGATAATAACTAATCCTCACACAGCTTATATTTTTACAGATGATATGGTTCAATGCTCTTTAAGCACACAATCTTTTGCTCAAAACAACATCAAAATTTACCCAAATCCTGTTACTGAAACGCTGTATTTTGACCTTAAAAGTGATATTTCTATCGAAAAAGTAATGATTTTTGACAATTTAGGAAGAAAAGTATTCGAGAAAAATAATGTTTCGGATAACATTTCTGTTTCCGACCTGCAAAAAGGGAATTATATTTTAAAAATCTTTTCTGATAAAGGAGTGCAGACCGAAAAGATAGTTGTAAAATAATTGAGTTTAACTGCGTAGTAATTTTGTGTGTGCTAAAACTTCTTAAGATAAATTCAGTATTTCAACCCGGACTAATCCGTCTTCATCTATATTAATGAGTTTAACAGACTGAAGCGTATTAGCCAAATACGGATTCCAAGGCATTTTTACTTTTACGTAATTTTCGGTAAATCCGTGAATATAACCTTCGTGGTTTTCGTTTTCAAAAAGTACTGTTTTGGTTTTTCCGAGTTGGCTTTCATAAAAAGCTCTGCGTTTTTTAACCGAAAGTCCCCGAAGCATTTTACTGCGTTTGCTTCTGATATTCATCGGAACGGGATTTTCCATTTCGGCTGCAAGAGTATTGTCTCTTTCGGAATAGGTAAATACGTGCAGGTACGAAATATCCAAATCAGCCAAAAAGTTATAGGTTTCTAAGAAATGCTCATCGGATTCTCCCGGAAATCCGACAATTACATCCACTCCAATACAAGCATCCGGCATTACCTTCCTGATTCTTGAAACGCGTTCGGCATATAATTCCCTTAAGTAGCGTCTTCTCATTTTTTTGAGAATATCATTACTTCCGGATTGTAAAGGAATATGAAAATGAGGTACAAAAGTTCTACTTTGAGCTACAAAATCGATAATTTCATCTTTGAGTAAATTTGGTTCAATAGAAGAAATCCGCAATCTTTCGATTCCTTCGACTTGGTCTAAAGCCTGAACCAATTCGTAAAAAGTATGTTCGTGCTTCTTATTCCCGAATTCTCCTTTTCCGTAATCTCCAATGTTTACACCTGTCAAAACAATTTCTTTGATATTTTGCTCTGATATTTCCTTTGCGTTTTTCAATACATTGTTTAATGTATCGCTTCTTGATATGCCACGAGCCAACGGAATAGTACAATAGGTACATTTATAATCACACCCGTCCTGAACTTTCAGAAAAGCACGAGTTCTGTCTCCAATAGAATAACTTCCTACATAAAAATCAGCTTCCTCAATCTCACACGAATGAATTTCTCCGAAATCATTTTTGGTTAAATCATTCAGGTAATCGGTAATTTTAAATTTTTCGGTTGCTCCCAATACCAAATCCACTCCGTCAACAGCAGCCAATTCTTCCGGTTTGAGTTGGGCATAACAACCCACGGCCGCGACAAAAGCTTTTTCGTTAGTTTTAAGTGCCTTTTTTACAATCTGTTTGAATTGCTTATCTGCATTTTCAGTAACCGAGCATGTGTTGATAACATAAATATCTGCTTTTTCTCCAAAATCAACTCGTTCAAAACCTTCTTGTTGAAAGCTCCGAGCGATAGTGGAAGTTTCCGAAAAATTCAGTTTACATCCGAGTGTATAAAAAGCAACTTTTTTCTGTGCGACTGTCATTCTAAAATCCTAACAAAATCAGGTGCAAAGGTAGGTAGAATTTTTGAGTTCTGTAAACTTACTTTGTTCTATTACCTTAAATAAACTTCGTATTTAAAAAAGGTTTAATATCTTCAAACGGAATAAGTAACTCTTGTGTACCATCTGCATAAGACGCTATCTCGTAAGTATTATAAATCAACAATACTCCTTTTTTAGTAAAAAGAATAGTTTGAGGAAGTCGAAAAACATCCTCTTCAAACATAAAGCCTGTAGAATTGATATTTGTTCCTTGTTTTATGTGATACTTCTCTCTAAACTTCTTTTCTGCCAAAGATTCAAAACCGTTTAAATCAATAAAAATATCTTCTCCGGTAAGGTTTTGTCCTGTGGTTAAATCGAAAAGAAAAGAATTCACTCCAAAATTTCCGTGAGCCCCTCCGGTGTAAAGATAATACTCCGTTCTGACATTAATGATTTTTTCGCTTTGGAATGAAATTTCTGATTTCCCCTTAACTTCCCAGCCAATAGCATCATGTGGGAATTCCTCTCGCAACTTTTCGTATGAGTTTAAAAAAGATTTTAAAAGCTCATCATAATTTGTAGCTACATACGGTTGCTCTTCAAAAGAAAGGACTTCTTTAAAATACTCAAAAACCTTTTTGTTAATAGAATCCGCTACTTCATTTTCACTTTCAAACAACGTAATTTCCAATTTTGCGGAAGGACAAGATAATTCGGTACAATCTGCCTCCATCTCTTGCTTAAAAACTTCTTGTGTATAGCGCAAAGCAGAGTTATCCTTACAATTGATAAGTAAAAAGGCAAATAATAAAATGCCTACATTTCTTTTCATTTAGTGAAACAATTTAGAATACAAAGGTAGTTTTTTTCCGGCTTAATTGGCTTAATCTTCAAATAGTTTTTACCTTTGTTACTTTATACTAAAATGCTATGAAATTCAATACAAAAGTAATTCATGGAGGGCAACATCACGAGCCGAGTACGGGAGCCGTAATGCCTCCGATTTTCCAAACTTCAACTTACGCTCAATCCTCTCCCGGAAAACACAAAGGATATGAGTATTCCAGAACGGCAAACCCAACCCGAACGGCTTTAGAAAAAGCATTAGCTTCCATTGAAAACGGAAAGTTCGGATTAGCTTTCGGTTCAGGATTGGCTGCTATGGATGCTGTTACCAAACTATTAAGCCCGGGCGATGAGGTGATTTCTACTAACGACCTGTATGGAGGTTCTTACCGTTTATTTACCAAAATATTTGAAAAATACGGTATAAAGTTCCACTTTGTCGGAATGCGTAATACTAACGCTATTGAAGAAAAAATCAACAACAGAACAAAACTCATTTGGGTAGAAACTCCGACCAACCCGATGATGAACATTATTGATATTGCTTCAGTTTCGAAAATTGCTAAAAAACACAAAGTATTACTGGCTGTTGACAATACTTTTGCAACACCATACCTGCAACAACCTTTAGATTTAGGAGCTGATATTGTGATGCATTCTGCTACCAAATATCTCGGAGGACACTCCGATGTGGTTGTAGGAGCTTTGGTTGTAAAAGACAAAGAACTGGCTGACAAATTGTATTTTATTCAAAATGCAAGCGGAGCTGTTTGTGGACCGATGGACAGTTTTTTAGTTTTGAGAGGAATTAAAACCTTAGCTCTTCGGATGCAACGCCATTGTGAAAACGGACGAGCCATTGCAGAATTCTTACAATCACATCCAAACGTGGACAAAGTTTATTGGCCGGGATTAGAAAATCACCCTAATCATCAAGTTGCTAAAAAACAAATGAGAGATTTCGGAGGAATGATTTCTTTTACCATCAAAGGCAATGATTTCAACAAAACCATTCAAACGTTAGAAAAGTTAAAAATATTTACTTTAGCCGAGTCTTTAGGCGGTGTGGAATCATTAGTGGGGCATCCTGCCAGTATGACTCATGCTTCAATTCCTAAAGAAGAAAGAGAAAAAACAGGAGTGGTAGATTCGCTTATTCGATTAAGTGTCGGAATTGAAGATGCTGAAGATTTAATTGCTGATTTAAAACAAGCTTTAGAATAGTCCTCTTTTTATAAACTTAAAATCAACACACATTTATGTACGGAAAAATTAAAGAACATCTTCAAAACGAATTAAAATCGATTGAAGAAAACGGACTTTTTAAAAGAGAAAGAATTATTACCTCTCCACAAGGAGCGGAAATTACCGTAAACGGAAAAACAGTTTTAAATTTTTGTGCTAATAACTATTTAGGACTGTCCTCACATCCGGAAGTAATTAAAGCCGCAAAAGAGGCCTTGGATACTCACGGCTTCGGAATGTCTTCAGTTCGTTTTATTTGCGGAACACAAGATATTCACAAAGAATTAGAAAGAAAAGTAGCTGAATTTTACGGCACTGAAGACACCATACTTTATGCAGCAGCTTTCGATGCTAACGGTGGTGTTTTTGAGCCTTTGTTTTCAGAAGAAGATGCTATCATTTCCGATAGTTTGAATCATGCTTCAATTATTGACGGAGTACGTTTATGTAAAGCGGCTCGCTATCGTTATGAAAGCAACAATATGGTCGACTTAGAAGAGCAACTCAAAAAAGCCAATGCAGAAAACAGACGCTTTAAAATCATTGTTACAGACGGGGTTTTCTCAATGGACGGATTAGTAGCTCCATTAGACAAAATCTGTGATTTGGCCGATAAATATGATGCTTTGGTTATGGTTGACGAATGTCACGCAGCCGGATTCATCGGAGCAACCGGAAAAGGAACTCTGGAAGCAAAAGGTGTTATGGGACGAGTGGACATTATCACAGGAACCTTCGGAAAAGCTCTTGGAGGAGCAATGGGCGGATATACTACCGGTAAAAAAGAAATCATCGAGATGCTCAGACAGCGTTCTCGCCCATATTTGTTTTCCAATTCATTAGCCCCTATGATTGTAGGAGCCTCTATCAAAGTTTTTGATTTGTTAAAAGACACTTCTTTAAGAGATAAGTTAGAGTGGAATACCAACTATTTTAAAGAAGGAATGAAAAAAGCAGGTTTCGACATTATTGACGGAGATTCTGCTATTGTACCGGTAATGCTTTATGACGCTAAGCTTTCGCAAGTTATGGCAGACGAATTGCTAAAAGAAGGTATTTATGTAATCGGATTCTTCTATCCGGTTGTACCTAAAGATAAAGCGAGAATTCGTGTACAATTATCCGCAGCACACACTAAGGAACACTTAGACAAAGCTATTGAAGCCTTTATTAAGGTGGGTAAAAAGTTAGGAATTGGAATTTAAACCAAAATTCCTCATTCCCGTCTTAATCCCTAATATTTGGATAACAGCTGATACTTAATCAGCTGTTATTTTTTTATACTTTTGGTTGCTTACAGCATTTCATCTTGCTAAAAAATCCAAAAAATTATTTAACAATTATTATTTTACTACCTTTGCAGTTGATTAAGTACGTTTTTCACGCAACACACATATGAAAGGACCGGTTTTTTATTCAAAAATTTTACTCTTCGGAGAATACGGAATTATAAAAGATTCCAAAGGATTATCTATTCCGTATAACTTTTACAACGGAGCTTTGAAAATTGAAGAAAACCCAAATGAAGAAGCAAGAAAATCAAACGAAAGTCTGAAAGGATTTGTAAGTTTCTTAAAAGATTTATCCTTAAAAAAGCCGGAGTTAGTACAGTTTGATTTCGAAGCTTTAGAGCAAGATGTCAATAACGGAATGTTTTTCGATTCTTCTATACCACAGGGCTATGGAGTTGGCAGTAGCGGAGCTTTGGTAGCTGCCGTTTACGATCAATATGCCAAAAATAAAATTACGGTTTTAGAGAATTTGACACGTGAAAAACTTTTGATTCTAAAATCAATTTTTTCGGAAATGGAAGCTTTCTTCCACGGAAAAAGCTCAGGACTTGATCCTCTGAACAGTTATTTGAGCATTCCGATTCTTATTAATTCAAAAGACCATATTGAAGCTACGGGAATTCCTACTCAAAACACTAACGGAAAAGGAGCCGTATTTCTACTAGATAGCGAAATTATTGGAGAAACCGCTCCTATGGTTTCTATTTTTATGGAAAACCTGAAAGACCAAGGCTTTCGAAAAATGCTCAAAACACAGTTTATCAAACACACTAACGCTTGTGTAGAAAACTTCTTAAAAGGTGATATAAAATCGCTTTTTGACAATACTAAAAAACTCTCAAAAGTTGTACTCGACAACTTTAAACCGATGATTCCCGAAAAGTTTCACGAACTTTGGAAAAAAGGAATCGAAACCAACGATTATTATCTGAAACTTTGTGGTTCAGGAGGTGGAGGTTATATCTTGGGCTTTACGCAAGACCTTGAAAAAGCACAACAATCTTTGAAAGGACACAAAATAGAAGTTGTTTATCAATTCTAAGAGTTGATTTTCGCTTCTTTTGTTACTTTTCATTAACAAAGAAAACATAATATCATGCTAAACAGAAAAAACAAACTGCTTTTATGGAAAATAATCAGTTTGTTTTCTGTTATTCGGGGTTATAACATTTGGGTAATAGCTCTTGCTCAATATCTGTCAGCTATTTTTGTATTGGCTCCCGAACGAGGTGCGTTGGCAATCTTGCTCGACCCTTATATGTTTATAATTGTTTTGGCAACCGTTCTTTCTGTAGCTTCAGGATATATTATTAATAACTTTTACGATTGGGAGAAAGACCTTATTAACCGTCCTAAAAAAACAATGCTCGATAGGTTAATAAGCCAAGGTACAAGACTAAAAATCTATTTCGGAGTAAACTTTGTGGTTTTCGCACTCGCTTTTTTGATTTCGTGGAGGGCTGCTTTGTTTTTTTCTGCTTACATTTTCTTGATTTGGTTTTATTCTCATAAGCTCAAAAAGTTCCCGATAATAGGGAATATTACTGCCGCCATTTTGGCTGTACTGCCGTTTTTTGCAGTTTTATTTTATTATCAAAAAGAAGAGTTGTTTAATATTTTACATCACAAACATAAATACTTTATCATCTTTGCCCACGCTTCTTTTTTGTTCCTGCTGATTCTTATTCGAGAGATGGTAAAAGATTTAGAGAATATTTCAGGAGATTTTATCAAAAATTACCGTACAATTCCTGTTGTGTACGGGGAAAAGACCTCAAAATATATTATTTCTTTCCTGATTGTTCTGACTCTAATTCCTGCCTATATTCTGATTGAAAAAGCAGATGTAGGATATATGGACATTTATATTTATTTCAGCTTAGTAGGGCTATTATTATTTTTGGTTTTTTTGTGGAATTCCGAAAGAAAAATTCATTTTATAGCTTCTCACAACTTTTTGAGATTTCTGATTATTTGTGGAGTATTTAGTGTAATGCTAATTTAACCTTTTTTACTTTGGAAAAGACGTGAACTCTTAGCTATATATTTATTTTCCCATTAAATCTCTATCTACAATTTTCGCAAAATAGTTCTGAAGAAATGCCTCACAACGGATTTTAATCTCTTCAAACTCAGGTCTGTTTTCGTTTATCAAGTTTTTTGTATAGTTTTTATCTGACTTATGATAATACCCCGTAGGTTTCTGACCATCAAAAAGACAAATATAATCTCCATACATAAACTGATACTGATTATTCAAATAATTGATAACAAAAGGAGGAACCTCTTCTTTGTTTAAAAGACTTCTTCCCCAACTTCTGAAGGGTTTGTTATAACCCAAAATATCCAATATAGTCGGATAAATATCTATATGTTGTGCCCAATCAGAATCAATTCCTTTCAATTCCGGGTTATTTGGCATATAGAATAAAATCGGAATAGCAGTACGAGTAATAGTTGTAAGATATTCAGGCTCATAAATCTGATTACAATGATCTGCCGTTATTACAAAAAGTGTATTATTAAACCACTCTTCTTTAGAAGCTTCTTCAAAAAATCGCTTCAGAGCATAATCAGAATAACCTATACATTGATGGATAGGCACTGTCCCTTTAGGGAACTTTCCTTCATATTGTTTCGGGATTCTGTACGGGTCATGCGAACTTACAGAAAAAAGTGTAGCAAAAAACGGTTGTGGGTCTTTAGAAATTTCATTTTTCATATACTGGAAAAACGGTTCGTCCCAAATTCCCCAAGTTCCGTCAAAATCCGCATCATTACCATATTCTTTCATTCCTTTGTAAGCATCGTAACCTAAGATATTACTATATCCTAAAAATCCCATTGAACCATTAGGTGCTCCATGAAAAAATGTAGTTTTATATCCCAATCCATTCAAAACGGAAACTAAAGATTCTGCTTCTGTATTAGAATAAGAAGAAGAAGTAAAAGCATCTTTAAAAGACGGAATTCCTGCCAACACAGCAGGCATTGCATGGATAGATTTCAATCCGTTGGTATATGCGTTATCAAAAATAAGCGAGTGAGCAGCCAATGAATCCAAAAAAGGTGTATAACTCTGATAAGTATCACTTTTTAATTTAGTATTAAAAGCTCCGCAATATTCTCTTGCAAAACTTTCCATAATAAAAACCACTACATTTAATTTTTTCACTTCGCTGTCCTCAAAATGATATTGCTTGAATGGTTTTATTTTCTCGTTGATGGTTTCTTCCGACACAAAATTTACCTTCTTGAAACTTTGTTTAGACATAGTCCTTACCACACAAAAAGGAGTATTGAGTATGACATTAGCATGTGCTACATTATTCACATAACTACTTGCATCCACAACATTGATGGGTCTGGTACTATGGTCAAAATCTCCACGAATTCCGGCAATACAAAAAGGAATACTTCCTAAAAATATAATAACAGAAGAAATGTAATACACACTGTTGTTGTAGTATTGTTTAGGAGTAACTTTAACCCTCTTATAAAGCTTAACCCATACATAAATAGAAACAAAGAATAAAAGAAACACATACCAATAATCTGTAAGAAAATTGAAAAACAAAGCCGTTTTGTTAGTTTCGTTCTCAATACTTTCGGTAATATTAATTGAGCTTCGCGTAAAAGTAAAACGATAATATATAAAATCAATAAAATTGAAAGCTATGGCGATAGAGTTAGTTATAAAATATAAATAGAACAGAATCTTCTGAAACAGTTTTCCCGTAATCTTTTTTATCGGCAAAAGAGAAAGTACAATAAAAAGTGCGTTAGTGTAAATAATGATGGTTGTATCAAATTTTAACCCGTACAAACACAGTTTCAAAAGTTGTCCAACACTTTCAATTTGCAAAAGCTCTTTATTAAAAACTACAAAAAGCAGTCGAGAAATTGTATAAAAAACATAAACTAGAAATATTCTGTATAAAAAGACTTTATACTCGTTTAAACGTAAATTTTGCATAGAAGCATTCCGATTAAATATTAAAAGATATGGTGATTTGCTCTTGTTTAAATACCCTAATATAAACCTGACAAAGATATAAAAAAACGAAATGTTTCATTGATTCCCCTAATCCGATTCTGTTGGGTCAAAGTATTTGTAATTTTTTTTCATCTTTAGCTCTAAAAAAGTAATCTTGTAAATAAAATTCGACAAAAAGAATAAAATATAATTTATTGTGAATCAATAAAATGATTTTATAATTTAACTTTTATGCTATACTAATTTACTTTTCGTTGAGTAAAGATTCAAAGTAATCAATCTAAAATGTATATTTGCCACACCTAAAACTATTTAAATAACAAACAGCTATGGAAAAACAGATCTCTGATTTTGTAGAAATGGTTGCCCAAAGAAACCCAAATGAACCTGAATTTATTCAGGCTGTTCATGAGGTAGCGGAAACCGTGATTCCTTATATGGCAGATAAAGATATATATAAGGGCAAAAACATTCTCCTAAGAATGACAGAACCTGAAAGAGTTGTCTCTTTTAGAGTATGTTGGGTTGATGACAAAGGAGAAATACAAGTAAACAGAGGATACAGAGTTCAAATGAATTCGGCTATCGGTCCTTATAAAGGAGGTATTCGTTTTCATCCGTCTGTAAACTTAAGTATTCTCAAATTTTTAGCTTTTGAACAGACTTTTAAAAACGCACTTACTACACTGCCTATGGGAGGTGCAAAAGGGGGATCTGATTTTAATCCGAAAGGTAAATCCGAAGGAGAGATTATGCGTTTCTGTCAAGCTTATATGAGTGAACTTTATAAGTATATCGGACCAAACACCGACGTTCCTGCAGGAGATATCGGAGTAGGATCTCGTGAAATCGGGTATATGTTCGGAATGTATAAAAAGCTTAAAAACGAATTTTCGGGTGTAATTACAGGAAAAGGAATGACTTGGGGTGGTTCACTTATGAGACCACAAGCAACCGGTTTCGGTGCGGTTTATTTCCTTCAAGCAATGCTTGTTAGTAAGGGAATGGACATCAAAGGAAAAACCATTGCTGTTTCAGGATTCGGAAATGTAGCTTGGGGAGCAGTGACCAAAGCAACCGAACTAGGAGCTAAAGTAGTAACGCTTTCCGGACCGGACGGGCATATTTATGACCCTGACGGAGTATCAGGAGAAAAAATTGATTATATGTTAGAACTTCGTGCTTCTAACAATGATATTGTAGAACCTTACGCTAAAAAGTACGGAGTACAATTCTTCCCGGGGCAAGCTCCTTGGATTCAAAAAGTAGATATTGCAATGCCTTGTGCTACTCAAAACGAATTACCTCTTGAGGGAGCTAAAAAATTAGTGGAAAACGGAGTTTTGTGTGTAGTGGAAGGAGCTAATATGCCAACCACTCCGGAAGCTATGGAATACTTCCAAAAACACAAAGTTATGTTCTCTCCGGGTAAAGCATCTAATGCAGGAGGTGTAGCTACTTCAGGGCTTGAAATGTCACAAAACTCTTTGAGAATAGAATGGACTGCAGAAGAAGTAGACAGAATCCTAAAGAAAATTATGACGGATATTCACGCCTCATGTGTTAAATACGGAACACAACCTGACGGGTATATCGATTACGTAAAAGGAGCAAATATTGCCGGTTTCGTAAAAGTAGCTGATGCAATGATGGCTCAAGGAGTGGTATAATTTTCTTTCTGCCGTTATAAATCAAAAGAACTGTCTAAAGACCTTTGTACTGAAATTCAGTTTTAGGGTTTTTAGACAGTTCTTTTTTAGTTAGATTGAGAATACATTTCAGAAATAATCTCAAGCTCTGTTCTAAAAGCTAACATTTTATCTCCAAAAAGTCGTGTCCCTTCTTCTCTTAAGCGAAGAGCGTCTTCTTTATAATAGTTCTCTAAGTTTTCTTTACTATCAGCAAAATACTGTACGGAATAGGTAATTCCTCCCATTTCCTCTTCCACCAAAACCCTAACCAATTGTGCTTTGAAAAACTTACCTGTAGCTAATACATCATTGATATGTTTTTTTTGCATCCACGAAAGCCATTCGTCGTGTACACTTTCGTCTATATTTATGGTTACATTGTAGATTATCATACTCTTTTAGAATTCTGCGTTTTGAGGAGTTCTTGGAAAAGGAATTACATCTCTAATGTTTGTCATACCGGTTACAAAAAGAACAAGTCTTTCAAAGCCAAGACCAAAACCACTGTGAACTGCCGTTCCGAAACGTCTTGTATCTAAGTACCACCACATTTCTTTTTCCGGGATATTTAATGCTTTCATTTTTTCAATCAAAACATCATAACGTTCTTCTCTTTGTGAACCTCCCACAATCTCACCAATTCCCGGGAAAAGTATATCCATAGCACGAACCGTTTTTCCGTCTTCGTTCAATCGCATATAAAATGCCTTAATCTTAGCAGGATAATCAAACAGAATCACAGGGGTTTTAAAATGTTTTTCAACCAAATAACGTTCGTGCTCACTTTGTAAATCTGCCCCCCATTCATCAATCAGATATTGGAATTTTTTATTTTTATTCGGTTTAGATTTTCTTAAAATATCTATTGCTTCAGTATAAGAGACCCTTTTGAAATTATTGTTTAACACAAAATTCAATTTTTCTGTAAGTGTCATTTCACTTCTCTCTTTCTGAGGTTTATTCTTCTCCTCATCCAGTAAGCGTTGTTCTAAGAATTTCAAATCTGTCTGGCACTTATCAAGTACATATTTTATTACATATTTGATAAAATCTTCTGCCAAATCCATATTAGCATCCAAATCGTTAAATGCTACCTCCGGCTCAATCATCCAAAACTCCGCCAAATGCCTTGAAGTATTTGAATTTTCAGCTCTGAAAGTAGGTCCGAACGTATAAACCTTACCTAATGCCATCGCATAGGTTTCTGCTTCAAGCTGTCCTGAAACCGTAAGATTTGTTTCTTTTCCGAAAAAGTCTTCAGAATAATCTATTTTACCTTTTTCTGTACGAGGAAGGTTATTCAAATCAAGCGAAGTAACCTGAAACATCTCCCCTGCCCCTTCGGCATCTGACCCTGTAATTATCGGAGTATTTACATAGAAAAATCCGTTGTCTTGAAAATATTGATGTATAGCAAACGCAAGTGCAGAGCGAACTCTCATTATCGCACTAAACGTATTGGTTCTTATTCTTAAATGAGCATTTTCTCGCAACAGTTCCAAACTCGGACGGTTTTTAAGCTGAATCGGATATTTTTCCGGGTCACAATCACCTAAAATCTCTAATTCCGCAACTTGAACCTCATATTTTTGACCTGCCCCTTGACTTTCAACCAAAGTTCCTTTTACAGAAATTGCTGCTCCTGTAGTAACTCTTTTAAGGAGTTGCTCATCAAACTTCTCAAAATCAACTACACATTGTAAAGTTTCGAGAGTAGAACCGTCATTCAACGCAATAAAACGATTGCTTCTGAAGGTTCTTACCCAACCTTTAATCACAATTTCCTGTAAAAGTTTTGTGCCTGATAAAACTTCCTTTATACTGATATGCCTCATTATTTTAGTTTTTAGCGACTGCAAATATAAGAAATAGAAGTCATTTTAAACTTTTTGATTGAAATGAAAAAGAGCTAAATTCATATCTTTACCAAAACAATTTATTGAGTTACAATCCATATTATATAGTGAAAATATTGTAACCTAAAGTTATTTTTAATATGAATGATATAAAAACAGAAGTTCACAACGCTTTTGAAGTGATTAAAAACGGGGGAATAATACTTTATCCGACTGACACAGTTTGGGGAATCGGGTGCGATGCTACGAATTCAGAAGCGGTAAAAAAGATTTTTGCTTTAAAAAAAAGAGCCGAATCCAAAAGTATGATTGCTTTGGTTAACGGAGATAGAATGTTATATCAAGTTTTTAATGAAATCCCTGACGTCGCTTTCCGGATTTGGGATTTATCCGAAAAACCCACTACTCTTATTTTAGATAACCCGAAAAACATTGCTAAAGAAATCATCGCTGAGGACAATTCTGTCGGAATCCGAATCGTAAAAGAACCTTTTTGCTATAATTTGATGGAGCGAATGAAAAAACCTCTTGTCTCCACTTCTGCTAACCTAAGTGGGGAGCCTACCCCAAAGTCTTTTTCAGAAATCAGCCCCGAAATTATTAAAGGTGTCGATTATGTAGTAAATTTGCATCAAGACAAAAGGATGGACAGACCTTCAACAATCATAAAACTAACTTTAGACAATAGAGTTACGATTGTTAGAAAATAATTACTACTTTTATAGTAGTTTTCAAACTGCTTCAATAATAAACAAATTTTTAACTTGTTATGAGGAAGAAATTTTCAATATGGTTGTTTATTATTGCAGTTTTTGCTAAGGGAATTGCTCAAATAGACAATGACCTTTTAGTAGGTGAATGGATAGAAGTAGGTACGGAAATGAAAGACGGAAGTTTAAATTATACTCCGTATGTTTCCTTAAAATATATTCATAAGTTTTCTTTTACTCGCACTCACCTACAGGTCAGCATTATATCTGTTTCTCCTATAGTCGTTTACCCAAAACAATTGTACTCTATACAAGAGCATGAAGTTATCATTAATGAGATGAGTTATGAAGTGGATGAAATTACTCCGAAAACATTGATTCTTTCGGAGAATATTGAAGGGGTGGAAAGTCATAATCTTAGACGTTATTTTTTGGTAAAAAAAGGATTCTTAGAGAAAAAAAAGAAGCAAGATACTCAGGATGAACTTTTGATTGCTACTCCATATCTGACACCGACTTATAAAAATGTTCACAAAAATCCGACTTTATTCAAAAAAATAAGCAACACTCCGTATCGAACTAAAGGACTTTTAGTTATTGATTTAGTAAACAAAGAGTCTAATGTGTATTTAGAAGATTTTGAAATGAAAAGACCAAAAGACCTTGAAAAAGAAATGCTTCTTTTACAAGAAATACTTTCGGTTCCTTACGAAAAATGGAACCTCAAAGGATTTGAAAATTATCAAAAAATAGAAATACCGTTTTTGGTAAACAATCGTCAAGTGAATAAGAAATATGAACTTGATATAGTTTATTACAAAGATGATTTAAGCATATTTGATTCAGAAAATTATTATCCTCCTTCAGAAGAAGACAAAAATGCTTCGTTTGATTTATACCAAAAGGGAATTGAAGCTTTTAATAATGCAAAATATAAAGATGCTATTTCTCTATTCACTCAAGCTTTTGCATTAGACGCTCGAAACATCGATGCTCTGTACAACAAAGCCGTGGTATATTATCATACTAATGACCTTCAAAATGCCTGCTCTGTTTGGAGTGAACTCGAAGCATTAGGACAAGTAAAAGGTAAAAATTTTCGTGCTAAAAACTGCTTTAATTAAAACAAATTTTGAAACCAAATTATTATAAACAAGCCTTATCGAACCCGATTTTTGAAATTGTCTCTCAAGCCTCAGAAACACTTGGTTTGCAAAGTTATGTTATTGGAGGGTTCGTTCGTGATTTTTTTCTGAAAAGAGATTTTAAAAAAGATATTGATTTTGTAACGATTGGGAGCGGGATTGACTTAGCTCATAAAGTTTCGGAACTCTTACCTAATAAACCCAAAGTTCAGGTCTTTAAAAACTACGGAACAGCTATGCTTCGTTACAAAGATTTAGATATTGAGTTTGTAGGAGCCAGGAAAGAATCGTACAACTTTAACTCCCGAAAACCTATTGTTGAAAACGGCACTTTGGAAGACGACCAAAACCGAAGGGATTTTACCATAAATGCTTTGGCTCTTTCACTCAACAAAGAAAACTACGGAGAACTTCTCGACCCGTTCGGTGGATTACAAGATTTGGAAAACAAACTCATCAGAACTCCACTTGATGCAGATATAACCTATTCAGATGACCCACTCCGAATGATGAGAGCTATCCGTTTTGCTTCACAACTTCATTTTGAGATTGAAGAAAAATCCTTGGTAGCCATCAAACGAAACAAAGACCGTATTAATATTATTTCAGGAGAACGAATAGTTGAAGAACTCAATAAAATTCTTTTGTCTGAAAAGCCATCCATTGGACTTTTGCTGTTATACAAAACAGGATTACTGGATATCATTTTACCTGAACTTACAGCTTTAAACAATGTAGAAGAAATAGAGGGACATACACACAAAAATAACTTTTATCACACTCTTGAAGTGGTTGATAATATTGCTCCAAATACTAATGATGTTTGGCTTCGTTGGGCAGCTCTTCTACACGACATCGGAAAAGCTCCAACCAAAAAGTTCAACAAAAAACAAGGCTGGACATTTCACGGACACGAATTTTTAGGGGGAAAAATGGTCAAAAAAATTTTTAGTCGACTCCATATGCCCCTAAATCACAAAATGAAATATGTGGTTAAACTCGTAACCATGAGCTCCCGACCTATTGTAATTGCTGAAGACATAGTTACTGATTCAGCTGTCAGACGATTGGTGTTTGATGCAGGAGAAGACATCGACGATTTGATGACTTTGTGTGAAGCGGACATTACCACCAAAAACCAAAAAAAGTTTCAGAAATACCACAACAACTTTAAGATTGTTCGGGAGAAAATTATCGAAGTAGAAGAAAAAGACCGTATTCGCAATTTTCAACCTCCAATTTCGGGTGAACAAATTATGGAAATCTTTAATCTGAAACCTTCACGTGAAATCGGAATCCTGAAAGAAGCTGTAAAAGAAGCTATCTTAGAGGGAGAAATCCCGAATGAATACGAAGCGGCTTATCAATTTGTACTGCAAAAAGCAGAAAAATTAGGTCTAAAAAAGCATAAAACACCATGATACAAGATATTATCATATATATAGCACTCGGATTGGCTGTTTTTTTTCTTTTACGAAAGTTTGTTTTTAAACGAAAAAAGAAAAATTGCGGAGATGGAAATTGTGGATGCTGATAGTTAATCACCGAATTTAATAAATGTTCAACAAAAAATAAAAAATGAAAAACCTAATTATAGCTTCAACTTCAACGGTTCATAACGGAACGTATTTAGAATATCTTTTACCCACCTTGAAACAGCATTTCAACGGAATAAAAACACTTTTGTTTGTCCCGTATGCCAGACCGGGCGGAATTTCTTACGAAGAATATACTGCAAAAGTACAATCGGTTTTTGCTCTTATGGGAATCGAGGTAAGAGGATTACACGAGTTCGACAATCCGAAAGAGGCTATATTGAAAGCAGAAGGAATTTTTACAGGAGGGGGAAATACATTTTTATTAGTTACGGAGCTTTACAGAAACGATGTCATGTCTGCTTTAGAAGATGCTTTGAAAAAAGGGACTCCCTACCTCGGAACGAGTGCAGGGAGCAATATTACCGGGCTTACTATGCAAACTACTAATGATATGCCTATTGTTTATCCACCGAGTTTTAGAACCTTAGGGATGATTCCGTTTAATCTGAATCCTCATTATCTTGACCCTGATCCTAATTCAACTTTTATGGGAGAAACTCGAGAAACAAGAATCAAAGAGTTTCACGCTTTTAATACTATTCCGGTTTTAGGGCTTCGGGAAGGAAGCTGGCTCGAGGTGAAATCAGACAAAATCATACTGAAAGGCCTGCTCACCGCACGTTGGTTTACTCAGAACAATCCGGCTATCGAACTCGAACCTGAAACTAATTTATGGGATATTTTGTAAAACGGAATTTAAACCAAAATTTTCTTTTTTAAGTTTTCCAACATTACTCGCGTCATCTTATCCAAATCAAACTCATGTTGCCATTTCCAGTCTTCTCTTGCTCTGCTGTCATCTATACTTGATGGCCAACTATCCGCAATTTTTTGTCTAAAATCAGGGTTATAAGTAATAGTAAACTCAGGAATATGTTTTTTGATTTCAGCCGCAATTTCTTTTGGAGTAAATGAAATGGCAGACAAGTTGTAAGATGAACGTATTTTGATTTGTTCTTTAGGAGCTTGCATAATTTGGATTGTTGCTTTAATGGCGTCATCCATATACATCATTGGCAAACCTGTGTTCTCGGACAAAAAACACTCATATTTTCCGTCCTCTAACGCTTTATAATAAATATCTACGGCATAATCAGTTGTTCCTCCTCCGGGAGGAGTTGTCCAACTGATAAGCCCCGGGTAGCGAATACTTCGAACATCAACTCCGTAAATATTATGATAATACTCACACCATCTCTCCCCTGCTTGTTTACTGATGCCATAAACTGTTGAAGGTTCCATTACAGTGTACTGGGGTGTATTCTCTTTAGGAGTTGTAGGTCCGAAAACTGCAATACTCGAAGGCCAAAATATTTTTCGGATTTTTCCTTCTTTTGCTAAGTTCAGCACATGGAAAAGTGAATTCATATTCAAATCCCAAGCAAAAGCCGGATTTTTTTCGGCTGTAGCTGACAACAAAGCAGCCATTAGATAAACATCCGTAATTTTATATTTTTCAACTATGTTTCTTATTTGATTGAAGTCGAGAGCGTTTACTACTTCAAAAATTCCGTCATTTACTACAGAATTATCCGGCTTTCTGACATCTGAAGCAACAACATTCTCTACTCCGTATATTTTTCTGAGATTAGAAGTAAGTTCTGTCCCGATTTGCCCACAGGCTCCGATAATAAGAATTTTTGTATCCATCATTACTAAAGTAGATATAAAGAAAAATCCGCCTTCACCGAAGAGGGATTAAAGGCGGATTAATGATTAATTTATTTTTTAGATATTTGGGAAGCCATAATCAAAGCATTATACGCATTTACGATTCCTCCCGATACCGAAAACTCAGAGAAAGATTTCGTTATTTTTTTTCCTGTTTTTCCATCCGTAATTACTACATCATGCGTTGGCTTAACGGAAGAATCTTTAAGGATTTGTTTTACTTGTGCAGCTGTCAGATTCGGATAGTACGAACGTATAAGAGCCGCAACTCCTGCTACATTCGGAGAAGCCATTGAAGTTCCTCTTAAATACTCGTATGAATTATTTGGTGCAGTAGCATAAATCTGTACTCCCGGAGCAAAAACATCCACGTTCTTTTTGCCATAATTAGTAAAACTCGCTAAAAGCTTGTCATCATAACTTGGATTCAAAGCTCCTACAATAACCACGTTGTCTGAATACTCTTCGTCTCCTCCATAAGAATCGTTAGGAAACTTATCTATCGTATCAAGGTCATAAGCTTCATTTCCTGCAGCAATTACAATAAGTACATCTTTTTCTGCAGCATATTTCATCGCATCAATCACCCATTGTCTATGAGGAGAATAATATTTCCCAAAACTTCCGTTAATAACTTTTGCACCATTGTCCACTGCATATCTGATAGCCAAAGCAATATCTTTGTCATACTCATCTCCGTCAGGCACAGCTCTCAAGGCCATAATCTCAACGTTTTCAGCAATTCCGTCTCCTCCTAATCCGTTATGACGAAGTTGGGCTACGATACCCGCCACATGTGTTCCGTGTAGGGCTTCTTCTTTATCAAGACCAATAACATCATTATTTCCGTATTTGGTATCATTGATATCATCCGGATTATCCCCTACAACTTTTCTTCCGTTAAAATCTTTATTGAAGTGATATTTTATCTGAGCTTCATAGTACTTTTTCTGTGGTTCAAGTTTTTCATAAAAATCATCAAGAGAATCATACACCGCAAGAATTCGCTCAAGTGTTTCTTTTGCTTCTTTTACAGTCTCATCCTTAGTGTTGATAGCCTTTACATCTTCAAGTGTAAAAGAATTCTTTTTCAAATAGTTTTTAATAGTCGGTTCTAAGCTCAGAAAAAACTCAACCTGTTGCATTCCTGCTTTGGCTTCCATTATTTTTTCTTCATACTCTCTTTCCGCTCTCTTATAATCCTCAGAACCATCATTTGGTTTTTTCAACAGGCGAATAAACTCATAATTCTCATGAATTGCATTTCCTAAAAAGTTCCATCCATGAATGTCATCTACATAACCATTTTTATCGTCATCTTTTCCATTGTTTGGAATTTCCTTTTGGTTTGTCCAAATAACAGGGGCCAAATCCGGGTGTTCAATATCAATTCCTGAGTCTATAATTCCTACAATGACTTTTTGTCCTTTTACACCTTTAATGAGTTCGCTGTACGCTCTATCTACACTCATTCCCGGAATACTGTCTCTTATCAAATCCAGATGACTCCATCTTTGAAGATCTTTCTCTTCAATTTTCCCTTTTTTCTTAACTGCTCCGTCTGCAGTTATCATAGGAGTTTTGCTCAAATCAAGAGCAGTCTGATTCTTTGTTGTGCTACATCCTGCAAGGGCAAATGCCATCACAGACGATATAAAAAGTGGTTTAGTAAATCTCATCTTTTTTACTTTAAACGTTAATAATAAGCCTATGCAAATATGTATATAATTTTTCAGATTTGTTACAACTCCGATTAATTTTCAGAAAACTTTAGAGTATTTCTTCTGCTCTAAATATCTTGTTTACACGCACTCCTTTTTCTGTGTGCTGTACAGTAATAATCTGATTATAGGCGTCATGTTCCAAGAACAAATAAAAGTTCTCATCTGCTGCCTTATTCAAGAATTTTTCTTTTTCCTGTAAAGTCAAAAGCGGGCGAGTATCATAGCCCATAACATAAGGTAAAGGCAAATGTCCTACTGTTGGCAACAAATCGGCTACAAAAGCTATCGTTTTATCTTTGTATTTAATTAACGGAATCATTTGCTTTTCAGTATGACCATCCGCAAAGAAAATCCCGAAACCAAGCTCTGAGTTCTCCTGAAAGTCCATTCCACTTCTGCTCACAAACTTTAATTGTCCGGCTTCTTGTAACGGTAAAATATTCTCCGGCAAAAACGATGCTTTTTCTCTTGCATTTGGCTTTGTAGCCCATTGCCAATGATTTTCGTTCGTCCAATATACTGCATTTTTAAAAGCCGGAATATATCCTGTTTTATCTTTATTCCAACCTACACTTCCCCCACAATGGTCAAAATGTAAATGAGTCATAAAAACATCAGTAATATCCTCTTTTGAAAAACCATACTTTTTAAGAGAACTTTCTAAGCTAAAATCTCCGAACAAATAATAGTAACTAAAAAACTTCTCCGATTGTTTGTCTCCCATTCCGGTATCAATCAAAATCAGGCGATTACCATCTTCTATAAGTAAACAACGGGTTGCCAAATCTATCATATTATTGTTGTCTGCCGGATTAGTCTTATTCCAAATACTCTTCGGCACCACTCCAAACATAGCCCCTCCGTCTAATTTAAAGTTTCCACTTTCTATGGGGTATAATTTCATGTTTATATATTTTGGTTAAAATTCTTTTATTAGCTTATTATAAATTTTTACTGATTATTTTTGCGTGAGGCTTTATTACCTGAAAATTTTTTAAGCACAAAATAATCGAAAACCATCATAAAGACACCAAAAAAGGCAGTTTGTCCTAAAGATTTACTTAAACAATTCCATTCATTAAGGTTGTCATAGCACATATTAGGAAGTTTAAAGAAATATCCCACTATAAAATACAATATGGAATAAACCAAAAATCCTGTGATAAGCCTTCTCCACTTCTCCTTATTAATCATTATATCAAATACTTTTTGATTACAAATAACATTCCGATAAAAACCAGAAAGGCTATAAGTACCCACAGCCTTCCTTTGTAAAAAGCATCATGCATTTTTCTGTCTTTTTTATAGGAATAAATCATTATACCCACAAAAACGACAAAAAAACATGCAGCAAAAATTAACTGACCAATTGAAAACATATTTTAAGATTTGACTGCAAACTTATTTATCAGGGGTGGTCTTTGCAGTAAGCCCCACCGGTATTAAAACCTCTCCTTTTTCAAAATGATTCAAATAAATTATAAGAGGTTTTGTATTGCCCTCCCAAGTAATTTCATAAATGTCAAGCATTCCCCCACCAAGCTCACTTTTATTAGTTGGAAAGGGGCAACAATTTCCACTATGCGAATATGTTGTTTTTTCTCCATTAGGTCCTAAAAGAGCATTCAAAAATTTTTCTTTATTGGCTTCTCTTTGGTGTAATAATCCGAATCCTAAATTCACCGGATAATCTTCGTCAAAAGCATATTTTTTATCAGTTGCTTTACGGGTAAGTTTATATGTTTTATTATCGAGCATTTCAGGCTGTTGGGCATTATCATCAATATTTCGAATAGTGAGTTTTGTACTCACACAAGACATTGTCAGAAACAACAACCCTACGATATAAGCCCTTTTTATATTCATTCTCGTTTTTGATTTGTGAGTAAAATTACAATATTTAAAAAAACAAAAAAAGCAGAATAACAACTATTATTCTGCCTTTTCGGTTTTTTGGTTATATAATTTTTATCGGGTGAGCCAACCTCTTCGATGTGCCGTAACAATTGCATACGGAGTAATCCAGAAAAGTGTAAACGTATAAAATACACTATACGGATAAGCCCAAACAGACTCTAAAATACTCTTCTGTTTTTTGATGTAGAAAAATACTTGAATACTCGAAAAAATGAAAATACTCATCAACGTAGAACTCACAAACAAAATCGGATGAGTTGCCACAAACAAAAGCATTAGAAGTAAAACCGGATAAGCCATTATAACTTTCAGCCATTGGTTCAAAAGCAAAATCCTTGTACCTACTTTACTACCTTCTCTAAAGTTTTTGAAAGCAAACTTACTCATCATAATATTCTCTCGAACATTACTTCTCTCCCATCTAATAAACATTTTGTACAAGCTTTTGTATCTTTCGGGAGTGTTGGTAAGCACATAAGCATTTCGCTGAAACAACACATGATAACCTTGTTTAAGAATCATATTTGTCATTGCTCTGTCCTCTCCAATGTCTGATGGCTGTCCCATAAAAGTTTGGTTTATCCATTCCGGAAGACATTTCATCACTGCTTTTTTTCGGTAAGCTGATAAAGCTCCCGGAGTACATAACACAGAACCTAAAACACTTTGAGCAGAACGGATGAATTCAAAACTGAATACAAAACTTACATTAAGCATTCTCGGGATTACTGCATCCTTATTGTTCAACACTCTTACATTTCCGGCCACTGCTCCACATTTAGGGTTTACCACAAAAGGACTTACTAAATTTCTTAACGTATCCTTTCTTACTATAGAATCACTATCTACTGTAACAAAGATATCTCCCTTTGCCAATTCAAATCCCAGATACAAAGCATGTCGCTTACCTTTATTTTTAGCTTGTTGATAGATTGATAAACGATTTCCGAGTTGTTCCTTAGCTTTTTTCATCCAATCCCAAGTATCGTCTTGACTGCCGTCATCAATCGAAATTATTTGTAACTTTTCTGTAGGATAATCCGAATCTGCTAAGCTCAATAGAGTTTGCCACACCAATTCACCTTCATTATAGGCAGGAACAATTACTGTAACTGTAGGTAACTCTTCATCCGAAACCGATTTGACAGGCTTATACTTTACATACAAATACAGAATATATACTAAAAAGCATAATTTTACAGCCAATAAAACTAAGGTTATACTTAAAACCATAGGTCCCCAAGAGGAATTCATTCTTTCTAAATGAACTTGGTAAAAATCAGGTTGTAGTTTATAAACTGAAAATATTGCCCCCAACATCAACAAAAAGGTAGATAAAAGTATTACACAATCTTTCCTCTTTAACATTGATTCTGATAAGCTTTTTAATACTCTTTGTTTTAAATCTTCCCTATTAAATCTTCTTATACTAATCTTGTCTTCTTTGCTTTTAAAACTCTCTTCTTTCATAGCTTTTCTAATTAACAAATAATTTTGGCGTTTTTCAAATAAGCAGGCGGAATGGGGAACATAAGTTCCACGCATAGATTTTTCAATTATTATACCGAGAGCTTTTTGGTATAAAACAAGCTGTTTTAGTGGCAAAAACTGTGGAAAATTGTAGAAAAAGAAAATAAAAACTGTAGAAAAACCCTACTGTTTTCAAGCTTTTCTACCTATAAATGTAGAGATGTCTGTCTTTGTATCAGACAAAAAATTATTAAAAAAAATTTAAAATAGAAGTAAAATTACCAACTTGCTTCTTCTGTGTTACTTGAGGGGTCAATAAGTCTGTTGAGTTCTTTTAATTCGGCAGCTGTAAGTTCTCTATATTTTCCTACCGGAACATCAAGCGAAATATTCACAATTCTAATACGTTTAAGGGCTACTACTTCATAATCCAAATACTCGCACATTCTTCGGATTTGTCGATTAAGTCCTTGAGTCAGAATAATTCGGAAAACATATTTACTAATCTGTTCAACTTTACATTTTTTAGTAACAGTATCTAAAATAGGAATACCGTTACTCATTCGCTTAATAAAGCGTTCAGTAATAGCTTTGTTTACAGTAACAATATATTCTTTTTCGTGGTGATTTCTTGCCCGTAATATTTTATTTACAATATCTCCGTCATTAGTCATGAGGATAAGTCCCTCACTGTCTTTATCTAATCTTCCGACCGGAAAAATCCTTACGGGATAATTGATAAAATCAATAATATTATTTTTCACACTTTGATTGGTAGTACATTCAATTCCTACCGGTTTATGAAAAGCCAGATAAACATTTTTTTGTTTTGTATCTGAAACAAGTTTTCCGTCAACACACACTTCGTCACCGGAAGCTACTTTTGTTCCTTTTTCAGGAACTTTTCCGTTTATGGTAACTCGATTTTGTTCTATAAGTTTATCCGCCTCTCTTCGGGAGCAAAATCCTATTTCAGAAAGATATTTGTTTATACGTTTTAATTCTTCCATATTTTATGGAATTATGAGATTTGCTCCTGAAAATGGATTAGCCTACCAATTTTAAAATCAAATCAGGGAAAAGTCCGATAGCAAGATTAATAATCGTTGCGATTACGGCTACTACAGTATAAATTTTTGAAGTAG
>CAZVQI010000015.1:0-21300 GCA_964629155.1 uncultured Flavobacterium sp.
GTCAATAGTTACAGTTTCTTTTATAATCTCTCCGTCAAGAGTGATTTTAATATTCTCAAATCCCGGAATACAACTTTGATCATCGCAAGTCTGGTAATCAATATCTACATCTATAAAATCCAAATCAGGATTAAGAACCTGAATTTTCTGAATAAACTTTGCTTTCTTTTCAAAGATTCTGAGCTCGGCTTGAAAAATAGGATCATATTTTACCTCGGAACCTATTTCTTCAACAGAACCTAACAACAGATAATTTCCTTCTTCATTATTGTAGGTAAACTCTGTCGGGAGTGCTGTCATATCAGGTAAAACCGTTGAGTAAAGCTTCCATTTTTCTGCAATAACCGCATCATATGTAATCTGATATTGTGTATCAGACAGTTTTTCAACAGAAGCCGTAAATTTTACTTTATTTTCTTGCGAAAGTCCTAAAACGCTTATTACCAAAGCGAAGAGTAATGTGATTTTTTTCATTTTAAATATTCAATCTTTAGTATAGTAGTTGTGTTTGATGTTACTTTAAATCGTTCGTCTAATCGTTGCCCGACAATCCAAACCACTTGATTACCGGAATAGAGAACCCAAGTATTTTCTTTATCTAAAACAGATAGTTTTTCATCTTTAAAGAACTTACTGATTTTTTTCTTTTTACCCTGCATTCCAAATGGGTAAAAATACTCACCTTCTTTATATTTCCGTAAAATTAAAGGAAATTTTAACACGTTTTTATCAACAAAAATCACATTCCCTGAAGTGGTGTCAGTTACGTGACTCTCTTCCGAAAAATACAGCTTTATCGGATAAGTAATTTTGTCTTCAAAAATCAAAAACTCACCCGAAGTAACGTTATTTTTCTTGTATAAAATCAACTCATCTCTGTTTTTTAGTAATCGGAGATTTTCCGTTTCTATAAATTTTCCGCTTTGAGCTTCTGTCAAATTATAAACATCATTCCATGCAGTAAATCCATACTTAGAGAGCCATTTATATAAAATAAATTTATAGATTTTATATTTTTTTAATTTGTTTATTTTTAACACAATAAAATCATTTTCCTGAAGTAATAGTTTATTTAAAATTTCACCTACTGCTTCATCTGAGAAAGCCTGAACTTCTTGTAAATAATTTATCGTTTTCGAAAAGGAATTCAAGAAATCACCATTCAGTTCTTTAAAAAGCGGAACAATATTATGCCTTATGGTATTTCGTAAATACTTATCCGAATAATTAGAAGAATCCTCTCTCCATTTTATATCATTTTGTTTGGCATAATGCTCTATCTCTTTTCGAGAAAAATCAAGTAACGGACGAATAATGTTTTCATTCTCTCTTATGCCCGTAAGACCTTCAATACCGGTACCTCTGGAAAGATTTATAAAAAAGGTTTCTAAACTATCATCTAAATGATGTGCTATTGCGATAAAATCAAAACCATATTCATTTTTTAACTCAAAAAACCATTGATAACGCAACTCTCGAGCTGCAATCTGAATAGATTGTTTATTTTGGTAAGCAATCTTCTGAGTGTCAAATTGTTTAACATAAATAGGGATACTTTTTTCCTTACAGTAATCTGTCACAAACCTTTCATCTTCATCACTCTCCTCTCCTCTTAAACAGAAATTACAATGAGCTACAGAAATATTTAATTTTGACTTCTGCATTAAATCCAGCAAAACCATACTGTCAATACCTCCACTTACAGCAAGCAGGAGTTTTTTTGAAAGGATTTTACCGTACTTTTTCAGCAGTTTGTTTTGGAATTCTGAAAGCATTATCAAAAATTGAGGCACTAAATTAGTCTTTTTTTGAATAAAAATCACTTTTTTAATTGGCTGTCTATTAGCCATTTTGAAAAATCAACTCAAAAAAGTCATTAAAAAACGGATTTTACTTGTAAATAACATAATGTTATATTACATTTGCAACCTCAAAAACGATAAGTTCTTTTTGATTAGGAGAGGTGCCGGAGTGGTAACGGAGCAGATTGCTAATCTGTCGACGGGTAACCGTCGCCAGGGTTCGAATCCCTGTCTCTCCGCTTTCTTTTCGGGGTGTAGCGTAGCCCGGTTATCGCGCCTGGTTTGGGACCAGGAGGTCGCAGGTTCGAATCCTGCCACCCCGACCACACATAAGCCATTAAATTATTGGGTTCGGGTGCGTAGCTCAGCTGGATAGAGCATCTGCCTTCTAAGCAGACGGTCGAAGGTTCGAATCCTTCCGCGCTCACAAAAAAGTCCTTGAAAATTCAAGGACTTTTTTGTATATATATATTTTTTTCCACATCCACTTTATTCTGAAAGACTAAACAACATCCCTATCCATACGGCAAGAACTCCCAAAACTACGGTTAAAGCAATATATAAAAGTGCTAAAAGAACATTTCCTGACTGAAACAACTTGAAATTTTCAAGAGCAAAGGCTGAAAAAGTGGTAAAACCTCCGCAAAAACCGGTAATGAACAACAATCTGAGTTCTGCGTTTTCAACTTGTTGTTTGGTGAACCATCCTAATAAAATTCCAATCATAACGCAACCCAATATGTTCACCAAAAACGTTGCCCACGGAAAAACATTCTGAATATATTTATCCGTAATTACAGAAGTCAAATAACGCAAGACACTGCCTACTCCTCCTCCTATCCCTACTATCAATAATGTTTTCAGCATATTTTTTAAATTTTTCAAACAATTCAAAAGTAGTATTTTACTTTTTTTAAAATAACATTTATCAAAGCTTTTATTTTTTCCACTTTAATCGCAAGCTGTTAGTTACTACACTTACACTACTTAAAGCCATAGCTGCTCCTGCAATCATCGGATTAAGCAAAAAACCATTAATCGGATAGAGTATCCCTGCTGCAATCGGAATACCTATCAAATTATAAATAAATGCCCAAAACAAATTTTGTTTAATAGTTGCTACAGTATCTTTTGATAATTTAATGGCTTGTGATATTTTAATCAAATCCGATGAAATAATAGTCATTTTAGCTACATCCATTGCTATATCCGAACCTTTTCCCATAGCTATACTTATATCTGCTGTTGCTAAAGCGGTACTGTCATTAATTCCGTCTCCTACCATAGCCACAACTTTTCCTTTTTGTTGCAGCTCTTGTATAAACTCAGCTTTATGTTGTGGCAGCATTTCTGCTTTATAATTTTTGATTCCTACTTGCTGAGCAATTGCTTTAGCTGTGTTTTCATTATCTCCCGTAAGCATATATAGCTGAATGTTCATCTTTTCCAATTGTTGAATAGCTTTTACTGACGTTTCTTTAATTTTATCGGAAATTGCCAAAACTGCTAAAACTTGTTTACTGTCTGAAAACCAGATAACGGTTTTTGATTCTTTACTCCAAACCTCTGCTTGCTGTTGTAAATCTACAGCTATAGTAATGTGATTTTCTGTCAGCAATTTTTTATTTCCGACCCAATACGTCTGTCCTTTATAATTGGCTTTAGCTCCTTTTCCGGTAATGCTTTGAAAATCATAAATTTCAATTTTTTCAATATCGGATGGTTTGGAAAATTTTGCTACAACAGCATCTGCCAACGGGTGTTCAGACTGTTTTTCGATAGCTATAAGAATATTTTTTAAAGAATCGTCATTATTTAACCACTTAACATCTGTTAATTCGGGCTTTCCTTGAGTAATAGTCCCTGTTTTATCTAAAACTACTACATCAACATTTTTAGCAAGCTCCAAACTCTCTGCATCCTTTATTAAAATCCCTTGCTCTGCTCCTTTACCCACTCCTACCATAATTGCAGTAGGTGTAGCTAACCCTAAAGCACAAGGGCAAGCAATAACCAAAACCGTAATGGCTGCCAACAACCCTTGAACAAAACTGTTTTCTCCTCCAAACACATTCCACAAAATAAAAGTCAGTACAGAAATTCCTATTACTACAGGCACAAAAATTCCTGCTATTTTATCGACCAATTTTTGAACAGGAGCTTTACTGCCTTGTGCATCTTGCACCGTTTTAATGATTTGTGCCAACATGGTTTCTTTACCTACTTTAGCAGCCTTGAATCGGAAACTTCCTTTTAGATTAATGGTTCCTGCAAATACTTTTGCATTCTCTTTTTTTAAAATCGGAATAGGTTCTCCACTAAGCATACTTTCATCCACATAAGAACTACCTGAAATTACTATTCCGTCCACAGCTATTTTATCTCCCGGTTTTACCAGAATTATATCTCCTGTGTTTACATTTTCAATAGAAGTTTCTTTTTCTGTTCTGTCCGATTGGATAACAATAACAGTTTTGGGTTGTAATCCCATTAACTTTTTAATAGCTGACGATGTATTACTTTTGGCTTTTTCTTCTAACAAACGTCCTAAAAGGATAAAAGTAATGATAACAGTTGCTGCTTCAAAATAAACGTGAGCATGTAGCCCTCTTTTGTGCCAAAACTCAGGTAGCCACATATTAAATACACTGAACAAATAAGCTATTCCGGTACTCAATGCTACCAAAGTATCCATATTGGCAGAACGGTGTTTGGCTTGTTTCCATGCATTAATAAAAAAATCACGTCCGAACCAAAGCACCACCGGGGTAGAAAATACCCACATTATCTCATTAGCATATGAGGTGTTCATCAAAAACATTCCATACAAAAAAACCGGTATTGACAATAAAATTGCCCATACGGTCTTGTTCTTTAAATTTTGATATTTTTCCCGGTAAATAGTCTCTAAAGTTTCTTGCTGTTTATTTTCTTCTTCTATAAGCAAATCGTATCCTACAGATTGCACAGCTTTTTGTAGTTGGGTTAAATTAGTTACCTCCGGTAAATACTCTACCGTGAGATTACCTGTTCCGTAATTTACTTCTGCCCTTATAACTCCTTCTTGTGCTTGCACTACGGATTGTGCACTATTAGCACACGAAGCACAACTCATATTCAGTACAGGGAGAGTTTGTTTAATTATATTTTTATGTTGGGTTGTCATATTTAAAATCTTTTGATTACAAAGTTCGGGAAAAATTTAATGGTTGTTCCGAAAGAATTCTTTAAATGATTGATAAAATCCATTACCTATTTCATAGTTCATCCTTATATTTTTTTGTGTTTTATACTTATATAAAGGAGTTAAACAAAAAAATATCTTTTTTATATCATAAGAGGTTAGAATGATTAAATTACTGGTTTATATTTGGTTAGATGATAGTGTTTATTATTGGTGAAAAATATTTTCTTGAAATCTGAAAAAAAGTAAAAATATTTCTTGCAGAATAAAAAACCTGTCGTATATTTGCACTCGCAATAAAGCAGTAGGGCGATTAGCTCAGTTGGTTCAGAGCATCTGGTTTACACCCAGAGGGTCGGGGGTTCGAATCCCTCATCGCCCACAAAAACTCTCAAGGGAACTTGAGAGTTTTTTTATTGATTTATCTGAGCAATCATAACAATATTACCTCTCTTGAGACACTGTAGCTCTGAATAGTCTCAGCTCTTCCCAAGTAAATTGATTATCTGAAATTTCTCGCAATTCGGTTATGCTTTTATCTGGATTTTTAATACAAAGCTCCTGTAATTCCGTTATTCGATCTGTTGGTAAAACATCTGCTAACGTAAGCGAACCCTTTCCGATTAGTTTAGCCAAATGTCCATAAATAGTACTAATAGTCAGTTTGCGTTCAACTGCAATTTCTTCTACCGACATTTTTTGATTCCATAGTTCAAGTGTAATTTCAATAGTCGGTTTTTTCGGAGCTTTTTGTTTTTTAGGCTTATCATAATAAACTTCGTCAAACTCATTATCTTCCTCAAAATTCAAAGCGTGTTTTTTAATAAGCTCAGAAATTCGTACCAAATGATTGATTCTATATTCATCTCCGGTATTCGATTTTAAAGTTTGCTTAGAGAGTTCCTTGCCTTCTGCAATTGCTTCAACCAAAAGCTTAGTCTTTTTCAAATTCAACACTGCATTAATTTGTAACTCTTCCAACTCGGAAATTTCCTCAAAAAAGCTTTTCATCCTTTTGAGTCGTCTTACTTTTTCGCAAGTATATAAAACCTCAAAAGTCAAATCGTCTAACTTCGGTAAAAAGTAATCATAAGCTTTGTTGAATCGTTCTTGAATAAGGCTAAAATCATAAGATTCAAACGAAAAAAGTTTGTTTAGTTGAGTTATAAAGTTTTCCGAATGCCTTAAAATTTCGTCAATCTTAACCCATTGTTCTTCCGCCCATTTTTTAAATCCACTCTTTTTACTTTTCGGAAGTTCTGAAGCGTAGCTTTGTAAATGATTCTTCCATGTACTTTGCAAAACTCTCCACGAAAAAGCTTTAATGATATAATGTTGGACATATCTTCTGGTCTGTATTTCTAATTCTTGTTGCAAAGTCTCTTTGTCACATCTGTTTTTGGAATAATTCACTACCGAAGTATCGTTATAAATACCGTTAAGAGGGATAGGATTAAGCAATACAAGTCCGTCAAGTGACCGCAACCGAGAAAGAGCAACATAAGCTTGACCGGGAGCAAATATTTGAGATAAATCGAGTACTGCCTTATCAAAAGTAAGCCCTTGGCTTTTGTGTACGGTAATAGCCCATGCTAATTTTATGGGATAATGAGTAAAAGTACCCAAGATCTCTTCTTTAATTTCTTTCGTATTTTCATCTACCGTATAGCGGATGTTTTCCCACTCATATTTTTCAACCTCAATATATTTATTTTCTTCAGGAAAATGCACAATAATTTCGTCTTCGGAAAGAAAGTGAATAACTCCCATTTTTCCGTTGAAATAGCGTTTTTCATAACTCAAATCATTTTTGATAAAGATAATTTGAGCACCTACTTTCAACTCTAACTCTTCTTCGAGCGGATAAATCTTCTGAGGGAACTCTCCCACTATTTCGGCATAATATTTATATGATTTACCTTTTAATTCATGTAAAGCTTGAATATTTATATCATCAGCCTTAGCATTATGAGTTGTTAAGGTAATATATCCTTGATTTTTCTTAATGTCGAAATCCGATTTTACGTATTGATTTAAAAGTTGTATATCTTGATTTGTAATCCGATTGTTTCTAAGATTATTCAGTATATCTATAAAATATTGGTCAGCTTGTCGATAGATTTTTTCAAGCTCAATATACAATAACGGATTATTCCGGATAACATGTGAATGAAAGAAAAACATACCGGAGTAATAGTTTTGCAATACATTCCATTCTTCCTGACGAACCACAGGAGGAAGTTGTAACAAATCTCCGATAAACAAAACCTGCACTCCTCCAAAAGCCTCACTATTTTTACGAACGGTCTGCAACATAAAATCCATAGCATCCAGTACGTCAGCCCTAAGCATACTTACTTCGTCCACAATCAAAAGTTCTAAACTACGAATGACATTCTGTTTAACTTTATTCATCGTGAAATGTCTTCGTAAGGTATATCGGTTTTCAAATCTGACATTCCCCTCAATTTGCGGAAGTTCTTCGGCAGTAGGTAAAAATCCGGCAAACGGAAGTTGAAAAAGGGAATGAATTGTCACTCCGCCTGCATTCAGAGCCGCAATCCCCGTAGGAGCAACTACTACAGTGTTTTTGTGTGTAGTTTTGACGATTTCTTTCAGTAAAGTGGTTTTTCCCGTGCCTGCCTTTCCGGTAAGGAAAATATTACGATGAGTTTGATTAATAAAATTTATGGTATATTGTGCTAATTCGGAGACCTCCATTTTAGGGTAAAAATCTGATTTTCAAATATAGTCATTCAAGGTTAATTTTCTCTATTTTTCACAAAAATTTTAGGGCAAAAAAATTATAAGTCTCTCTATTTTTTTTTATTTTTGATAAAGTATTACCTAAGGTTAATTTCTATGAAAAATACATCTAAATCCTTTATTTTAGGAATATCTTTATTAATAGGTTTTTCTGTATTAGGCTTTTTTATTTTTAAAGGATTAAAAACGTTTAGTGATAAAGACCGTATCGTAACCGTAAAAGGATTAGCTGAAATGAATATGAAAGCGATTTCAGCTACTATTTTTTTAAACTTTTCGTTTTCGGGTGATGATTTACAGAGTCTGTTGAATCAAACAGAAATCAAAAAAAACAATATTATTGCCTATTTGAAAGACTTCGGATTCAATAAAAATGACATCACTATAAACAATATAGATGTTATTGACAGAGAAAAATACTACGAAACTCAATGGATAAACGACAAACAAGTACAAGTGAAAATTGACCGTTATACCATTACGCAAAATCTAACTGTTGAATCTAAAGAAGTAGAGACTACTGAAGATAAATCTGCACAAATAAAATTAGAATTAGTCAGTAAAGATTTGACTTGTAATATATTCACAAACTACACCTTTCCTGAGCTAAATTCAATTAAACCTCAACTCATAGCCGAAAGCACTAAAAACGCTCGTATTGCAGGAGAACAATTTGCTAACGATTCTCAAGCAAAATTGGGGAAAATCAAAACTGCTTCACAAGGGCAAATTACTCTTGTAGGAAACTACCCTTACTACTATGATGAAGAAATCAGCGAAAGACCTAAAGAGCCTTATATTCAAAAAGCCAGAGTAGTAAGTACTATTGTTTTCTTCTTAGAGTAGATAATGATTTCTGTAATAAGAATAACTTCTTTGTATTCTTCTAAAGATTGTGTAAAAATTACACCTTCAAAATTTTATGCCTTAAAGAAACCGCTTTAAATGAACAAACCTAAACTTATACGTATTACCACTGTCCCTATTTCTTTCAAAGTGCTCCTAAAAGGTCAACATCGTTTTATGAGTGATAATGGCTTTGAAGTTGTAGGCATTTCTTCTAACGGAGAGGAAATTCAAAGCTTGGAACAAGACGAAAACGTGAGATTTATAACCGTCAAAATGACTCGTACTATCTCACCTTTTCAAGATTTAAAATCAGTTTGGCAACTGTATAAAATTTTCAAAAAAGAAAAACCTCTAATTGTACATACTCACACCCCAAAAGCAGGTACCACAGGAATGATAGCTGCAAAATTAGCCGGTGTTCCGATTCGTTTACACACTGTGGCAGGACTCCCCTTAATGGAAGCTAAAGGCTTAAGAAGAATAATTTTGAATTGGGTAGAAAAAATTACTTATGCTTGCAGTATTAAGGTTTACCCTAATTCCCAAGGTTTGTATGATTTTATTTTGAAAAATAAATACACAACCAAAGACAAATTGAAAGTCATAGGACAAGGAAGTTCAAATGGAATAGACACTTCTTATTTTAATTCAAAATCAATCTCTAATGAACAAAAACAAGCGCTAAAAAACTCATTAGGTATAACTCCTGAAGACTTTGTTTTTATATTTGTAGGACGTTTGGTAGGTGATAAGGGAATTAACGAACTTGTAGCCGCTTTCTCACAAATCTGTAAGACAGAAAATAAAACAAATTGTAAATTATTATTAGTAGGATGGTTAGAAACAGAATTAGATTCGCTTTCTTCCAATACCTTAAAAAATATAGAAGCTCATCCGAATATCATCTCCGTAGGCTTCCAAAAAGATGTAAGACCTTATTATGCAATATCCGATGCCTTGATCTTCCCCAGCTACAGAGAAGGCTTTCCTAATGTTGTAATGCAGGCAGGTGCTATGGAATTACCCAGTATTGTAACCAACATTAACGGTTGTAATGAAATAATTATAGATAACAAAAACGGTATAATCATTCCTGTAAAGAATATATCAGCTGTAAAAACAGCTATGGAAAAATTAATGAGTGATAAAATTTTTTATAAAAAATTAAAAGAAAACAGTCGTGAAATGATTGTTTCTCGTTATGAACAATCGGTTATTTGGAATGCTTTACTCGAAGAATATAAAAGAATGATTCAGGAAAAAAATGTATAAAAATTACCTCAAAAGAACAATAGATTTTTTTGTAGCATTAATAGGACTGATAATTTTAAGTCCTGTTTTTCTGTTGGTTATAGTAGGTTTATTTTTCGCTAATCACGGAAAACCTTTCTTTTTTCAATCTCGTCCGGGAAAAGGTGAACGGATTTTTAAAATAGTGAAATTCAAGACTATGAATGATAAGCGAGATGAAAACGGAAACCTCTTACCCGATGCAGAACGACTAACAAAAGTGGGGAGTTTTGTCAGAAAAACTTCTTTAGACGAAATTCCACAACTGATAAATGTACTAAAGGGTGACATGTCTTTAATTGGACCAAGACCTCTTTTAGTGCAATACCTTCCTTTATACAACGACTTCCAAAAAAGAAGACACGAAGTTCGCCCGGGAATTACAGGTTGGGCACAAGTCAATGGGCGAAATGCTATAAGTTGGAAACAAAAATTTGAATATGATATTTGGTACGTAGATAATATAAGCTTGTGGTTAGATATAAAAATCCTATTTTTAACCATCAAAAAAGTATTTGTTCGAGAAGGAATTTCACAAGAAGGACAAGCAACTATGGAATATTTTAAAGGAAATTAATATGTATTTATTTGGAGCTAGCGGTCACGGCAAAGTTATTATTGACATCATTAAATCCTCTACTGATAATCTTATTGAAGCTGTTTATGATGATCAACCAAAAACGGATTATATAGCAGATATTCCCGTATTTAAAACTAATACAAGTATTCTAAATAATACCTATTCAAGCTGGATTATTAGTGTAGGAAATAATTTTTTTAGAAAGATGATTTCTGAAAAAATAAAAGGACGATTCCTTAAAGCTATTCATAAAACTGCTGTAATTTCTGAGAGTTCAGAAATAGAAGAAGGCACTGTAGTTATGGCAAATGCTGTGATAAATCCCGATACAAAAATTGGAAAACATTGTATAATAAACTCAGGAGCTATAGTGGAACATGATTGTGTTATAGGTGATTTTGTCCATATATCTCCCAATGTATCATTAGCAGGAGGAACCATTATTGGAGAGGGAACACATGTTGGTATTGGAGCTTCAGTTATCCAAGAAGTAAAAATAGGTAAATGGTGTACAATAGGAGCTGGAACCGTTATTATAAAAGATGTCCCTGATGGTGCAACTGTGATAGGAAATCCAGGAAAGATTATTAAAATAAAAAATATCTAAAAAAGTAAATACACCAAAATATAGTTGTCCTGCCATTTCTACTTGTACCTAATTTTCAATTGGCTTTACCATTTTCGTAATCTCAATAAAATCCTCTACCGATAATTGCTCCGGACGTAAATCAAAGATTTTTTCTCCTTTTTTATTGTCAGGAATATTGAGAGATTTCAAACTGTTTCTAAGAGTTTTTCGTCTTTGATTGAAAGCAGTTTTTACTACACTAAAAAACAATTTTTCATCACATTCCAAACGAAAATTATCTTTTCGAGTGAGTTTAAGCACCCCTGACTTAACTTTTGGGGGAGGTGTAAATACATTTTCCGATACGGTAAACAAATATTCTGTTTCATAAAATGCTTGAACTAAAACTGAAAGAATTCCATAGGTTTTACTTCCTTTTTTCTCACAAATTCGCTCTGCTACTTCTTTCTGAAACATTCCTGAAAATTCGGGAACTTGTCTTCTCATTTCCAGCGTTTTAAATACAATTTGTGATGAGATATTGTATGGAAAGTTTCCTATTATGGCAAAAGGTTCATCTATAAAGATTTCTTTCAAATCATACTTCAAAAAATCTTTTGATATAATACGATTTTGCAGTTTTGGATAATGAGTATTTAAATATTTTACCGATTCAGTATCAATTTCAATAACATAGGTTTCTATTGATTTTTCAAGCAAATACTTCGTAAGCACTCCCATTCCGGGACCTATTTCCAAAACTTTATTGTACCCTTTTAGTGAAAGGGTGTCAGAAATCTTTTTGGCAATATTTTCATCGTTCAGAAAATGTTGCCCCAGATGTTTTTTAGCTTTTACTTTTTCCATTATTAATTTCCTTTAATTCTCTCCCAAAGTTGCATAAGCAATTCTTTTATTCTTCCTTTTTGTTTATTGGTAACCGGAATAGCTTTAACCGAATCTCCTTCTCGGGTCAATTCATAACTAAATGAAAATTCAGAGTCTTGTCTATCTGTTGATATAAGTCCAAAACGCATATCATTTAAAAATAACTGGTGGTTGGTTTGAGTGATAGTCCACCACCCTTCAGTAATCCATTGAAGTTGACGAACAACTTTTTGATTTTCATTGTCCTTAATAAGTTCTCTGTTTTTAGGATAAAAGTCAAACGAAATAGGTTGAGAATCAAAAAACGAATAATCTCCCATATAATACCCGTCTTCTGTTTCTATAATAGAATTCCAAAGGATGATATTCAAAGGCGATGGTTTTGTTATTTTTCTGACATACTCAATATTTTCTTCAGCCAGTCTGCTTTCAAATTTTGATTTAACTATTTGTTGAATGAATACTGTCAAAAATAAATATAAAGAACTTAACCAAAGCCCTAAATTATTCCATTTTTGTCTTTTCGGATTATTTCTCTCAAAACGCATAACCATTATCATACAGAACAAAAAAGGCAATGTATAGAGAGGATCAATTACAAAAATTGAATGCAGAGAAATTCGATAATCTAACGGATAAAAAAGTTGTGTGCCCCAAGTGGTAAAGGCATCTAACAAAGCATGAGTTAATAATCCTAAAAACCAAAAAACAGTAGCTCGTTTGAAAGTTATCTTGTTTTTTTTCTCAATTTTAGATAAACACCCGCCTAACAAAGGCGAAAGCATCACAAAAAACAAAATAGAATGACTAAATCCCCTGTGAATTGCAGTTGCTGTAATTGGGTCAAAGAACTTTCCTACATAAACATCTAAATCCGGTATGGTGCCAGCTATTGCTCCGTATAGCAAAGCTTTGTTTCCTAACTTTTTCCCTAAAACCTTTTCTCCTACCGCTGCTCCGAGTACAATTTGAGTAAGTGAATCCATTTATATTTTTGGAGTTTAGTATTTGGCAAAGATAGGAATATCATCTTCAATCCACAGATTAAAAAAAAGAGATAGACAAAAGGTCTATCTCCTTAGTATAATTGATATTCTAAAGTATTACTTTACTAAGCTTGCTTTGAGATATTCTCTATTCATACGAGCAATATTTTCTAGCGAAATACCCTTAGGACATTCTACTTCGCAAGCCCCTGTATTAGTACAGTTTCCAAAACCTTCCAAATCCATTTGGTGTACCATATTAAGTACTCTTTCGGTAGCTTCCACTCTACCTTGCGGAAGTAAAGCGAACTGAGATACTTTAGCTGCTACGTAAAGCATTGCTGAAGCATTTTTACAAGTAGCTACACAAGCTCCACAACCGATACAAGTTGCAGCATCAAACGCTTTGTCTGCATCGTCTTTACGAATCGGAATAGCATTAGCATCTTGCGTATTTCCGGAAGTATTTACAGAGATAAATCCTCCTGCATGTTGAATTCTGTCAAAGGCACTCCTGTCAACTACCAAATCTTTAATCACAGGAAATGCTTTCGCTCTGAACGGCTCGATAAAAATCGTATCACCGTCTTTGAACTTACGCATATGCAATTGACAAGTTGTGATTCCTCTATCGGGTCCGTGAGCTTCACCATTAATAAATAATGAGCACATTCCGCAAATTCCTTCACGACAGTCGTGATCAAAAGCAACAGGGTCTTCGCCTTTGTTTATTAAGTCTTCGTTCAAAACATCAAGCATTTCAAGGAAAGACATATCAGGCGAAACATTATCTATTTTATACTCAACGATTCTTCCGTGATCTTGAGCATTTTTCTGTCTCCAGATTTTTAATGTAAGTTTCATCTTATTTAGTTTTTAAAGTCTTGATGTCAAATGCCTAAAAGTCATTACGTTTGACCTTCTACTTTTGACTTTCGACTAAATTTTATTTGTAACTTCTCTGTACTAATTTAATATTCTCAAATACTAATTCTTCTTTATGAAGGATTGCCTCTCTCGGATTTCCGGTATATTCCCAAGCTGCTACATAAGCAAAATTTTCATCATCACGTTTAGCTTCTCCGTCTTCTGTTTGATACTCTTCTCTAAAATGTCCTCCACAAGATTCGTTTCGATGTAGTGCATCTTTAGCGAATAATTCTCCCAACTCTAAGAAATCGGCTACACGAAGTGCTTTTTCAAGTTCTTGATTAAAGCTTTCTGCTGTACCCGGAACTTTTACATCCTTCCAGAATTCTTCACGAATAGCCTTAATCTCATCCATAGCTTCCGTAAGGCCTTTTGCGTTTCTTGCCATACCTACTTTGTTCCACATTACTTTTCCAAGTTTTTTGTGGAAGTAATCAACAGAGTGAGTTCCTTTATTATTTATGAAGAAGTTGATAAGTTCTTTTACATTCTTTTCTGCCTCATCAAACTCAGGTGTATCTGTAGGAATAGCTCCCGTACGGATTTCTTTAGACAAATAATCTCCGATAGTATAAGGCAAAACGAAATATCCGTCTGCCAAACCTTGCATCAAAGCAGAAGCTCCCAAACGGTTTGCTCCGTGATCTGAGAAGTTTGCCTCTCCGATACAGTAACAACCTTCGATAGTTGTCATTAGGTTATAATCAACCCAAAGCCCTCCCATTGTATAGTGAACAGCAGGGTAAATCATCATAGGAGTTTCATACGGATTCTCATCTACAATTTTCTCATACATTTGGAATAAGTTTCCGTATTTTTCCTCAATTACTTTTTTACCCAGCTCATAAACTAACTTTTCGTCATTTTCGTCTAAATGTTTGATACGAGCTTGCTCTTTACCATAACGTTGAATTGCCGAAGCAAAGTCAAGATAAACAGCCTCTCCGGTAGCATTTACTCCATAACCGGCATCACAACGCTCTTTAGCAGCACGAGAAGCTACGTCACGAGGTACTAAGTTACCAAAAGCCGGATAACGTCTTTCTAAGTAATAATCTCTATCTTCTTCAGGTATCTGAGTTGGTTTTAATCTTCCTTCTCTGATAGCCTGAACATCTTCTAATTTTTTAGGCACCCAAATGCGTCCATCGTTTCTTAAAGACTCAGACATCAACGTAAGTTTTGACTGATGATCTCCCGAAACAGGAATGCAAGTTGGGTGAATTTGCGTATAGCAAGGGTTTGCAAAATAAGCTCCTTTTTTATGAGCTTTCCATGCTGCTGTCACATTTGACCCCATTGCATTGGTAGAAAGATAAAATATATTTCCGTACCCTCCTGTTCCTAATACTACTGCATGGGCAGAATGTCTTTCAATTTCCCCGGTAACCAAGTTACGTGCTATGATTCCACGAGCCTTTCCATTAATCACAACCAAGTCCAACATCTCGTGGCGATTATACATCTTAATTTTACCACGACCTATTTGACGATTCATAGCCGAATAAGCCCCTAGTAATAATTGTTGTCCGGTTTGTCCTTTTGCGTAGAATGTACGAGATACTTGAGCACCTCCAAACGAACGATTATCTAACAAACCGCCATACTCACGAGCCAATGGCACTCCCTGAGCCACACATTGGTCAATAATATTAGCAGAAACTTCGGCTAAACGATAAACGTTTGCCTCTCTTGCACGATAATCTCCTCCTTTTATGGTATCGTAAAATAAACGATAAATCGAATCTCCGTCTCCTTGATAGTTTTTAGCTGCATTGATACCTCCTTGTGCTGCAATAGAGTGTGCACGTCTTGGAGAATCCTGAAAACAAAATGCTTTTACGTTGTAACCTAATTCTGCCAAAGTAGCTGCAGCAGAAGCTCCTGCCAAACCGGTACCAACAACAATAACATCTAACTTACGTTTGTTAGCAGGGTTTACCAGATTAATTTTCGACTTATACTCTGTCCATTTGATAGAGAGGTCTCCTTTTGGTATTTTATTATCTAATGCCATAACTGAAAACTATTTTAAAAAGAAACGAATGTATATAGGAATAATAGCAAAAAGGAGCGGAACAATAATAGAAAAAACAACTCCGGTCTTTTTGATAATTCCGTTATATTTTGGATGATTTAAACCAAATGATTGGAATGCACTTGCAAACCCGTGGTTTAAGTGAAAGGCCAAAACAGCCATTGAAAAAACATAGAAAATAGTGTACCACAATCCCGCTTTTTCATCTTTGAAAAAGTCTATGGTAATTTTATAAAGATCTTTATAACCTTCTGCTATTTTTAAACCGGCTCTTACATCAAAGAACTCTGTTTTATTTTTTATCTCAATTTGACCATTGTCAATTTGAGATGTACCAATATAGCTCCCCGCTGTTGTTACATATAGATCTTGCGTCCCATAATCAGTAGCGATAGAAACCTTTTGAAGCGGCATTTGAGTATAGTGCATTTTAGCCCAAAAATGGCTCATATGCAAAGCAATGAATATTAATATGAGTGTTCCGAGCACTGCCATATTTCTGGAAGCCCATTTAGTATTAGCAGCCGCATTTTCTTTATTGTAACGAATTGGTCTTGCCTTTCTGTTTTGAATCGTTAATATTATTCCATCTACAGCATGAAAAATAATCGAAATGTAAGTAAGGTAAGACAACACTTTTATGAACGGATTAGTTGTCATAAAAAGTGCATACTGATTAAACTGTAATGAAGTTCCGTAAATGAGTTGCAGGTTTCCTATAAGATGTCCTACTAAAAACAGACAAAGAAACAAACCTGTAAGAGCCATCCAGTATTTTTTTACTAAGGATGACTTTAAAAGCGCAGATTTTGCCATAACACTAAATAATTTTTTGGAAATGATTAGCAAAAGTAAGATTTATAAAAAAATTCACAAAGTGAATTTGTTATTTATAATCAGTATAAAATAGATATGATATTTGCCCCATTTATATCAAATTGATTTTCAATAAAAATGCATTTTATTTTTAAATATTCCGGAATATAATTCAGGTTATGAAACCTATTTTCCAATTATTTTGTTGAGCAAAAAGAATTTTACTTTTTATACAAAGGAATAAAATAAGAAACAGTATAATTAAACCCTACCCCCCAGTTTCCGTCATAAGTTCGATTAAAGCCCAGAATGTATAAATTTTCAAAATTATCAGGTTGTTTTTGGGTAATCAAATAGTTAAGTCGAACACTAAATCCCACATAAAAATTGTTAAAAATTTCAGCTTTAATACCTCCTACAAATTCTATCCAATGTGCAGAAAGCCCTTTAAATTCCTCATTGGTCTGAACAACTGTATGCTCTCCTAAAAAGCCTCCTGTATTATAATAAATAGAATAATGGTTTAAAGTTTGCGAAAAAGTACTTGTTCCATAACGGGCTCCAACATAAATCATATTTTCCATATCGAGCCAGTTTTGGTAAGCATTGAAATCTATTCCTACTTTCAAATAGGTTCCTTTAGTAGTAAAATTGAGTTGAGGTTCATCTGTAGTTTTATCTTCGTTCCCGAGCTCTCCTGCTAAATAGATTTTTTTGGTAATCCGATAATCTCCTACCAATTCCAAGCCTCTATAATCATCTGTTACAAAAGATTTAGTCAGTTTGAATAAATCTGCTCCTATACGCATTCCGTAACGTTGAACTTGTTTGGTTTTCAAAGAATCGGTTTGGGCTTCTTGTGCCAAACAAGCCACTGACAATCCCAAACTAAAAAAGTATATCCAAATGCGTTTCATTTTCGTTTGTTATTATGGATTGTCTCACAATGTATTCCTTAATCCAGAATTCATCATTACCGTAATCAGTAATTTTCGGATTAGGGTTAAGCGGTTCAGCATCTAAAAGCATAAAATTAGATTTAAATCCGCAAGCTCTTGATATATAAACATCTTCTTTATCGTATCGAATTTGAACCAAGTCTTCGTTAGTGACTTCTGTATTGATGTTGGTATAAGTGAGTCTGAAAATATAATTACTCTCAGGTGAATCTGTTCTAAGAGGCAACAGTATCCTGTCTGTATGTTCAAATACAAGAATATTACTTGGGTTATCTATCTCAATAATTTCAATCTTTTGAAAACCTTTTCTAACAGACGAATTAAGATATTCGTAAAAATCAATAACAACTTTAGGAGTAGTAGGAGTTCCTGCTGCGCAAATGTCATCTTTTTCGCACTTTGACAAAGTCCCGAAACAAAGAAATATAAGAAGAATTAGAAATAAAAAGCGTTTCATCTAAAAATAATAAAGGCACAAATGTAATAATTTTTCACCTTTTGTTCACGGTTTAAAAACGGAAGATTTCTGAGAAAAATACAACAGAAAGGGATAATTTTAAAATTACTATTTCCTAAAATCAATCATAAACTATAATTATTCATCCGGCTTAAAATACTATCTTTGCATTTTAATTTTCTAAATTTTTTAATTTTAAAAATACATGAAAGTCGCAGTTGTTGGAGCAACCGGAATGGTAGGAGAAGTAATGCTAAATGTTTTAGTCGAACGTAACTTCCCTTTAACAGAACTATTAGTTGTAGCCTCTGAAAAATCAGTAGGAAAAGAAATCTTTTTTAAAGGAAAAACACATAAGGTAATCGGTTTGCAAGAAGCTGTTAATGAAGCTCCTGATATTGCTCTATTCTCAGCCGGTGGTCAAACCTCTTTGGATTGGGCAGAAAAATTTGCCGCAGTCGGTACAACCGTAATCGACAATTCTTCTGCTTGGAGAATGGACAATACTAAAAAGCTAATTGTTCCCGAAATTAATGCAAATAAACTAACCGAAAACGACAAAATCATAGCTAATCCGAATTGTTCTACCATTCAAATGGTTATGGCTCTTGCTCCTCTGCACAAAAAATATAAGATTAAAAGAATTGTTGTTTCTACTTATCAGTCTATTACCGGAACAGGTGTTAAGGCAGTTCAACAATTAGAAAACGAATATCAAGGAATAAGAGGAGAAATGGCTTACAAGTACCAAATTCACCGAAATGCCATTCCTCAATGCGATGTTTTTGAAGAAAACGGATATACCAAAGAAGAAATGAAATTGGTTAGAGAAACACAAAAAATCCTTGATGACAACACAATTTCAGTAACTGCTACAGCCGTAAGAATTCCCGTAGTGGGCGGACACAGCGAAGCGGTAAACGTAGAATTTGAAAACGATTTTGACCTAAGTGAAATTCGAAAAATTCTGCACGAGACAGAAGGTGTGAAACTACAAGACAACACAGATACTTTCACTTATCCGATGCCTTTGTATGCACAAGGAAAAGATGATGTATTTGTGGGGAGGATTCGCAGAGATGAATCACAACCCAATACATTAAATATGTGGATTGTTTCGGATAATCTCAGAAAAGGAGCTGCTACCAACACTATTCAAATAGCAGAATATTTGGTCAAAAATAATTTGGTCAGAACAAAGGCAAGGGTTTAAAACAGTAAATTTTGATTAAAACAAACCCCATAAAAGATACTATAATCCAAGGATTGGAACTCCCCTTGATGGAAGATTTTTACACTATCCAAGGGGAAGGTTTTTATACGGGAGTAGCCGCTTATTTTATCCGAATCGGAGGATGTGATGTAGGCTGTCATTGGTGTGATGTAAAAGAAAGTTGGGAGGCAGCTAACCACCCGGTAACTGCGGTAGAACAAATGGTAACAAATGCTAAAAATTCTCAAGCCAAAATTGTTGTGATTACAGGGGGCGAACCCTTAACTTGGAATATGAATGTCCTTACCCGAAGATTAAAAGAAGAAGGTTTTAGAGTACATATTGAAACGTCCGGGGCTTATCCGTTTTCAGGAGAGTGGGATTGGGTTTGTCTTTCTCCGAAAAAAACTAAACTTCCGGTAGAAGAAGCTTATCAAAAAGCTGATGAATTAAAAATCATTATTTATAATCAACACGATTTTCAGTTTGCCGAAGAACAAGCCCAAAAAGTGCGGGAAAATTGTCTTTTGTTCCTCCAAGCCGAATGGGAAAAAAAAGACAAAATGTCCCCTCTTATTGTTGATTATGTGATGAATAATCCTAAATGGAGAATTTCGGTTCAAACTCATAAGTATTTAGACATTCCGTAATATTTATAATTTAAAAAGATTATGAAATTACTTATTTTTAATGGAGCCCCCGATAGTTCTGTAAGTAGTTTTTCACATAAAATAATTCAATTTTTCCTTTCTTGTTTTGAAGGAAAGAATATAGAAATTTCTCATTATAATTTAGCTGAAAATAAGCTCCCTCTGTTGGAAATACCTTTTGGAGAAATTCCTGAAAGTGTAAAACAAATGGCTGAATTATTCTCTGAAAGCGATGTTCAAATATGGCTTTCTCCTTTGTATCATGGGGCTATTCCCGGAAGTATGAAAAACTGCTTGGACTGGCTCGAAATCACCAGCAAAAAACCAAAGCCTTATCTTACAGGACAAGTCATTGCACTTGTTTGTTGGGCAGACGGAGTACAAGCCATGCAAGGTATAAACAATATGGACTCTATTGCAAAAGCACTTCGAGCTTGGGTTTTACCTTATTCTGTACCTATCCTAAGGAAAGACTTAATTATAGAAGATGAACTTAACCCAATTTATAAAGAACGCTTTGAGTTGATGTCTCGCCTTATTATGGAAAGCGACAATAGATTCAGTTAATAACAAATACTCAAAAAATCCCAAGTAAACTTGGGATTTTTTATTAAATAGGTATAAAATCATCTATTCAACTACCCTACTACAAAAAATCACTTCCAAATTGACAAATTGACACTTTTTCAGATTAATTATCTGTGCTTTAAGTCATTTTTTCAGTTTTAAAGTTATGGTATTCTATTTGCTTCCTGTTAGACAAAAAGAAGTTTAACCTAAAAAATAATTATGGCTATGGACTTAGTTAAATTCAACCAAGACGAATTCGGCTATATGCCAAGTTTTTTTGAAGATTTCTTCGGGAGAGATTTTTTCGGCAGATTTCCTAAAACTTCTTTTCCGGCTGTAAACGTAAAAGAAAGTGAAAGTAAATATGAAGTATTTGTAGCTGCTCCGGGGCTTACTAAAGAAGATTTCTCTATTTCTGTAGAAAATAACATCCTTCAGATATTCTCTGAAAAGAAACAAGAAAAAGAAGAAAAAAACGAAAACGGTAAATTTACCCGAAGAGAGTATAGCTACAATAAATTCTCTCGTTCTTTCAAACTACCGGAAAATACCAATCCTGAACAAATTCAAGCAAAATACGAAAGCGGAGAACTTATCATTCAAATCCCTAAAATAAACGCTACTGTAAGCTCCCATAGACAGATAGCAATAGAGTAAATTGGGTTAGTAAAAAATCCCTGAAGTCAAAAACTTCAGGGATTTTATTTTTTAGAAACATTCTTTACAAAGAACTAATCTTTTATTATATTTCCAT
>CAZVQI010000016.1:0-20359 GCA_964629155.1 uncultured Flavobacterium sp.
GAGAATCATTTAGGAAGTTATCTGAAATACAACGTAAAAGTTTTTGAATCAGACTTTTTTACTTTTGATGCATTGGAGAATTATCCGATAAACAACGTATATGTTCCGTATGTAAATATTAATAATTTTTTATTGGATATTTTTCCGGATTTTGAATACAAACACAGCTCAAGTATTTTAGTAGAAAAACTCCTGGACTTATCTAAAAATGATGATGACAAACAAATGTTTGTTCATTTTGAAGAAAAGTCATTTGAAATAATCGTTGTTCAGAATCAGAAATTACTATTTTATAACTCTTTTGACTTTACTACCAAAGAAGACTTTGCCTATTATTTGCTCTTTACGGTTGAACAACTTGGAATGAATCCTGAGTTTTTTACTCTTAAATTGCTTGGGAATATAGCTAAAGAAGGAGAGCTTTTTGAAATTGCTTATACGTACGTAAGAAACGTTTCTTTACTTGACGTTTCTCATTTATCGGAAGTAAACGGATTTGACGATAGAGATAATTTAACTCATTTTGTATTAGTACAGTCGTGAGAATAATTTCAGGAAAACATAAAGGAAGACGCATAATAGCACCAAAACATTTACCTATCAGACCCACTACTGATTTGGCTAAAGAATCATTATTCAACATTTTGAACAACTACTATCATTTTGATGAACTGAAAGTTTTGGATTTATTTTCAGGAAGTGGAAGCATCTCGTACGAGTTTGCCTCAAGAGGCTCTGAAGACATTACTTCTGTTGACTCAGACTTTGGTTGTGTAAAATTTATCAAACAAACGTCTGATACATTTGATATGGGGATTAATGTGATTAAGAATGATGTTTTTTCATTTTTGGAAAAAACCAAAACAGAATATGATGTAATTTTTGCCGATCCTCCCTACGTTTTTACACAAGAACAATTTGAGAGAATTCCGAAATTGGTTTTTGAAAATGAACTTTTATCCGAAGAAGGAATGTTGATTATTGAGCATTCTCCACACACTAATTTAGAAGATCTCAAACATTTTTCTCACTCTAAAAAGTACGGAAGTTCTATTTTTTCGTTTTTCATAAAAGAAGATTTATAAAAAAGCAGACCTGTAAGCCGGGTTCTGTATTTGTTGTTTCCAACAAATCCTTATCATTTATCTGGACTTGCCATTACTGACAAGTTCTATCTGCCTACCCTCCGACATCGGACGAGCAATCCTTAATTGTCGGTTTACTTGGCATTTCATCGCATAGAGTTTACCTGATTTCACTACAGCATTACCTGTACATACTTTCTGTTGCACTAGTCCGTCCCTTTCGAGAGGTGGGCGTTACCCACTATGCTGCTCTGTGATGCCCGGACTTTCCTCCCTTGAAGTCAAGAGCGATAAGGCGGTCTGCTCTGTTTACAAAGATATAAATTTTCAGCTAATAACTCCGGAACCTATCAGTTCATCATCAATATACCAAGCGGTGAATTGTCCTTGAGTAATGGCAGATTGATGTTTTTCAAAAACTACATACATTCCGCTTTCAAATCTATGAAGTGTAGCTTTTTGTAAAGGTTGTCTGTAACGGATACGAGCCATTACTTCCAGTGTTTCTCCATTTTTAAGGGCTAAATCCTCTCGAATGAAATGTACTTCACTGTCTTTTACAAAAAGAACTTTTCTGAAAAGTCCTTTGTGATAGTCTCCTTGTCCTGTATAAATAGTGTTGGTTTGGGTATCGGTAGCAATAACAAAAAGAGGTTCTTTAGTTCCTCCTACATTTAAACCTTTTCTTTGTCCAATAGTAAAATAATGTGCTCCTTGATGTTTTCCTACTTTTTTTCCGTCAGCAGGAGAATACACAAAAGGAGCCGCCTCGAAAGCTAATTCTTCTTCTACCGAAGCAAACTCAGGTTTTTCTCTGTTATATATTTCAGACTCGTTACTTATTTCATAAATAAACCCTTCTTTCGGTTTTAGTTTTTGTTGTAAAAATTCCGGTAAGCGAACTTTTCCGATAAAACACAACCCTTGAGAGTCTTTTTTTTCGGCTGTAATTAAATCCAGCTTTGCCGCAATTTCTCTTACTTCAGGTTTAGTAAGTTCTCCTATCGGAAATAATGCTTTTGAAAGCTGCTCTTGCGAAAGCTGACACAAAAAATAAGACTGGTCTTTATTTTTATCTACACCTGCAAGCAAACGATAAACAGTTTTTCCGTCTTTCTGTATTGTATCTTTTCTACAATAATGCCCTGTTGCCACAAAATCCGCTCCGAGATTCAGGGCAATCTTCATAAATACATCAAATTTTATCTCTCTATTACACAATACGTCAGGATTAGGAGTTCTTCCTTGTTCATATTCGTTGAACATATAATCCACAATACGCTCTTTATATTGTTCACTCAAATCAACTGTTTGAAAAGGAATTCCTAATTTTTCGGCTACTAAAAGAGCATCATTACTATCTTCAAGCCACGGACATTCGTCAGAAATAGTCACCGAATCATCATGCCAGTTTTTCATAAAAAGCCCAATAACGTCATAACCTTGCTCTTTTAAAAGATAGGCTGCAACGCTGGAATCCACTCCTCCTGATAAACCAACTACTACTTTTTGTTTCATACTGCAAAGATACTCCTATTTGTTCTTAAAAATCGTCAAAAGGTTCATAAACCATTTCAGGGATATTACTTAATAATTTTCTCTAACTCTGTAATGGTTTTTACAGCTTTATCGTAATCTTGCTCAACAGTAGAGGCTAAACTCGGAGCATATCGAACCAATTCGGCATTTTCTAAAAGAGAAATAAAATCTTTAACCGTTTGCGAATTTACTTTCTTATCCGAAAGAATCTCTGATATTTTATCCTTACTCATTTCAGCCGTTTCCATTTTTAGTTTAGCTTTTAAGAAATTGTGTAAGGCTCGCTCCAATGATTCGTAAAACTTTTGTTTATCGTTTTGATTCTTCTTGGCTTCTGAAAGATACTTTTTAGCCAATTTGTTAGTAGTTCTGATTTTATTTCCTACTACATCACTGTCTCTTTCTTCTTTTTTACGTTTTACTAAGATAAGTATCGGAATCAGGAACAACGGAAATAACAACCAGAAATAAAAGGACTTAGAAAACAAAAAGTCTTGTTTTATAATTGGTTGAAGGTTTGTTTTGAGATTGATAAATCGGAACTGACTTTGAGTTGTTACTTCGTTGCCGGTTGCTACATAATTTTCCGATTGCTGAGGTTGGCTACTGATAGGACCATCGATCATATCAATCGGAATTTCTTTTGAGGTAATAGTTTTATAGGAGTTTGTACTTAAATCAAAATACGAAAAGCTTATCGGACGAATAATATACTTCCCTTGATACTGAGGAACAATCGTGTATTTTTCCGAAACCTTACCACTCATTCCCGAAAGAGAGACCGTAATTTGTTTTTTCGGAATTGGGTCATACATTTCTAAAGCACTTGGCACTACAGGTTTTGGAAGTGAAAACAATTCTAAGTTTCCTTTACCCGAAACCACCACATCAAGCTGTATAGATTCTCCGTGACGTACAGCCGTTTTATCTGTCGTTACAATAAAGTCAAACGTTCCGACTGCTCCCGAAAAATCATCCGGTCTTCCTGCTTCCGGAAGAGGTTTTACATCAATAGTAACCTCGCCTGTTGAAACCGTAGTATTAGTCGTGCTATAGATTCTTCCTCCAAAAAAATCTCTTCGATTAGTAGGTACACCTAAAGACACATTCATTACAAATGGAGCCAAAGTAAGTTTACCTGACTTTTGAGGATATAATACCATTTTTTTGATAATGGCACTTCGGTACTGCTCTCCTCTAAAAGTCTCATCGTTAGTTTCGTATTGTTTGATTTCGATATTATGTGACCAAAAATCTTTGAATTCAGGGGTTTCAGTTATGTTAAAGTTTCGTATCTCCAACTCCGGTTTAAAGTATAACTTATATAAAATAGTTATCGGTTCGTTCAGGTATGGATTTCGTTTAGACACCTGAGCTACCAAATGAACACTTTCTTCTGCTTCGATAAGAGGAACAGAAGTATCGTTTGGTCTTTGTACAGGTCCTGTAACTTCAAGGGTTACGGGAGCAGATTCATAAACTTTTCCGTTTATGGTAATACTGGCACTTCCTATAGTCAATTTACCTTGCTTAGTGGGTTGGAGTGTATATCCGTAACTTTTGCTCATTGAGCGCTTTCCGTTAATATAGGAATGGCTAATTTGTTGATACGGACCTCCAACAACTTTAAAGTTTTCAAATGAAGGCAACCGAAGATTATCTCCGTCTGCATTCATAGTAAAGTCTATTCTTACATTTTCATTTATACCGATTTTAGTTCTGCTCAGTTTGGCCGTAAATTCAACCTGAGCAAAAATCGTGTGAGATAGTAAGAATAACAGTATAAATAATAGCCTTTTCATTGGTTTAATTATTGAATCATTGAGATGCGTCTCAATTTAGTCGAAAAAACAAATCAACAAACTGTTACCAATTCTTTTCTGATTGTCTTGGTTGTCCTTTTCTTTGATCTAATTCTTTCTTTTTTTGCACCCTTTGTTGAATGCCTTTTTCTTGATTTTCTACTGCATCAAGCAGGTTTTCTATTCTTTGTTTTGACATCCCTCCCTGATTTCCTTCAGGTTTTTGGTCTTTATTTCCGTCTCCTTTTTGTTCTTGATTGTCTTGATTATCTCCCTGATTTTGATTGTCTTGATTTTCCTGATTATCCTTATTTTCGTTTTGGTTATCTCCTCCCTTTTGATTTTCTTTATTCTGATTATCTTGGTTTTGGTTTTGATCTTGATTTTCGTTATCCTGATTTTGATCAGGAGGTGGAGGATTTTTATCCAACATCTCTTTAGCTAAAGCAAAATTATATCGGGTTTGCTCATCATACGGATTGTTTCGCAAAGCATTTTTGTATGCCTCAACAGCTGCCTGATAATTCTTTTCTTGCATTAAAGCATTTCCTAAATTGTGATATGCTTTGTGTTTTTCTGATTTATCTTGAGATTTTTCAATAGCTTCTAAATAAGAATACTTAGACTCTTCGTAAGATTCTTGTTTGTAAATGGTGTTACCTAAATTATATGAGGCCGTTGCTTTATTTTCTGCTTTTGATTTTTGAATACGGAATTTTGCCTCTTGCTCTACATAATCCGGTTTCTTCGTCTCTTCATTCTTAGCTGTTTTTTGAGCAAAAATATTTACGGAGCATAACATCAAAAACATACAAGCCAAGAAGTGTTTAGCTTTTGATGCTCTCCAAGCTCCACTTATTTTTAAAGAAATATTTTTGTCATCCAACATCATAGCTTTTTACTTCTTTTCATTAAACAAATTAAGTTTTCTGATCCAAGCCGTTTTTCGCTCTAAGAAAAGCATTTCCAAACATAATAAAAAGAACGCTGCAACCAAAAACCATTGGAATTTTGAATCATATTCTGCTATTTCCTGTGATTCAAACTGTGTTTTTTCAATCGTGTCTACCAAATTCTTAAAATGCTCAGCCACTTGTTTGGTACTTATATTTCCTGACACATAACTCCCTCCTGTTTCACTTGCAATATTTTTAAGTGTTTGGCTGTCTAATCGAGTAATTACAACTTCATTGTTCAAATCTCTCAAATAAGTTTGAAGAACTCCACCGGTTCTTATAGGTATCTGACCTCCTTTTTCAGTTCCTACTCCGATAGTAAGTATCTTTAATTTGTTATCTTTTGTCTGAGCAATAGCTTCTGAAATATTTTGTTCATGATCTTCTCCGTCTGAAATAAGCACTAACAATTTATTAGTTCCGGCATCATCAAAATACGTATTTGCCAGCAAAATCGCCTCGCTGATAGCTGTCCCTTGAGAGGAAAGCATATCCGTATTCATTTGTTGTAGAAACATTTTGGCAGCACTATAATCTGTTGTAATCGGTAAAACAGGGAAAGCACTTCCGGCATACGCCACAATACCTACTCGGTCAGCTCCCAAGGTATTAATAATTTGCGAAACAATTTGTTTAGAACGCTCTAACCTGTTAGGGGTAACATCTTCTGCCAACATGCTTTTTGATACATCAATAGCAAAAACGATGTCTATTCCCTCTCTTTTTACTGTTTCCACTCTTGTACCAATTCTCGGATTAGCCAAAGCTAAAATGAGAGAAACAAAAACCAGCAACAATACTATTAGCTTTAAAACCGGCTTAAAATCCGATTTTTCAGGGGTTAACTTATCTAACAAGTTTTTTGGGGCAAATCGCTTTTGTTTTCTGATCTGCCAAAAACGATATACCAAAAACATCAGTACCAAAATTGGTATGATAAAAAGTAAATTCAAATATTTTACTTCTTCTAATTCCATTTTTCTTCCTTCATCTTTTACCGTCAAATGTCGAAAAATGTAACTTTCGACAGTACGACTTTATATAAATCCTCTAAACAGCGTTCTTCTTAATACAAATTCAAGCAACAACAAAGCTCCTGCATACAAAATCCAACTTCTGTATTTTTCGTCATAACTGAAATATCTTAACTCTTCGATATCTGTCTTTTCTAGTTTATTGATTTCGTCATAAATTTCATTGAGTTTAGTATTGCTCGTTGCTCTATAATATTTTCCTCCTGTTGTATTAGCTATATCTCGCATCAATTTCTCATCAATCTTAACTTCCATCATCCGATATAAAAAACCTCCGTTAGGAGCATAAGCATATGGCATTTCTGCCATTCCGTTAGTTCCGATACCGATGGTATATACTTTTATTCCATATTCTTTAGCAATTTCGGCAGCCGTACGAGGTTCTAAAAATCCTGAATTATTTTCTCCGTCTGTCATCAGGATAATTACTTTGCTTTTGGCTTTACTCTCTTTAAGTCGATTAACAGCCGTAGCCAACCCCATACCTATAGCTGTTCCGTCTTGCAAAACATTATCGTATTTTATATCTCTGATAGCATTCATAATAATTCCCTTATCGCTGGTTACGGGTGTTTTGGTATAACTTTCTGCAGCATATACCACGAGTCCGATACGGTCTGTAGGTCTTTCGTTAACAAAATCCGCCGCCACTCTTTTTAATGCCTCTAAACGATTAGGTTTCAAATCTTTAGCCAACATACTTCCTGAGACATCGACTGCAATTACAATATCAACTCCCTGAGTACTTGTGGTTCTACTGGTTACATCTACCGTTTGAGGTCGAGCCAGCCCGATAATAATAAACGAAAGAGCTATAAGTCGCAAAATAAACAACAATGGTTTTAGCCTTGCTAAAAAAGAGTTATGCGGATTAAATCCGTTAAGCGAACTTATGGTTAAAGTAGCTGATTGTTTTTTTAGGGTAAAGATATACAACGCTATAAGCCCCGGAAATAAGGCAAAAAGCCAAAAAAATTCAGGATGTAAGAAAGTTATGTTTTCCATAGTTTATTTAGCGTGTATCAACTCTACAGAATTTATAATTCTGTCTGTTATTTCTTTTTTGTTTACATCGTCATCATCTATATGAACAACAATATGTATAAACCCTTGTGTATGCTGAAATACTAATGATTCATAGTATATTTTTTTACTATTTTTTGACTCTACATCCAAATAATCAAACGAACCGAAAATTTTTACTCCGGGAGTTCCGTTAAGTGTAGTAAACTCTGTTCTTTGAGTTAAAATATTTTTTGCACCTTGAACCTCCCATTCTGCAAAAATTCGGTCGATGTATTTGGCTGTATCTTCTTCCGTTATTTTTTTGTTCTCTAAAACCTCTGTATTGAGTTTAGTCGTATTTACTGACACATACAAGAAATCTTTAAACAATTCACCATATGTAAACAATAAATGTTCTTTTATTTCTTGTTTTACCTGTGGAGTAAAAGATGAACTTATGTCTTTTCTGATCAACACTTTAGGAGTTTCAATTCTCACAGGAGGATTCCCGTATTCGGATGTAATCCATTCGGAAGTCAGAAACTCTGTGGTCGGACTTCCGAAAAATTTATTTTTTATGGTTGATATTCCACTTGTAGCCATCCAATAAGCCAAACCTATAACCATTATAACCCCTATCACAAACGAAATATTCGAAATCATTTTTTTCTTTCTTCGCTTTCTCTCTAACTCCAAACGAAGTTCCTCATTTCTCTCTGCTTCTTCCTCTTCAGGAGTTTTCAGAGGAATAATTCCGTGCATTGTACGAAGTGTTTTCTCAACCGTGTTGCGGTCTTCTATAATTTCAAACTCTAAAGGCTTTGATTTTGCAAACTTTACCAAATCAGCTTGTTTGAGCACTTTTTCAAGCGACAAAACAATCTCATCAGAAATCGCTAATTTTCTTTTTATAGCTGTTTTTCTTAAATTTTCAATCAATTCGGCTGTAGTATTTTCCATAGCCGGAATCTTAACCGCTTCTTCTAAATAGGTTCGGGCAATATCAGTAAGTTCCGAATAATAGTCTTTGATAGCTCCCTTTTCAATAAGCTGTTTTTCTTCTAGTTTTTTTAATCCAATAGTTGCTTTTTCGATAGGAGTATAAATAATCTTCGACTCTCTTGGTTTTAAGGTTTGGTTTTTCTTCCAATATAAAAATACAACAATCCCTGCCCCTGCAATACCTAAACCTATGAACAACCACAGCCACCATTTCATCGAAGATTTTTGATAGTCTGCAATCACGTCTTTAATGTCAAAAAGTGGCTGTTTCAAGGTATCTACCTCAACATTTGCCACTTCTATCATTACAGAATCTGTTAAAAAAGGTTTATTGTCTATAAGTACTTTTAATTGGGGAATGACATATTTCCCAGAATCAAATTGTGTGAGTCCATATTTTTTGATGAGTTCATATTTGGTTCTGTTTTTTTTATCCAAAATAGTATCTGTAGGATAATCTTCCAGCACCTCAAGAGCTCCAAAATACTGTTCTTTAGGGAACAATACTACCGAAGACGTATCCACTTTTGTTTTTAGAACCAAATGGAACTTAGAGCCTATTCGGATCCGTGTAGAATCAACAGAAGTCTCCACTTGCTTTTGCTGAGCAAAACCTATGAATCCTAAAGATAGGAAAAGTAAGATTATATGTGTTTTTATTTTCATAAGTTCTGATTTCGTATCACCTGCTCATCCTAAAAATATTTATCTTGCCCTAAAATATAGCAAGAGTTTTTTTGCATAATCTTCATCTGCACGAGTACTCACTACACCGGCACCACACTTGGTAAACACTTCTTGAAAATACTTCGCCTTATCATGATAATATTTTTCATATTCCAACCTTATTCTCTTAGAACCTGTATCAATCAGTCTTTGCTCACCGGTTTCTGCATCAAGCATGTTGACTAATCCTATATTAGGAAGAGTTTGTTCTTTTTCATCATATACTCGAATACCGGTAACATCATGTTTTTTTGCTGCAATTTTAAGCGTACGCTCATAATCATCAGCAATAAAATCGGAAATCACAAACACAATTGCCCTTTTTTTCTGAACCCCCGATAAAAATTTCAGAGCTTCAGAAATACTTGTTCTATAACTTTTCGGTTTAAACTCAATCAGTTCACGAATAATCCGCAAAACGTGAGACTTACCTTTTTTTGGAGGAATATATAATTCTATTTGATCTGAAAACAAAATGAGACCTATTTTGTCATTATTTTGTGTAGCCGAAAACGCTAAGGTTGCTGCTATTTCTGTGGCAGTATCTTTTTTGAATTGTAAATTTGTCCCAAATTCTCCGGAACCGCTCACATCTACCATCAACATCATCGTAAGCTCGCGCTCCTCCTCAAAAACTTTGATATAGGGTTCGTTATAACGGGCAGTTACATTCCAATCTATGGCTCTCACATCGTCTCCAAACTGATACCTGCGCACTTCACTAAAGGTCATACCCTTACCCTTAAAGGTTGTGCTATACTCTCCGGAAAAGAGATGATTGCTCAACCTACGAGTCTTTATCTCGATTTTACGAACTTTTTTGAGTAATTCCTTTGTATCCATAAATTTTAGTTTCAGCAAACAGTTGACAGGCTTATTGCTAACTGAGAACTGTTAACCGTTAAACTATTACTAACTACCTAATCATTAATACGATTAAGGCACTTCAATTTCGTTTACGATTTTGTTGATAATATCTACGGAAGTCATGTTTTCTGCTTCAGCTTCATAAGTAATTCCTATACGGTGGCGAAGCACATCGTGTACTACAGCCCGAACATCTTCAGGAACTACGTAACCTCTTCGCTTGATAAATGCATAACATTTTGAAGCCAATGCTAAATTAATACTACCTCTGGGAGAAGCCCCAAAGCTAATTAAAGGTTTAAGATTGCCGAGTTTATATTTTTCCGGATAACGGGTTGCGAAAATAATATCAAGAATGTATTTTTCAATTTTTTCATCCATATACACTTCACGAACAACTTGCTGTGCGCGAAGAATTTGTTCTGTTGTAACCACAGGATTCACTTTTTCATGAGTTCCTTTCAAATTTTGGCGGATAACCATTCGCTCATCTTCCATTTTCGGATAATCAATAACGGTTTTAAGCATAAAACGGTCCATTTGGGCTTCAGGAAGCGGATAAGTACCTTCCTGCTCCACAGGGTTTTGAGTAGCTAACACCAAGAAAGGTCTCTCTAACTTGAACGTTTCTTCCCCAATAGTCACCTGCTTTTCCTGCATTGCCTCCAAAAGCGCAGATTGTACTTTAGCCGGAGCACGATTAATCTCATCTGCCAAAACAAAATTGGCGAAAATAGGACCTTTTTTAATAGAGAACTGATTGTCTTTTATGTTATAAATCATCGTTCCAATCACATCGGCAGGAAGCAAATCCGGAGTAAACTGAATTCTGCTGAAACTCCCTTGAACCGCTTGTGAAAGTGTGTTTATAGCTAATGTTTTTGCTAACCCCGGAACTCCTTCAAGTAAGATATGTCCTTGCCCCAGAAGTCCTATCAGTAATCTGTCAACCATATACTTTTGACCAACGATTACCTTGTTCATCTCCATCATGAGCAAATCAATAAAGGCGCTTTCCTTTTCGATTTTCTCGTTAATCGCCCGAATGTCTAAAGTAGTTGTATTTTCTTCCATATGTTTTTGTTTTTCTCCCAAAGCTTAGTTACAGCTATATCTAAAATTTGTATTACTACAGATTATAAGGTTTTTAGGAGTTGCTTTTTAATTTGAATGCAAATTGAAAATTTTGTAACACTATACGTGTTAATACATAGTTAAATCTTTTGAATTCTCCTTAGTTTTAAGGATAGTTTATAAGTTATTTTTTATAATTTTAAGGACTTAAATTTAATTAAAATGAAAACAATTCTTTCGCCTGTAATTGCAGGTACAATGAACTGGGGGACTTGGGATAAGAACCTTGATACCACCCAAATGTCAAATTTAATTCAAGTATTTTTAGAAAACAATGTTTCCTCTTTTGACTTAGCCGATATTTATGGAGGATATACTACTGAAGCCTCTTTCGGGAAAGCATTAGAACAAAGCAAAGTTGATCGAACTAAAATACAACTTATATCAAAATGTGGGATTCAATACATTGCTGAAGCACGAAACAACAAAATCAAACATTATCAATATGACAAAGACTACATTATTTGGTCTGCTGAACAATCTCTGAAAAATCTTCGTACAGACTATTTAGATATTTTACTTCTGCACCGACCAAGTCCGCTTATGGTAGCAGATGAAATTGCAGAAGCTGTTGATAAACTCAAAAAAGACGGTAAAATTCTCAACTTCGGAGTATCAAACTTTACGAGTTCACAAACTGAACTTATTCGTAGCAAAACTCAAGTAGACTATAACCAAATTCAATTTTCTGCTACACATTATGAGGCTATGACAGACGGAAGTTTGGATTATATGCAAATTCACAACATCCAACCTATGGCTTGGAATCCGCTGGGAAGTATTTTCAGAGAAAACACCTCGCAAACCCGAAGACTAAAAGAGCTCTTGGCTAATTTGGTTCAAAAATATGAAGTAGGCTCAGACACTATCTTATTGGCGTGGATATTAAAACATCCTGCTAAAATCATCCCTATAGCCGGAACAGTGAATGTAGCTCGTATCCAAAATCTGTACAAAGCAACCGAACTTCAACTCGATAAAGAAGACTGGTTTGCTATTTGGACAGAAAGTATGGGGCATCGAGTACCTTAATTGAAATCTGTTTATGGTAATTTGAAGATAATCTCGGAAAATGCGAATCATCATACAAAGAGTTTCGGAATCATCTGTAACTATTGAAGGAAAAACAAAATCATCTATCGGAAAAGGACTCTTGATTTTATTGGGAATTGAAGATTCTGACACAGACGAAGACATTAAATGGCTATGCCAAAAAACTGTAAATCTCAGAATTTTTCCTGACGAAAACGGAATAATGAATAAATCAATATTGGAAACCGGTGGGGATATTTTACTGGTAAGCCAGTTCACTTTACATGCCTCAACTAAAAAGGGAAACCGCCCCTCTTATATCAGAGCTTCCAAACCTGATTTTGCTATTCCTATGTATGAAAAGTTTATCAAACAATTGGAGTCAGACTTAGGGAAAGCCATCCAAACCGGAGAATTCGGAGCAGATATGAAAGTGGCTCTCATTAACGATGGACCGGTTACTATTATTATAGATTCAAAAAATAGAGAATAGTTTTTGTTGAATTGTTTGTGAGATCTTAATTGCTTTGTAACAAACAATTCAACAAATTAACCATTCAACAGCTCAAATGATTAATCATTTAGTTGACATATTATATCCCGAAACCTGTGTAGGGTGTAACGGAATACTCCAGACAGGCGAAGAGGTTTTATGCATAAAATGCAGACATGATTTACCCTTAACTAATCATCATAAAATAACAGAAAATGACGCTTTCAAACGGTTGGCCGGTAGAATTCCGTTAGAAAAAGCAATGAGTATGTTGCTTTTTGAAAAGCAAGGAATTGTACAACAAATCATCCATAAACTCAAATATCAAGGGCAACAAAAAATAGGTACTATGTTAGGGTATTGGTATGGAGAAATCATTAAAAAAGAACTAAGCGATATAAATGAAATCATTCCGGTTCCGCTACACAAAAAGCGACTTAAAGAAAGAGGTTATAACCAGGTTACTTCTTTTTGTAATGCTCTTTCTCTTCGTTTGGAAGTTCCTGTAAATAATAATATTTTGATTCGGAAATTATACTCAAAAACTCAAACTAAAAAGACCTTTTTTTCACGAACTGATGTCAGTAAAGAAGTTTTTGATGTTGGTTTCGCAGAAAAAGATTTTAACAAACATTTTCTTCTGGTGGATGATGTTATGACTTCCGGAACCACTCTTGAGCAGTGCTCTAAAGCTCTACTTAAAATTCCAAACACCAAAATAAGCATTGTTACAATAGCTCTTACACATTAAGTCAATTATTGAGCATTAGCACTTAATCTGACCCTTCTCAAAAGCTCTATTTTTCCCTGAAACTTACGTTAAATTTAACTATACTCCCATCAAAATGATTACCTTTGTCAGAATTTATAAACTTCCCCTACATAATGGATAAGAAAATTTTCTCCTTTCTGTTTTCCACTCGCTTAATGGCTGTTTTATTTATCGTTTTTGCAGCAGCAATGGCTGCCGGAACTTTTATCGAAGATAAGTACAATACGGATACCGCCCGAATTCTGATTTATAATGCTTGGTGGTTTGAAGCAATAATGGTATTTTTCCTTATAAATTTTATAGGCAACATTAAACGTTACAATCTTTTAAGAAAAAAGAGATTTAGCACTTTAATACTTCATTTATCATTCATTTTTATTATCCTCGGAGCTTTTATCACCAGATATATAAGCTACGAAGGAGTGATGCCTATCAAAGAAGGGCAAACCGTTAATCAGATGTATTCCGATAAAGTATTTCTGACAGTTTTTGTAGATGGAGAATATCAAGGAGAAATGCGTCGGAAAATTCACGAAAAGCCTCTTATTCTTTCGCAAGTTACAGACAACAACTTCTCAATTAAAGGAAACTTTAGCGGAATTCCTTATCAAATCAGCTACAAAGACTTCATAATGGGTGCAACGGAAGAAGTAGTAGAAGATAACAATGGAGATCTTTACATCAAACTTGTAGAATCAAGTGAAGGAAAAAGACATGAACACTTTCTTAAAGAAGGAGAAGTACAAAATATTCACAATATTCTTTTTTCTTTTAACAAAGAAACTGATGGGGCTGTAAATATTTTTAAAAACGAAAATGAGGAGTATTTCATAAAATCCGCTTTTGGAGGAAACTTTATGGTAATGGCTACTCAAGAAAGAGGACTGGTATATGCTGATTCTTTACATCCTCTAAACCTTCGTTCACTTTATACGCTGGCCGGAACAAGCTTTGTACTTCCTGAACCTGCTGTTAAAGGAAAAATCAAATATACTTCAAACGGAAGGTGGAAAGATACAGAAAGTGATGATGCTCTGTTGGTTACCGTAAAATCCGAAGGCTTTGAAAAAGAAGTTACACTTATAGGAACAAAAGGAAAAATGGGAGTTCCGACTTCTTTCAAACTAGGAAACCTTGAATATACTTTAATGTTCGGAAGTAAAGTATATGATCTTCCTTTTTCCATACGTCTGAATGATTTTATCGCAGAAAAGTATCCGGGAACACTCAATAGTTTTTCTTCTTTTAAGAGTAAAATTACTGTAGAAGATGAAAACCCGTTTGATTATGAAATTTATATGAACCATGTGCTTGACTATAAAGGATATCGCTTTTTTCAAGCATCTTTCAATTATTCCAACGCTTTAGCTCAAGAAGCTCATGAACCCGATATTACAATATTATCCGTAAACCACGATTTTTGGGGAACTTGGATTACTTATATCGGCTACACACTGCTTTATATCGGATTGATTTGGATAATTTTTGACAAAAATTCCAGATTTGAAGATTTGAGAAAAATGCTCCAAAAAATAAAAAATAAAAAAGCAAAAATGCTTTCGGTTCTTGCTTTATTTTTAGGATTAACCGGATTTGCACAAGAACATAATCACCACAACGTTCAAGACTCTACCCAAACACAACACCATCAGCATAAGAGAATTACGCTGGGGATTTCTTATGACCAAATAGACTCTCTCATCACCGTATTAACCGTTGATAAAGCCCATGCGGAAAAATTCGGAAAATTAGTAATTCAAGATGCAGGAGGTAGAATGAAACCTGTTAACACCTTCTCTTCTGAACTCATCCGAAAAGTTAGTAAAAGTGACCATTATAAAGGATTGAACTCTGACCAAGTATTCTTATCTATGCTTCAATATCCGAATTTGTGGAATGAAGTTCCAATCATCCATCTTAAAAGAGGAAATGATAGCATAAGACATTTATTAGGAGTAGAAGAAAAAGCAAAATATGCTTCGCTTCTGAATTTTTTTGATGAAAATGACAATTATAAGTTATCTCCGTTCTTAGAAGACGCTCAACAAGCAAAAGTTCCAAATGCTTTTCAGAAAGATATTATTGAAGCTCATAAAAAAGCGCTTCTTTTAAGCTCGGCTTTAGGTGGAGGAATTCTAAAAGTATTTCCTATTCCGAATGATGAAAACAACAAATGGATTTCATTTTTAGAACTGAGCAGTTCTAACATTAAAGGAGAAGATTCTCTATATGTGCGAAACATTATTCCTCTGTATTTTCATACTCTGCAAGAAGCAAAACGCTCCGGAGATTATAAACAAGCCGATGAACTTTTAGAAAGTATCAACGCATACCAACACAAATTCGGTAGTGAGGTAATGCCTTCCGATAAAAAAATTCAATCGGAAATTACCTATAATAAATATGATATTTTCAAAAAACTGTTCTCGTGGTATATGTATGCCAGTTTGTTGATGTTCTTATTTGGTATTTTACAGATTTTTTACAACAACAAACCTATCAGCATAGCTCTTAAAGTTAGCCGGATTCTTATTGGCTTTTTATTTGTTCTACATACTGCCGGTTTAATTCTTCGTTGGTATATTTCCGGACATGCTCCTTGGAGTAATGCCTACGAATCTATGATTTATGTGGCTTGGGCAACTATGCTTTTCGGACTTATCTTTGGGCGAAAATCTGATCTGACTATTGCTTCAACTGCTTTTGTAGCTTCGATGATATTGATGATTGCTCACTGGAATTGGATGGATCCTGCCATTGCTAATCTGCAGCCTGTATTGAATTCATATTGGTTAATGATTCACGTTTCAATTATCGTAGGTAGTTACGGGCCTTTTTCAATTGGAATGATTCTCGGATTAGTAGCCTTGTTCTTGATGATTTTTACCAACTCAAAAAATAAGCAAAAAATGGAGCTTAATATCAAAGAGCTTACTTATATCAATGAGATGGCTCTTACTGTTGGGTTAGTAATGCTTACTATCGGAAACTTTCTGGGAGGACAGTGGGCTAACGAAAGCTGGGGAAGATATTGGGGTTGGGACCCGAAAGAAACTTGGGCTCTTATTTCAATTATGGTTTATGCTTTCGTGATTCATGCTCGACTGGTTCCCGGGCTAAGAGGTTTATGGATTTTTAACTTGTTAAGCGTTTGTGCCATTGCTTCAATTATTATGACTTATTTCGGAGTTAATTTTTATCTTACAGGATTACACTCTTACGCAAGCGGAGACAAAGTCGTAACCCCAAGTTTCGTGTATTATTCTATTGCTTTTGTTGCTGTAATCGGATTCGTTTCTTACCTGAAATACAAGAAGTTTTACAAAAAGTAAACAAAGGCTTTACCAAAAATTATTTATATTTGCTATCATAATAACTTTCATCCATCTACAAAGATGAACGAAAAAACACAAGAATTTTACAAAAGGCTGAAAGAAGAACTAACAAAAACTTCCCTTTGGCCTTCCGAGTACTTATACAAATTTGTTGTTCCTACCGATATTGAAAAAGTTGAGAGGGTAAAAGACATTTTTGACAATATGGGAGCGGTTATCAACACAAACTACTCTAAAACAGGAAAATACACCAGTATTTCCATAAATGTCAGAATGAAAAACCCTGATGCTGTTATTGAAAAATACATAGAAGTATCTGATATCGACGGAATTATTTCTCTTTAAAAAACACTTATGGAATTTAACCCTAAAGAAGCTATTAAACACCTCGAATACAATTCGCAACGAAAAAGGTTGGTAATTCCCGAATACGGAAGACATCTGCAAAAATTGATTGATATTGCCGTTGAAACGGAAGACCGAGAAGAACGCAATAAACTGGCAAGATACATTATTTCAATTATGGGGAGCATGAACCCTCATTTACGTGATGTGCCTGATTTTCAACATAAACTTTGGGATCAACTCTTTATTATGTCTGATTTCAAACTGGATGTGGATTCTCCTTATCCTATCTTGTCCAAAGAAAACTGGGCTTCAAAACCTGAACCTCTCCCCTATCCGCAAAACTTCCCAAAGTATCGTTTTTACGGAAATAATATCAAATATATGATTGATGTAGCCAACCAATGGGAAGAAGGCGAAATGAAATCAGCTCTTATCCGAGTTATTGCCAACCATATGAAAAAATCGTATTTGAGTTGGAATAAAGATTCCGTAAAAGACGAAGTTATTTTTGAACATTTGTATGAATTATCAGGCGGAAAAATCAATCTGATGAGTTCTACTGAAGAACTTACAGATTCTTCTGATTTAATGCGTACAAACAAAAAAACTTCCAATAAATCTTCACAAGGCAACAACCAGAAAAACACAAAACAAAAAACATCAAATTCAAATAAGAAATCCTAAATAAATATGGGTGTTTTTAAAATAGAAGGCGGATATTCACTAAAAGGAGAGGTAGTCCCTCAAGGAGCAAAAAATGAAGTACTACAGATTCTTTGTGCTGTATTACTTACTCCCGAAAAAGTTACCGTACATAATATTCCTGATATTTTAGATGTAAACAAACTGATTGCGCTCTTAAAGTCTATGGGAGTTAAAATAGAAAAATTAGCTCCAAACAGTTACTCCTTTCAGGCAGATGATATTGATTTAGAATACCTAAAATCTGATGATTTTAAAAAAGACGGAAGTTCACTTCGAGGTTCCATTATGATTGTCGGACCTCTTTTGGCTCGTTTCGGAAAAGGATATATTCCTAAGCCGGGAGGAGACAAAATCGGGAGGAGAAGGTTAGACACCCATTTTGAAGGATTCATCAACTTAGGAGCTACTTTTCGTTACAACGAAGAAGAAGCTTTTTATGGTGTAGAAGCTGATAAACTAACCGGAACTTACATGCTTTTGGATGAAGCCTCAGTAACCGGAACAGCTAATATTGTTATGGCCGCAGTATTGGCTCAAGGGAAAACCACAATCTACAATGCAGCTTGCGAACCTTATTTACAGCAATTATGCAAAATGCTCAATCGAATGGGCGCAAAAATTTCGGGAGTTGGCTCTAACTTACTCGAAATTGAAGGAGTTGAATATCTGTCCGGGACAGAACACACTGTGCTGCCGGATATGATTGAAATCGGCTCTTGGATAGGATTGGCTGCTATGACTAAAAGCGAAATTACTATCAAAAACGTAAGTTGGGAAAACCTCGGAATCATCCCAAATATCTTCAGAAAACTCGGCATTACCCTTGAAAAAAGAGGCGATGACATCTACATCCCGAAACACGAAAACGGGTATGAAATTCAAAACTATATAGACGGGTCTATTCTTACTATAGCTGATGCTCCATGGCCAGGATTCACCCCTGACTTGTTGAGTATTGTATTGGTCGTAGCTACTCAAGCTCGAGGAAGTGTACTTATCCATCAGAAAATGTTTGAAAGCCGTTTGTTTTTTGTAGATAAACTAATTGATATGGGAGCCAAGATTATTTTGAGTGACCCTCACAGAGCTGTAGTTATCGGTCATGATTTTCAATCGCAACTCAAAGCAACTAACATGTCTTCTCCTGACATCAGAGCAGGAATTTCTTTACTTATTGCCGCACTCTCTGCCAAAGGCGTGAGTACCATCCAGAACATCGAACAAATAGACAGAGGATATGAACGTATGGATGAAAGACTCCGAGCCTTGGGAGCTAAAATTGAAAGAATCTGAATAAAGCCTTAATAAAACCTTAAAAATAATCTTAGATTTAATTTAGCTCGTATAAATACTCTAAATATTTCTTGTTTTGAACTTGTTTCAGGGTCTTTTTTTTATAACTGTTCCCTGTAGTGCATTATTGATTAGCCACAAATGCACAGATTTTTTACTTTTTGCAAAAAAATATATTTCACAGATTGGATTTAATGCCAAGCATTCAATATTTACAATCTGTTTTTTTGAACTGTTTTTAACACATCATTGTGCATCTGTGATTGAAAACAATTACAAAAAACATTAAAAATCAATGAGTTGTGTTTTCAGTGATAATAACTACAGATTAACCGTTTGAATATCTATCCATACAAATATTGTGTGTTTACCCTCTTTATATTTTTATCTCAAACATTAATATGCCTGTTATAAAATCTATTTATCTGTGTTTTTTTAACCTATTTTTTTTTTTGATTAAATAAAAATAACTTCAAAAAATATCAAATACACTGTTTTTATTGGTAAAAATTTGTTTTGTTAAGAAAATTTTATATTTTCGTCAAGTTGATCTTAAAATTAGAAAATTATGAACACATTTATTTTTGAGCGTTCGGATACGTTTCGAACACGAAAAACAAAACGATGGTTTGCTTTACTTTCGTTTTGTTTACTCTTTTTTATGGGGCAAATGGGGTTTGCCCAGTATTGCTCACCATCTTCTGAAGATGCAGATTACGAGTGGATTACAAATGTAACTTTTGCCGGTATTAATAATACTACAGGTGGAAGTACGGGTTTAAACAACTATACATCCCAAATAGCTACTGTCAATAAAGACTTGATAGGACAGGAATATACCTTGTCTGTCTCTATTAATGCTGACTTTGACGAGTATGTTTATGTATTTATTGACTGGAATCAAAATGGAATTCTCAATGATTCGGGAGAGGTCTATGTTCTGGCAAGTGGTACTAGTGCAAATGGTCCTTTTACCACTCAAGTTACAGTGCCTGCCGAAGCAATTTTGGGAAACACCAGAATGAGGGTGCTTTTGAACTGGGGTTCCGCTCCTAATCCTTGTACGAGTCCGAGTTATGGAGAAATTGAAGATTATACAGTTACTGTATTGGGAACACCTCCTGCCTGTCCTGCTCCAACTGCCCTAACGGCAGAGGTGACTGCAAATTCAGCTACTTTAGGCTGGACAGGAACCGGTGATTTTGACATCAAATGGGGTGCATCTGGCTTT
>CAZVQI010000017.1:0-19893 GCA_964629155.1 uncultured Flavobacterium sp.
CCTGTAACAGGTAAACTATAAGTTACTTCAAAATAATCCACATAAGTTCTAGTAGAGCTAGAAGTTCCTTTATTATAAAATTCCACATAATCAGTAGCTGTAAGGTTATTCATTGTATATATGGTAGTTCCATCTGGCCAAGTACCTACTTCAGTTGTATTATCCACACTATAACCAGCTGGGCCATCTCCCGCAGATCCGGAAGCATACACTACTACTTTTGTAATTACCGCATTATTCTTGGCATAAATTTTAATAGAACCTCCCTTAGTGGAATTTTGGTTCGATTTTTGGTACAATCTTAATTGTCCACCATTTAAAGCAGGGTTGCTTGTCCCATCATTTTTATGTGATGAAAATCCAATATTTGCATCTAAAGCTATTGGTGGATTAGCATCAAGTCCTGTTACAGCACCTCCAGCTGAAAAGTCGTAAGATACAGTTGTCTGTCCCCAGACTGTATACCCTAAGAGGAACAACAAAACCATCAAAGATGATTTTGAAAACTGTTTTAAATAAATTGCTTTCATAATTTAATGTGTTTATATTTATGCACAAAAGTACAGTTTTTATTTCACTTTTTCCGGTTTTAATTTTAAGATTTTGTTACTAAAACCGAGTCAAAAACCTTAAATTTGTAATTTATCCAAAATTATAAAAATAGCAGATATGAGAACTATAAAAATAGCAGGGGTTCCCGAGCATTTCAACCTGCCTTGGCACTTGTGTATTGAATCAGGAGAATTTGAGTCAGAAGGTATTGACCTGCAATGGACAGATGTTCCCGAAGGAACCGGAAGACTTTGTCAAATGCTACGAGAGGGAGAAACAGATATGGCTGTTATCTTGACCGAAGGTATTATAAAAGACATCATAAACGGAAATCCGAGCAAAATTGTTCAAGTTTTTGTTCAATCTCCCCTTTTGTGGGGCATTCATGTTAGTGCTCTCTCTTCGTATCAAAAACCGGAAGATTTAAAAGGCAAAAAAGTTGCTATAAGTCGCTATGGTTCGGGGTCGCATCTTATGGCTTTTGTTAATGCCCAAAATCAAGGGTGGAACCCTTCTGATTTACAATTTGTGGTTGTCAATACATTAGACGGAGCTGTTCAAGCACTAACCGAGGGTTCTGCAGATTATTTTATGTGGGAGCGATTTATGACTAAACCTATTGTAGATAAAGGAATTTTCCGAAGAATTGCAGATTGCCCTACACCTTGGGTCAGTTTTGTAATTGCTGTCAGAAACGAGGTATTAGAAAATCACGCCCAAACCATCAACTCTGTTTTGAGAATTATTAACCAAACAACTACGGAGTTTAAACAAATTCCGAGTATAGATAAAACATTATCAGTGCGATATAATCAAAAGTTAGAAGATATCCAAGAATGGCTGAAACTTACTCAGTGGAGTCAAAAAAAGCCGGATGAAAAAATGTTAAACAAAATTCAAAATCAACTTTTTGAACTTAACATTATCGATAAAAAGGGTATTTTTGCGGATATCGTAAGTATCTGATTATTGAGGTAATGACCCTGACTTTCAAAGAAAAACTAAAATTACTTAACCAAAAGCTCTCTATCAAAAAGCCTTGGGATAGTATTATTATATTTCTTCTGAATATCCTCATTGCCATTCCTATATTTATCATCATTCACCAAAATATTATTGACCCGGAATGGGCATTTCATATAGATAGAATTCTGATTTTTATTGCTCTTTTGGTGGTTATTCAGATTATACTCCGATTGCTTCGTAAGGTAATTATTGTTTGTATTGTGTTATATTTGATAGCGTTACTGTACGGAACTGTTTTCGGAGGATATGGTTTTCAGAGTGTATTTGACGATTATCGGGTTATGATTTTTGCTATGGCAGAAAATCCTTATCCTCAAGATGTTATTGTGTCAAAACTACTTCCTTTTCCGAATCGTTCAAAGATTCTTAAAGCTATTGAATATAACAATCCTAAGGTCAGAAATTTTGCTGTGAGTGCAACAACCAAGCATTTTAAAAATATTAAAGGATATCAGAAATATAGACAAACTATACAATGTTTTGCTGTTTTTAAAGAGATTCAAAACAATTGGAATTATGTAAATGACCCGAAGGGAAGGGAATATATTGCTACTGCTTCCGAATCTTTGCAGCATTTTTCAGGAGATTGTGACGATCATGCTATTTTGATGGCTGCCGCTATTCGGGCAATAGGAGGGACACCAAGACTAATTCATACTCAAGCTCATATTTATCCGGAAATGCTTATCGGAAGCAAATCAGACTTGGAGGCGGTAATTTATTTGATTAAAGAAGTACTTTTTGTAGAAGAAAGTAAAAATCAAAAAATCCATTATCATATTGATGAAAGGGGGCAGATTTGGCTTAACTTGGATTATACTGCCAAGTATCCGGGAGGGCCTTTTATGTCAAAAGAAATATTGGGAGCTTTAACGTTGAATTAATTTTTGAGAAGAATTTAAATAAAAGTGTCAAAATGTCATTTTAAAGACTATTGGCAACTCTTTTGCTTTAGAAAAGGCAAAATGAAAAACTTTATACGAAGCTATGAATACAGAACATCAAAACGAAGAGCAACAAGAATTAGAAAATCAAACTGAGAATCAAGTTGAAAGCCGGGAAAATAACACAGAACTATCAGCAGAAGAACAATTAAAGGAAGAGTTAGCAAAGGAAAAAGACAAGTTTTTGCGTTTGTTTGCTGAGTTTGAAAACTATAAAAAGCGTACTACAAAAGAAAGAATAGAACTTTTCAAGACTGCCAACCAAGATGTTTTACAGTCAATGTTGCCGATTTTGGATGATTTTGACAGAGCTATGATTGAAATTTCAAAATCGGGAGAAAAAGTTTTGGTAGAAGGAGTTCAACTTATTCATAATAAACTGAAAGATACATTAGCCTCAAAAGGATTGGAATTGGTTGAGGTTAAAATAGGAGATGCCTTTGATGCAGATTTTGCAGAAGCAGTAACTCAAATTCCTGCTCCGAGTGATGATTTGAAAGGAAAAATTGTTGATATAGTTGAAAAAGGATATAAATTAGGTGATAAAATTATCCGTTATCCGAAAGTGGTAACAGGATGTTAGTGTTTATAAGTATTAAGGAGAGAGAAACTTAATACTTGCCCTCATTACTTAAAATCTAATCAAAAATAGATGAAAAAAGATTATTATGAAATATTAGGCGTTAGCAGAGACGCAACACCTGAACAAATTAAAAAAGCTTATCGTAAAAAGGCTATCGAATTTCATCCGGATAAAAATCCGGGAAACAAAGAAGCCGAAGCTAATTTTAAATTAGCTGCAGAGGCTTATGAAGTACTGAGCGATCCTCAAAAAAAGGCTCGTTATGATCAATTCGGACACGAAGCTTACACTAGTCAAGGAGGAGGGTTTGGCGGAGGGATGAATATGGAAGATATATTCAGCCAATTCGGAGATATTTTTGGTAGTGCTTTCGGAGGAGCTTTTTCAGGGTTCGGAGGAGGTGCAGGACCTCGCAGAGCCAAAGGAAGCAGCCTTAGAATTAAAGTGAAGCTTACTTTAGAAGACATAGCTAACGGAGTTGAGAAAAAAGTAAAAGTTAAACGGAAAATAAAAGCTCCGGGGGTTAGATATAAAAACTGTACAACTTGTGGAGGTAGAGGACAAGTAAGTCGAATTGCCAATACTGTATTCGGACAGATGCAAACCTCGATGCCTTGTAATGTTTGTGGAGGTTCAGGTCAAATCCTTGATTATAAACCGGCTAACTCAGACAGTCAAGGAATGATTTTCGAGGACGAAACAGTGTCAATTAAGATTCCTGCAGGAGTAGTTGACGGAATGCAACTCAAAGTAACGGGAAAAGGAAATGATGCGCCCGGAGCCAATAGCATTCCCGGTGATTTGATTGTAGTTATTGAAGAAATTGAACATGAATTCCTGAAAAGAGAAGGAGAGAATTTACACTATGATTTGTATATTAGTTTTGCAGAAGCAGCTCTCGGAACTACTAAAGAAATCGAAACTGTTTCAGGAAAAGTACGAATCAAAATTGAAGAAGGGACTCAATCAGGAAAGATTCTTCGCTTACGCTCTAAAGGAATCCCAAGTATAAATGGTTACGGGACAGGTGATATGTTGGTGCATATCAATGTTTGGACTCCCAGAAAACTCAACAAAGAGCAGAGACAGTTTTTTGAAGAAAACCTGAACAACGAAAACTTTATGCCTAAACCTGAAAAAACCGATAAATCGTTTTTTGAAAAGGTAAAAGATATGTTTTCGTAAGACCTAACATAAATCATATTTTTTCGTTTATAGCTGCATTAACTTTGCTGTTCAAAAATAACGTAAAAACTTGCTAAATATGTATTATTGGAAAAAACTTACTGTTCAGCAGAGAAGAGACCGTATTGCACAAGCTATAAATGAAGTGGTTAATTTTTCAGATGATATTTCGTTGGGTTATCCGGCTTCTAAATTAGACGGAAAAGTATTTTATGACGATGCTCCGTTTCTGAAAGAAGCTCCTACGTTACAAGCCTTTGTAGCCAACCCGAACAATATCGGGTGTCATACCTTAGGAACATCCGAAAAAGCCTTTAAGGGAACCCAAAATATAGAACGCGAAGTTCTTGATGTAATTGCGGTTGATATTTTTAAAGCAAAACCTAATTCGTTTGACGGATATATTGCTCCGGGAGGAACTGAGGCAAATATTCAGGCTTTGTGGATATACCGCAATTATTTTATGAACCGGCACAATGCTAAACCAAATGAAATAGCTATTATAGCAACAGAAGATACACATTATTCCATCCCAAAAGGTTCAAATCTATTGATGTTGGACTGGTTACGGATTCCTGTTGACTTCAACACCCGAAAAATCCAAAAAACAGATTTAGAAGACATCCTCAAAAAAGCAAAAAACAACGGAAAAAAATATTTTATTGTTGTAGTAAATATGGGAACCACCATGTTTGGTTCCGTAGATGATATTTCAGACTATACCGATATTCTTGAAAGAGAAAATTTAGAGTATAAACTTCATGTTGATGGGGCTTACGGAGGTTTTGTCTATCCGTTTAGTAATAAAGAAAATGACCTTAATTTCAGCAACCCTAAAGTAAGTTCTATTACTATTGATGCTCATAAAATGCTACAAGCTCCTTACGGAACGGGAATTTTTGTGTGCAGAAAAGGACTTATCGAAAATGTACTTACCACAGAGGCTGAATATGTTGAAGGTATGGATTTAACCCTTTGCGGAAGTCGTTCGGGAGCTAATGCGGTAGCAGTTTGGATGATTTTATTTACTTACGGACCTTATGGTTGGTTTGAAAAAGTAAGTGTTTTGCAAATGCGTACAGATTGGTTTTGCAAACAGTTGGACGAACTCGGTATTGAATATTTCAGAAATCCGTTTATGAATATTGTAACCATAAAATCTAAATATATACCGGAAGAACTTGCAGAACGCTTTCAATTGGTTCCGCAAAAACACAATGAATCTAATCAGTGGTATAAAGTGGTGTTAATGGGGCATGTTGAGGTTGATGACTTGATGACTTTTATTGAGGAATTGAAAAATAAAACTAAAGATAAGCCATTACACACAAAACAAGTAACAACATTATAATAGACTCCTTGATAAGCTTTTTGCTTAAAGAGTTCATCAAGTTGGCACTTGCTATTGCCATAGGAGCAGCTCCATAAAGCAATATACTACCATCTTCTTTATCGGTAATTATATAGACTAACAGTATCAAAAACAAAAAAATGATAACTTTTCTGACAGAATTTAATATGTAGGTCAGGTAATTTCCGATGGTTGATATTTGGTATATAAGCAAAAGCATTGCCAGAATAATAAAAGTTACTGTAGAGAAATTATTTAGCTTTTCGGAAATGTTTTTAAGGTTAAAATTAATGCTATTTGCATCTTTAAGTAGATTTTCCAAAAGTTGAGAATCAAACATAAAAGAATATAATAAGATTAGAACAGCTGCGGTAAATACTCCCACCAGCGGAATTATCCAATTTTTTATATCGTTAGAAACGTGTATAATGATTGACACAAAAACGAGTAATAAAAACCAAAGAGCATCAAAATGGAAAACAGCAGCTATGGTTATCCAAAATGAAGCATCAAAAATTTTTTGTTTCGGGGCTATTAAAGATTGTATAGATAATAATCTTCGGAAAGCGAAAAGCACAAAAAGATTAGAAATTACTACCGGAAAATTTTTGAATATATCAGGAATTAGACATATATACAAGGTGAAAAAGAGCAAAGCATAATCATCACTTTTGTTCAGAGAATTCTTTTTTGACATGAAATCAATCAAAAAAGAAGAGAACATCAATAAGGGATATATAGAGAAAAAAGCAATATTTTCAGATAAAGTAAAATCGGGGGGATAGTGGTTTTTTACGGTCAATATAAAAGGAATAAGAAACAATATGGCAATTATTGCAAAATTCATCGGATTTGACCTACTGAAAATATTTGTAATCATATTTTAATTTTATACATTTGCAAATGTAAAACAATAATGTATTAGTGATGAAATCATTTTTCGAGGGAATTCAGTACTTTTTTGAAGAAATATTATTTGCTCCGATGAATTTTTTCCGTTCTTTGGAATTGGAAAATTGGTGGACAGCTAATTTGATTAACTGGATTTTTATCCTTATCTGCCTTGGTTCTATTTGGTATTGGATAAAACAGCTTCGTATTTTCGCTAAAAATAACGAGGATCATCAAGATACAACTGCTCACTCTTTCTTGAAATAATTCGATAATAACATAAAATGCAAAAACCTTAAAAGAAATCCTTTTGAGGTTTTTTGTGTTTAATTCAACGGGGTCTTTTTAAGATTCCAAAAAATCATCATCCTTAAAACCTATCAGATACACTTTCTCTTTAGCTCGTGTAATAGCGGTATAAAGCCAACGGAGATAATCTCTGTCTTGTCCGTGAGGTAAATAGGGTTGTTCTACAAAAACCGTATTCCATTGTCCGCCTTGTGCCTTGTGACAAGTAACTGCGTATGAAAATTTAACCTGTAAAGCGTTGAAATACTCGTTTTCTTTAACCTTTTTATATTTTTTGTATTGTACTTTTTCCTCTTCATAATCAGCCATAACTTCTTGATATAACCTGTTCTGTTCCTCATAAGAAAGCGAAGGAGCTTCACTTGATATAGTATCTAAGAGCAGTATGGTTTCAAATGGCTTTTGATTCGGATAGTCAATCATTCGTACTTTTACTTTAGCGAATTTGAAGGTATATAACTCAATAAATTTAAAAATTTCCAATACTTCAATAATGTCACCGTTGGCAATAAAACCTGCTTCGTCAGTGGGTTTTATCCAAAAGTAATTATTCTTTACTACCATTAGCAAATCACCAACAGAGAGTTCACTCTCTTTGTCTAAAATTCTGTTGCGAATTTGCTGATTATATTGATTGGCTCTTTTGTTGGAACGAACAATAAATGAGGTTTCTTCAATTCCGTTCCGACCATACGAATCGAAAATAGCATCTTGAATATCGTTTCCGTCAGTTAACCTGATAATATCTTTAAACCCCAATAAATCGAATTGAAAATCAGTAAAATAATCGTCTTTTAAAAGTTCTCGGATTTGTGTGGCATTATATAGAATTCCTGAATTTTCCTCCTGACGCATTACTTGGTCGAGTTCAATGTGAGCTACTTCTTTATGGAAGTGTAAAGCCAAATAATTTTCATCTAAAGCAGGGCTTAAAGTTAATTGTACGGGAGGTAGCTGTGCAGTATCTCCAACTAAAATCAACTTGCAATTTTGTCCTGAATAAACATACAAAATTAAATCATCAAGTAAAGAAAAACCTTCCGGAGAAGTATCAGAAATCATCGAAGCTTCATCAACAATAAAAATTGTATTCTTATGTTTATTGGGTTGTAGCGTAAAATTTACATTTCCTGACTTTACGTTTGGATAGTAAATTTTTTTGTGAATGGTAAAGGCTTGTTTTCCGGAGTAATTTGAAATTACTTTTGCAGCTCTTCCGGTAGGGGCTAACAATACTGAACTCATGGAAACCCGTCTCAAATTATTAACCACAGTAGAAATAATTGTAGTTTTTCCCGTTCCTGCATACCCTTTGAGTACAAAAATATCGAATCGGCTGTACTTGCTTACAAACTCAGAAATTTGTTGAAAAAAGATATCCTGTTTTGTAGTGGGTTCAAACGGAAAATTTTGCTTGAGTATTGAGTAGAAGTTCATTTATTGTTCAGTTGGCAGGTTACAACACACAGAAACAAAGATACAACTTTGATATGAGTAAAGCCAACGTAAAATTATTCTACGGTGTAACTGGTTTCAAAAACTTCAGATAATCGGAAATATCCTAAGGCATAGTTAGCAGGATTGGTTTGATTGATTAAATTTCCTCTGACTGTAGAAGGGGTAGTCTGAAAAGGACCTCCTCCGTTATCAGCAGCTTCTAAAAGTTTGTTCATATAATCGTGATAGCGTTCTGAAATTTGATATAATCTTATATTTAGAACATCTCCCGCTTTTAAATCCTCGGAAAAGTACAGTCCGTACATAGCGTTTCCTTGTGTAAATTTATCATTTCCTGTTCCGAAGATAGGGAAGGCTTTTGTAGGATCTTCAATTCTATCCATATAAAAATTGTCCTCATCAGGATTGTCTTGAAAATAATATTTTATTTCGATAACGTCATCTCCGAAACCTATTTCGTTGTTTTGTTCAAAGTATAAAAATTCAGGAGCCGGAAAGAGTTTCTCCGAAGCGGTATAAACCTCCCCGTCAACAACAACGGTAAGAGTATAAGATTTCCCTATTTCAGGGATAAAATTATAACAATAATATTCTCCTGAGGCTTCATTTTCAATAAAGTCGAAAACTGTTCCGTCTTCCTTCTCGATAGAAACGATTGCATTAGAAACAATAGGGATTTCAATGTCGTAATAACCTGCGGTTGTCGTGAGCCTTACTTTTTGAGTACTTCCGTCCGTTCCTTTTACCCAATCTATGGAAGCTTCAATAACTAAACGAGGTTCTGCTTTCGGCAGGTCTAATTCTATAACTTCTTCGCATGAAGTCAGTCCGAAAATGACTAAGAAGAATATATATTTTAGTTTTTTCATCAGATTAGAATTTAAAGTTATACGTTACACTCGGAATCATTCCGAAAATTGAAAGTCTTACAGCTTCATTTCTTCCGGAATCTTCATTTTGTCTGAAACTGATTGAAGCTGCATTTTGTCGATTATATACATTATAAATACTGAATACCCATTCAGATTGCCAGCCCTTTTTCTTTTCCGGTTTAGGAATGTAGGTAGCCGAAATATCCAAATGATGGTAAACAGGAAGTCGGTTCTCGTTTCGTAAAGAATAACTCGGAATATGAATACCTTGATATTCGTAAAATCCGTTCGGATAAGTAACAGGTCGTCCGGATTGTAGGACAAATATTGCTCCGAAACTCCATTTCGGAGTTAATTCATACGATGTGGTAATCGACAAATCGTGAACTCTGTCGTAAGGAGTTTTATACCACTTTCCGTTATTAATTCCTGTCTCAAATTCATTTCGACCGGGAGTTTGTTGTTCGGAACGAGACAGTGTATAGGCTACAAAACCAGTCAATTTCCCCGTGTTTTTTCGTAATAAAATTTCTAATCCGTAAGCCCTTGACCTTCCGTTGAGAATTACTTGTTCAATAGCATCATTTCCAATCAAATCGGCTCCGTCTATATAATCAATTCGATTTTGAACTTCTTTATAAAAAACTTCAGTTTCTAAAGAATATTCTTTGTCTTTGAAATTTCTGAAATATCCGAGTGCATATTGGTCGAGCAATTGCGGTTTGATGAATTTTCCGCTCGGAGCCCAAACATCTAACGGAGTAGCAGCCGTTGTATTAGAAATCAAATGAATATATTGAGCCATTCGGTTATAGCTGGCTTTGACGGATTGGTCATCATTAAGCGTATAGGCTACAGCCAAACGAGGTTCGAAGTTATTAAAATCTGCTATTATTTTACCGCTTCCATAATGTTTTGTTCCTATAGGAGTGGCTTTTTCGTAAATCTGTAATTCTTGATTGAACACAACCGGAGTATCATCAGCATAAACATTCAGGTTTTGATTTCCTAATCGATAAAACATACTGTATCGAAGACCATAATTTACTGATATGTTGTTTGTGACTTTTTGTTCAGCATCAAAGTAGAAAGAAGGTTCAAAAGCGTATTTTTTCTCTAATTGTCTCGGATTTATAGCTGAATTAGCACTACTCGGAGAGAGTTTTCCGGGATTAAAATCGTAATAAATCAAGTTGGTTCCGTAATTCAGTTGTAAACTATTGGATAAATAGTGTTTAAAGTCGTATTTGAAATTGTAGTTTTTAACGCCTGAATCCCAGTTAAGTCCAATAAAATCAAGAGTTAGTCCGTAATAGTAATCACTGTAAATTACGGACATATTCGTAAATAAATTATCTGAAAAAATATGATTCCAACGTAGGTTTAAAAGTGAGTTTCCGAAGGAATTCTTCAGAGCATTTTGTATGTCAAACACATCCCGACCGAAATATCCTGAAAGGTATAAATTGTTGTTTTCGTTTATTTTATAATTTATTTTTGTGTTCAGATCATAAAAATATGCGGAATTTTCGTTGTCGGTAAGTTTTAAAAATAAATGTGCATACGAACTTCTTCCGGCCACTAAAAAAGAAACCTTGTCTTTTATAATGGGACCTTCGAGCATTAAACGAGAAGATATAGCCCCAATTCCTCCTGTTCCGTGGAATTCTTTACTGTTTCCTTCTTTTTGATAAATATCCAAAACCGATGAAACTCGACCTCCGAAACGAGAGGGAATCCCACCTTTGTACAATTTCATATCTTTAATGGCATCGGAATTAAAGACGGAGAAAAAACCAAAAAGGTGAGACGAACTGTACATCGTAGCTTCATCCAACAAAATCAAGTTTTGGTCAGCAGCACCACCCCTTACATTAAATCCGGAAGCACCTTCACCGGCATTGGTAACTCCGGGAAGAGTAAGAATGGATTTTAGTATATCGACTTCACCCAACACTACAGGCATTTTTTTGATTTCTTCTACCGAAAGTTTATTAACACTCATTTCGGCTTTTCGGATATTTACAGCCTTGCTACTTCCGGTAATTTCAATGGTTTCAATCATTGTTTCCGAAGACTGCATCGCAATATTTTTTCGGAGATTTCCGTTAACCGAAACTTTTTCTGAGAAAAGAGTATATCCTAAATAACTCGCTTCTATTGTATAAGTTCCTTCCGGTACAGAAATCGAATAGAAACCATATTCGTTGGTCATAGTATTGATGTTGGCTTCTTTAACCGAAATACTGACTCCGATAAGAGTTTCATTAGTAGCTGAATCAATAATGGTTCCACTTAAGGTGTATCGGTTTTGGGCAAAATTTATTGAAAAAGTCAATAAAAAGAGAATAAGGATAACCTTTGATTTTAGGCTCATATTTTATTTTTAGAGTTGAATTGTGTATTGGACACATAAAACCGAAAGTTGTTACACAACAACTTATAAAAAAAATTTTTTTAAAAGAGAATTAAGGTGCTAACCTTTCTATCTTCCACGAATAATCGTTTTGTAGAGTATATCGGATTCTGTCATGCAAACGATTAGGACGACCTTGCCAAAACTCCACACTGACAGGACGAACTAAAAATCCTCCCCAATTTTCAGGTCTTGGAATTTCTTTGCCTTCATATTGTTTCTCTAATTCCGTTAGCTTCTGAGTTAAATACTCTCTGGAAGGAATAATTTGACTTTGAGGAGAAACAATTGCACCTAATTTGCTTCCGTTCGGTCTTGATGAGAAGTAATGGTCAGAAATGTTTACAGGAGTTTTTTCGGCAATGCCTTTGATAATTACTTGCCTTTCCATAGAATGCCAGAAAAAAGACAGACAAATGTTCGGGTTATTTAGGATTGCTTTTCCTTTTTCTGAATCATAATTGGTGTAAAAAATAAATCCCTCTTCGTAGAATTTTTTAAGCAAAACTACTCTGGCTTTCGGAAATCCGTCCAACCCGATAGTAGAGACCGTCATGGCATTGACTTCGCCTACTCCTCCGAATTCTTCAACTTCATAAAACCATCGGTTGAATAAATTCATAGGATCTTCAGGAATCTGATTTTCTAAAAGTTCACTTTTTTCGTAAGATTTTCTGTAATTACTTAAATCATTCATGAGTTTTACTCTTTAAAGGGATTTAGTTTTACAAAATAATTTTTGATGTAATTATTTAATGAGTTCCATTTTTTCAGCAAAATATGAAGCGAAATCTCGCATGGTTTCAGCCATTCTTTCATCACCTGTAGCTCTTTGAAACGTGTCAGCCATAGCTACAAAATTCTGATGAAAAAAAAGCTTCATTTCATCAACGGGCATATCTTTTGTCCATAAATCCATACGAAGGCTTTCTTTGGCTTTACTGTCCCAAATGGCAAGCATAATAGATTTACTCTCTTCGTTTTCTATTCCTCCGTCTTTGGCTGTCCAAAAGATGTTTTCGGGAATTTTGTTTTCGTCTAATTCAATTGTAAATACAACTTCGGATTTTAATTTGCTCATTATCTGTTAGGTTTATATTTTGATAGTTTAAAAAGTTCTTCTGCATTTTTTCTCAACAATTCCTCTAACGGAACTTGAGGATTATTTTTAGCATACGCTCGTACGATTTGCCAACCAATCCATGTCCCGATTCTTCCCGGAGATTCATTGTCCACTTCCAAATAAAACTTAGAAAACGGAGCTACATTGACAAATCGGGAAAGTAAAGTAGGGTCCGAGCTATATAAAATGTTTTCGTCTATAAAGTATCTCCAAACATTTTCTTCGTTAGCATAAGCCCATTTGAGCTGTTCAGTTGAGTAATTTATTTTTTCTTCATCAGTAAAATCAGGAATAAGTAAGTCTTTCAGATACAGTATTTTTCCTTCGTAAACGATTCTTGACAAAAAATCTCCTTGATTCGGATACGGAATTTTTTTATGAGCAAAAGATTTTACTAAATCAGGCATCATTTGTCTCGGAACCAATTCTTCTCTCAAGTATTTATCTCTTTCGTAAAAGTGATGGTCTTTTCCTAAATATAAATCGAGAGAAATAATAGCGATTGTATCAGTGTAAAATGCTTTGAAGTTATAATCAACCTCCGAAATAATTGTGTTTACTTTAGGGAGTCTTTCATTCGGAAAATAATACTTGATGTGCTTAAAAAGCGAGGTCAATTCTTTTTCGAGTTGTTTTACGTCAGGAAAACTTTTCTGAACTTCTTGATATAATTCGGCAAAAAGAGTATCGTTTTTTTGTTTAAACCAAACCGAATCATGGACGTGTGCAGGAAAGAATTGTGGATATTTTGTTTTGATTTTACCTAAATCATGGTCAGGAGTTTCATAATACTCTTTGTCAAATCTTTCTATTACGACTTGAACATCAATAGCATCAATTGCTTTTTCGAGTTCGCTTTTCCGTTTACATGAAACCAGTAAAATGACCATAAAAGCAGATAAAAGAAGTTTTTTCATATTTCGTTTTTTGTTTAAAATCAAAAAAGATACCTTTACTTTTTTATTCAGAAACAGAGTCACAGTCTGAAATTATGGTAATAAAACAAAACTTGTGCAACTGAAACAAAAATAATTACAAAGATAACTTCTAAATACTAATTTTATTATAAATAACGTATGAAATCAGGTTTTCAAACGCCAAAAGTAAATGAATATATAGTAAACTGGTTAAAGTTTTATGCCGAAAAAGCTCGGGTTAAAGGCTTTGTGGTAGGGATTTCAGGAGGAGTTGATTCGGCTGTTACCTCATCTTTATGCGCCCAAACAGGATTAGAAACGCTTTGTGTCGAAATGCCGATTCATCAATCTCATTCGCAAGTGATTAGAGGAAGAGAGCATATTGAATTATTAAAAGTAAAATACCCGAACGTACAGAGTATTGAAACAAATTTGACCTCTACGTTTGAAGAATTTAAAAAACAGATTCCCACAGATACCGATGAATACAGATTGAACTTGACTTTAGCCAATACGCGTTCCAGACTACGAATGCTTACGTTATATTATCATGCGGGGATTCGTTCTTATTTGGTGGTAGGAACGGGTAATAAAATAGAAGATTTCGGTGTTGGTTTCTATACAAAATACGGAGACGGAGGTGTTGATATAAGTCCGATAGCAGATTTGATGAAATCTGAAGTATATAAGTTGGCAGAATATTTAGGAGTGCCGGAATCTATTTTAATAGCCCCTCCGACAGATGGACTTTTCGGAGATAATCGCTCGGACGAAGACCAGCTCGGAGCAAGTTACGATGAACTTGAAAAAGCAATGATCGCCCACCAAAACGGCAAAACAGCTGAAGATTTTACAGGTAGAGAAAGAGAAGTGTTTGAAATTTACGTTCGATTAAACACTATTAACCAACACAAGATGAATCCGATTCCGGTGTGCACCATACCGAATGAACTGAAATTATAAAGAAAATAATATTGATTTGATAAGCAATATGTTAGGCTATAGAAACATATTGTTATTTTTTTATGTTTTATTATATAATCTGCTACTGTACTTTGACTAAAAAAGAGTAAATTTGCAGTCCTAAAAAATTTTGGAAGATGTTAGACAGATTGCAGTATGTTAAGCAACGTTTTGATGAGGTTTCGGATTTGATTATTCAGCCCGATGTAATTGCAGATCAAAAGCGTTATGTTGCACTTAATAAGGAATACAAAGAACTGAAAGCCCTTAACGAAAAAAGGGAGGAGTATGTTCGTTTACATAATAACATCACTGAAGCTAATGAAATTATAGAGGACGGAAGTGATGCCGAAATGGTAGAAATGGCTAAACTTCAGCTTGAAGAAGCTAAAGAAAGGCTTCCGCAGTTAGAAGAAGAAATTAAATTTATGCTGATTCCTAAAGACCCTGAAGATGCTAAGAATGTGATGGTTGAAATTCGTGCCGGAACAGGAGGGGATGAGGCAAGTATTTTTGCAGGAGATTTATATCGAATGTACACCAAATACTGTGAAAGCAAAGGTTGGAGAACTTCGGTGGTAGATTTTAATGAGGGAACTTCAGGAGGATTTAAAGAAATTATTTTTGAAGTAACCGGAGAGGATGTTTATGGTACGCTGAAATATGAGGCAGGTGTACATCGTGTACAACGCGTTCCGCAAACAGAAACACAAGGTCGTGTGCACACTTCTGCTGCTACCGTGATGGTTCTTCCGGAAGCAGAAGAGTTTGATGTGCATATTGATATGAATGATGTTCGCATTGATTTGTTTTGTTCTTCAGGTCCCGGAGGACAGTCTGTAAATACTACCAAATCGGCAGTGCGTATGACACATATTCCAACCGGATTGGTAGCACAATGCCAGGATGAAAAATCACAACATAAAAATAAAGAAAAAGCTTTGGCAGTTCTTCGTTCTAGACTTTACGAAATGGAGCTTGCCAAAAAACAAGAAGAAGATGCTAAAAAGCGTAATTCTCAAGTAAGTAGTGGAGACCGATCTGCCAAAATTCGAACTTATAATTATCCGCAAGGTCGAGTAACCGATCACAGAATAGGGCTTACAATTTATGACTTAGATGGAGTTATGAATGGGAATTTAGACAAAATAATTGACGAGTTACAGCTCGTTGCCAATACCGAAAAGCTTAAAGAAAGTGAAGTCTTTTGATAAAAATTCACTCGAAATTTTAAAGTAAAATCTCTTATCAAAAAGAAAAACGGTCTGAAAACAAAAAGAAGTTTTTAGACCGTTTTAGTTTAAAAAAGTATGAGAAAAGTGTTTACTTTAGGTGAGCACGAAGCATCCAAGCTGTTTTTTCATGTTGTTCCATAAGACCGGTAACATAATCTTCTGTTCCTTGGTCCATTTCATCTTCAAGAGCTTTAAGTTGCTCTCTGATATAAGTAATGATTGATTCGTAATCACTTAATAATTCAGCAATAAATGTAAGCGAATCGTTTTTTCCGGTTCTTTTTTCTGAAAGATGTGTAAGCTCTAAATATTCTGTAAGAGTAGCCGGAGCATAATGGTCAATTTTTCTGATTCGTTCTGCCACTTCGTCAATTACTGTAGCAAGTTCTGTATATTGCTCCTCAAAAAAGAGGTGCATAGTGTGAAAATCAGGCCCTTCTACGTTCCAGTGTGCATTTCTTGTTTTAAGATACAGTACGAATTCATCTGCCAATAATACAGAAAGAAAGTCGGCAACTTTCTTTGAAACTTTTGGTTTGACACCAATTGATTTACTTTTTGCCATAACTTATAAGTTTTTATAATTTACTGTAAAGATACGGAAAATATTCATTAAAAGTGTATTGATACTAAGAGAATAAGCTTGTTATTTTTTAGTTAAAGTGACTTTTGCATAATAGTTTGAAGCAATGGTTACAAAACTAATTATAGTAGCTGTACTCAAAGGCATAATAATCGCTGCAACCAACGGAGAAAGTTTCCCCATTAAAGCAAATGCCAGTCCTATCACATTATACACTATTGAAAGGGTAAAACTCATTTTGATTGTTTTTATAGCTTTTTGGGACAATTTTAAAAACTGACCGATTTGACGAAATTTTGTTGCATCAAGAATGCCGTCACAGGCAGGAGAAAAAATATTTACATCTTCAGAAACAGAAATTCCGACATCGCTTTGAGCTAAAGCACCCGCATCATTTAGTCCGTCACCTATCATCATTACATTTTTTCCCTGACTTTGAAGATTTCCGATAAATTGTAGTTTTTGTTCAGGTTTTTGATTAAAAACCATCTCTGTAGAGGAGGGTAGAATAGATGCTAATTTTTTTCGCTCGCCCTCGTTGTCTCCGGAAAGAATTTTAAGCTCATAATTTTTTGATAAGTCTTCAAAAAGCTGACTTATTCCTTCTCTGTATTGGTTATCAAATATATATTTTCCTACAAATTTTCCATCAATACTTATATAGACATTGGTCTGTAAGTTATTGGCTGAAGTAGCTCTTATATATGAGGATGAGCCAATCTTGTAAAGTCTTCCGTTTACTACAGCTTGTATCCCCTTTCCCGTTATTTCCTGAAAATCCTTGATTTCTACTTTTTTCAATTCGGGTAAATGTTCATACAATTTTCGACTAAGCGGATGATTAGAAATATGTACCAAGTTTTTAATTCCGATAAGGTCTTCTTCCGAAAGTTCTGTTCCCTCAAATTGAATGTTGGAATTCCTATTGGTGGTAATGGTGCCGGTTTTATCAAAAACAATAGTATCTATTTTCGACATCTGTTCAATAACAGTTGTATTTTTCAGATAGAATTTTTGTTTTCCAAAAATTCGGATAATATTCCCCAAAGTAAAAGGCGTAGAAAGAGCCAAAGCGCAAGGGCAGGCAATAATCAGCACGGCTGTAAATACATTAAAAGCTGTATTAATATCTTTCGGGAACCAAAATCCGAGTCCGACAAAAGCAATTAAAAGCAGAGCAGGAGTAAAATAATGACTCATTTTGGTAATCAGTGTAGTATAACTTTGGTTGTTTTTTTTTGAAAAAACTTCGTTATCCCACAACTGAGTAAGATAGCTTTGAGAAACTGAATTCAAAACTTCCATTTCAATAATATTTCCTAACTGTTTTCCTCCTGCAAAAATCTTATCTCCTGATTTTTTGGCAATAGGAACAGCTTCTCCGGTAACAAAGCTATAGTCTATATGGGTAGAGTCGCTAATCAATATTCCGTCAACGGGAATAAGCTCTTGATTTCGAATGAGTAAGCGATCTCCTTTTTTTAACTCATAGACCGAAACAGAACTTTCGGATTTATCCGAATTTATTTTAGTAACTGCAATCGGAAAATAGGACTTAAAATCCCTTTCAAAAGATAAAAAGTCATAGGTTTTTTGTTGGAATAATTTTCCTAACAGCATAAAGAAAATAAGTGAAGCTAAACTGTCAAAAAAACCTTGTCCGTAATCGAAAATTATATCAATAGTACTCCGAATAAACATTACAATAATTCCTAAAGATATGGGAATATTGATATCAAAAGTTCGAGCTTTAAGACTGTGGTAAGCAGCTTTGTGATATATACTTCCGGAGTAAAAAAAGGTAGGTAAAGCAAGAGCAAATATTAACCATCTGAAAAAAGGTTTGTATTGGTCTAACCAAAAATCCTGAACTTCAAAATATTCAGGAAAAGATAAAAGCATAATGTTACCAAAACAAAAGAAAGCTACTCCTATTTTATAAATAAGGCTTCGGTCAACTTTAGTTTTTTTCTTGTCATAATTTTCTAAACTGATATAAGGCTCATAACCGATTTTAGCCAATAATAGAACTATTTTTTTGACGGTGGTTTTTTTCGGATTAAAGCTTATTCGTACTTTTTTCTGATGAAAATTAACTTGTGAAGTAATGATTCCGTCTTGCAGTTTATGTAAGTTTTCGAGTATCCAGATACATGAACTACAATGAATGTGCGGAATGAAGAGCGAGATGATATGAATATCATCTTCTTTAAAGTCGAGTAGTTTATCGACAATGTTTTCGTTGTCCAGAAAATCAAACTTTCCTTTTGTATCTTGTGGTGTAGCTCCCGGATTTTTTTCAATTTCGTAATACGAAGTAAGATCACTTTGTTTGAATATTTCGTAAACAGTTTTACAACCTACACAACAAAATGATTTTTCGTCAAATACGATTTTTTGTTTTTCTGAGAATTCATCTCCACAATGGAAGCAATGATTTGATTCCATAATTTGCTCATTTTTACCCGACACAAAGGTCTTTCTATAATCAATCTTAAAATATGATTTTTATCATAGAAAATTGATTTTGTACGAATTAATGATAATAAGAGATGAGGAAATGATTTGGATAGAAATTATGTAAACAAAAAGTGCCTTAAAAATCAAGGCACTTTTTGTGGTCAGATTTATTTGGAAACAGGTTTCAGAATTACATTATCCAAATAAAAGGCATGATGAACTCCGGTAAGTAATACTTTAAACCCGATATGGTTATCTTCAGGAAGAGTAATAGTAAAGTTTCTTTTCCCTTCTGATATTTCGATTTCTTGAGACATCGCTTTGAAAGTAGAAGGAGAAGAAAGGTCTTCCAAACGATAAAGTACAAGAGTTGCTTTAGCTCCTTTGTTTAGAGCCTCAAAGGAAAGGGAATATTTACCGGCTTTGACTTTTGGGGTTGAAAGCATCATATTTTCGTTTGGATTCATCATCGAATAAAAAACGATTCTACCTTCTTTATGATAAATCATAGCTTCACTGCTTTCTGCATTCCAACATTTATCGATGTCATTCCAGTTATCAAAATTTTCATTTAAACCGGTTATGGTGGTACATTGTGCTTGTATAGTTAATAAGCCTCCTAAAATTAACAGACTTCCTGTAAGGATGTTTTTCATTTTGGTATTAATTGTAATAATTCTAAATAGAGGGCAAATGTAGTCAAATATTTCAAGTATGAGAGCTTAGTGAGATAAAAACTTAAGACTTTTCAATCTTCAACTTTTGACTTTCAGATTAAAAAGAAATAACTTTGCACTTTCAACACAACTACACAATGATTCACTTTTTTGAAAACCCAAACCAAACAGTTTACGCTGTTCAGGCTATCTCTGATTTATATCCGGAAACTATTTCTAAACTTTGTTGGCTCTTCGGTAACGCCCGAAAAATCGAACAAAAAGACATCGAAGGATTTTTTATTGGTCCCCGTGCTGCGATGATTACTCCTTGGAGTACGAATGCTGTCGAAATCACTCAAAATATGA
>CAZVQI010000018.1:0-19792 GCA_964629155.1 uncultured Flavobacterium sp.
CGTGGACTCCCCATTTTCGTGGTTTCGTATGATTTGAGTGCAAAGGTACGGTAGTCCGCTGTCAAGACAAAAATTATAATTTCATTCGGGATTTATACCATTTTATGGTAACAGTGAACAGACAAGAATCGAGATATTATATTTCGAGCTTACCCGCAGATAATGGATGGCATAATGTTATTGTCCGAAATCATTGGTATAGAAAATAAACTACACTTGGTGTTAGACGTTGCATTCCGGGAAGATGACTGCCGAGTTCGCAAAGACCATGCAGCCCAGTATATGGCAATCCTAAGGCATATAGCCATCAACAAACTTAAGAATGAAAAAACACTGAAACGGGGGGTGAAAGGAAAAAGAAAAACAGCCGGATGGGATAATGATTATCTAATAAAGGTGTTAGTCACTTGATTTCTTGCGATTGTCCTGACGAGTTGAGAACAACAGTTCACGGTCTGCATAATTTTTCGTAGTATTTTGTATATGAACATGTTAGGCACAAGCTAAAGAAAGAACACAATAGACAAGCCGAAAACCGTTTAAAAAGTAAGCATAATAAAAATTACGAAAAAAATGAGTTTATCTAAAATGGTAGTTGTGGATTTCAAAAGTGAAACCCAAGCTTATGAGGGCTTATCCGCCTTAAAAAACTTACTTGCAAACAACGACTTTACCTTGTATGATGCTGTTGTAATTTCTAAAAGCGACGACAAACCAATCGTGAAATCCTTTCGAGAAGATGGTGGTAAAGGAACAATTGCCGGACTTTTGGGAGGTAGCCTTATCGGTTTACAAAAAACAAAATAACGGTTATGAAAAAGACAGCAATTACATCTTTTCTTGCAGTAGCTCTAATGCTAATTGTTGGATGTCAAAATACAGACAAGAAAAATGAAGACGCACTAAATATCAATCCAACGGAAATGAAACAAATTGGAACAGTAAGCGAGGGATTTCAATCTTATAATGTGGAAATGGTTGAAGTTGTAGGTGGAGAGTTTTGGAAACCCTACAAGATGATGGACAGCCTGCCGTCTGCCGAAGCTACCGGAACCTACGATGTGTCGCAAAAGAATCCTGAGCTGTATCGAAAACTTGACCCGGTTGATTTAACCAACAAAAGAATTTTAAATTTAGCCAAAGGTCTTGCTCCTGCCTATGTGCGTGTTAGTGGTACATGGTCAAATGCTACTTACTTTCAGGATAATGATGAGCCTATTCAACCTGCTCCCGAGGGATTTTTAAATGTATTGACCAGGAGCCAATGGAAAGGTGTAATTGATTTTTTGGAAGCAACAAATTCAGAATTGGTCACATCCTTTGCCGTATCGAACGGTGTGCGTAATCAAGATGGCATATGGACACCTGTAGAAGCACAAAAATTAGTTAACTATACGAAAAGTCTGGGTGGAAGCATTGCTGCCGCTGAACTTTTCAACGAACCAACGATGCCATTGTCTGGTGGTCTAATGAATCCTGAGTATGATGCATCCTATTTTGCGAAAGATGTAGCTGCTTTTAATGCTTGGGCTAAAGAAGAAGTTCCCAATATGATAACCCTTGGCCCTGGTGCAGTACTCGAAGGAATGGACGGGGTAACTTTTGACCAGCCAGGAATGAAAATCCTTGCGACTGAAGATTTAATGTCCGCTGAACCAAAGCCCACATTTGATGTGTTTTCCTATCATTTTTATGGAGCTGCTTCCATTCGTATGATGAATGAAGGCCCGTTTTCTATAAAAGCAGAGAATGCCTTGGATAAAGATTGGTTGCAACGTACAGACCAATCCGCAGCTTTTTATATGGAACTTCGGGACAAATATATGCCCGGTACAGAAATTTGGATTACCAAAACAGCACAAGCCGCAGCAGGTGGCGACCCTTATGCAGCCACGTTTTTGGATTGTTTCCGCTATCTATATCAACACGGTTCATTGGCTAAAAAAGGTGTCAAAGTAATAATTCACAATACTTTCTTGGCAAGTGAATATAGTTTGATTGACCAAGACACTTATTTGCCAAAACCCAACTATTGGGCAGCATTGCTTTGGGCAAAACTAATGGGGACAGAGGTCTATGATGCAGGAACAGGGAAAGAGGGCGTATATATATTTGCTCATAATCTTGAAGGCACTGAAGATGGTAAAACAATTTTAATCATCAATACCAATAAAAAAGCAACATCAATTAATCTTGCATCCGATGCTGAACAATATACATTGACTTCAAATGAGTTGGAGGGAACAACTGTAATGCTGAATGGTCAAGAATTAGCTTTAACCGGGAATGACGAATTACCAACAATTAATGGTAAAAGTGTAAAAGCGGGAAATGTAGAATTGCCTGAAACCAGTATTACATTCTTTGCGCTTTCAAACCGTGGGAAGTGATTTTTAAAATTCAAAAAACAAATGAATCTCTATGAAAAGATTAGAAAACAAAGTGGCACTTATTACAGGAGCGGCAAAGTGCTTAGGTAAAGCAATAGCCAGTGGTTTTATCAGATAAGGTGCAATCACTGTGATTACAGATATAAATATGGACAGTCTTAAAAAGCTGGAAAGTGAATTTCGAGAAACTGGAGCGGTAACCTTGGCGCTACAATTAGATGTAACTGATGAAGCACGCTGGAAGGAAGTGATAAATGCAGTTGTGGAAAAATATGGTCAATTGGATGTTGTAGTAAACAATGCAGGAATAGGCACACACGGAAACTTAGAAACTACGACATACAAGAGCTGGAAAAAGGTGCTGAATGTTAATTTAGATAGCGTTTTTCTCGGAACAAAATATGGAGCGGAAGCAATGTTACGAAAGAAGAATAAAGGATCTATCATCAATATTTCCTCAGCTGCAGGTTTGGTGGGCGATCCCGAACTTTTGGCTTACTGTGCTTCGAAAGGCGGTATTAGGTTGTTTACGAAATCAGCAGCATTACATCTTGCCAGAAAAGGAATTCGTGTAAACAGCATTCATCCGGGTTATATAAATACGGATCTTATGGAGTTGGTTCCAAATCCTGAAGAAATGCTTGCGATAACGCCAATTGGACATTTTGGAGAGCCTGAAATGGTGGCGCAAGGTGCTATCTATCTGGCTTCGGAAGAATCAGCTTTTTCCACAGGTTCGGAATTGGTGATTGATGGCGGTATGACGGCATTTTGATATAAACAAAATGTCTCAAATTTATTTTTTCAGACAAGAAACATAAAAGCCGGAGAATTAAATACGATAGCCTATGCCTAACTACGGTTATGCAGAATTTATCGAGAACATTGACACCATAATTGTGGGGAGAAAGACCTATGATTACGTGCTCAAAGAAATTGGTTCTTCCCATTACGACAATGGACAGCGAGATGTTTATGTGATAACCCGAACTGATAGGCCAAAAATAGGGAGAACTACTTTTTATAGAGGAAGCCTTCCAGACCTAGTGAAACAATTGAAATCTGAGAGACAACCACTTTACCCGATGCGTGCGCTCCCATGAACCAAGCGATGTCTTGACAACAAAGTGCAGACACAAGAAACCATTGTTGAAAAGCGGACAACAGAATTGGGCAATTTGAATTTTTATTTTAGCAGACCCACGATTTTTTAAGCAATTCAAAAAGAACGACACCCAAACCGTTATATCTTCGTTTGGACGTTTTGCCTGACAACTTCTAAGCACTTGATAATATTCCGCTTTGCGGTTATCTATTTCGTGTTCAAAACTTACATATTGAATCCAATTGTAACCATTTTTCAATAACAACATAATTTAAAGAAGTCGGCTCAATCTTCCGTTTCCGCCTTGAAAAGGGTGGATACCCAAAAAATCGTAAATGAACGAAGCAACTTTAATCAAGGTATGAACTTCGTTCTCGGAATTATACCAATCTACCAAATGTCTAATTGCATCTTCGGTTGCAAATCCCGATTCGGTTGTTTGAAAAACAATTTGACGAGTGCCGTCAGGAAACGTAGCTTCCACAGCGTTGCTGTACGATTACGTTTTGATACGGCAATAAAAAATGATACGTTTTGATACGAAAAGATACGTTTTGATCTAAAACCAACTAATTGAGCCAAATCCACGCATCAGACGGTTTTGCAGAATTTTCCCTTTGAGCAAGCTCCTGGAAAAACTTCGCATAGTCGCAGAACGTTAGTGGTCTACAGTATTTCCTGATCTTTTTTGACTACTATCACATAATTTCTCCAGACTGCTGACATAGGGCTGTCACGGACCAGGCCTAAATTTGCCTTATTTGCGTAATATATATGAGTAATTATGTGTCATGTAGTAGGCAAAAAATCAAATCCGGTAACCACTGTCTGGAGTATATTTACACTGTCAACCAGTCACATCTCGTATTGGGCAATGGCAGAACGTCATGCACTGAGAGACAAAGGACCAAACGGCCAAGAAATAAAACGTAAGACTCGCATTGAATTAAAAAACTATGAACCATCAAACTTATCAGCCCCTTTCAGACTTAACCTCGTTAGTCTTGAATATAAGTATTCACGAAGTTGATATGGGCAGAACTCAAATGGGCATTTTACCAGGCGAAGAGGGAGCGGTTAACGTATGTCTGGTAAAAGGAGATGATTACAAACCCACAACAGAGAAAAAGGAGGTTGCTCAGAAACAACCTCCTTTATTAGAACCGGTTTAGAATGATCCTATGCCCAGACGAATTGCCTGTTCAACAGGGGAATAGGGGGCATCCGAATCTGATATTGACAACTCTCCCTTTAACAACAAAGGTGGTTGAGCCATAAACTTAGGATTACTTCCCCGGTGCTGCTGAGCTGCATGCGCCAAAAAAGGATGACATAAATAAACGGTACCGGCTTCACCAGTGGCACGAATTTCTTTCCATTTCGGCAAATCGTGTAACCTGCTTGCCAATTCCATAAATGTAAGTCCGGCTTCCCATTCGGGATGTAATAACCTTGCTACATCCAGATGAGAGCCCTCATAAATAATGGTTGGCGCATCATTCTCACCCACATCCGAATATAAAATCAACATCAATAAAGCTCTGCCTTTTGACCTTATATTGATTCGCCACTCAAAATAATTATGGGGATCATCTCCCGGATAACTTGCATCTACATGGATTCCAGTATCATTGGGTTCTTTATCCGAAGGAAATCGGACTGGAAAGGTTCCTACGCTTCGACAAGGTATCCATTTACCGTTACCGACCAATTGATCAAAAATTAATTCCAGTCGGGGTGTATTTACAGAATCAACAAATGGCTGCTGGGTATACATCCCCAGACGAACGACAGGTTCCGACCAGGTGTTGGAATCTGATCTGTCGAACGGTAAGTCATTCCACAGTATATCCAAGGCATCTGATGCTATTTTACGCGAGAATGCATGATCAATACGTACATAACCCTTATGAATAAAATGCTCTAATTCCTCTTTGTTTAATAGATCTGACATGAATTTTGTGTTTTTAAAAACCACCATATCCATCAGGGTATATTCCCCATGGGCCTGGTTTTTAGATTAAAAATTACAAATACAAAGTGAGGCACGCTCCATGAAATTAAAGCGTGTTGCTTAGAAACTAAGCACAAAGAGGTTATTATAGCATTACGGTCATCATCATGATAGCAAAATTAATAAAACTAACGAAGACACGAAAATCTGGTGGGCACTTTTCCGTTGAGTTGTTTTTATTCAGACTTTTTTATATAAGGGCCACAAAAGACGCAAAGAGATATTGGGGTAAGCGAAAAGGAAAATTTATTTTTACACGGTATGCGAAAAATATCACTTTACATAGCCACCAGTCTCGACGGATACATTGCGAAACCCAATGATGACCTGAGTTTTCTGAATTTAGTTGAAAAAGAAGGAGAAGACTACGGATATGCGGAATTTTTCGAAAACATTGACACCATAATTGTGGGGAGAAAGACCTATGATTACGTGCTTAAAGAAATTGGTTCTTCCCATTACGACAATGGACAGCGAGATGTGTATGTGATAACCCGAACTGAAAGGCCAAAAATAGGGAGAACTACTTTTTATGGAGAAAGCATTCCAGACTTAGTGAAACAATTCAAATCTGAGAATGGGAAAAACATTTATTGCGATGGGGGTGCAGCAGTTATACATGAACTTTTACAGCACGACCTGATCGATGAAATGACCATTTCAGTAGTACCTGTATTGCTCGGAAACGGGACAAGGTTATTCAAAGACAACAGACCCGAACAACTCCTTGAATTGGTCAGTTCGAAGTCATTTGACACAGGATTAACACAGTTGCATTACAAGCGAAAAAAGTAGCATGGAGCAAAGAATCAGTGTATTGACCATCGGGGTGGATGACCTGACCGCTATGAAAAAATTCTATGGACAAGTACTTGGCTGGACCACGGTGGCCAGTAACAAAGACATTGCCTTTTATAAACTCAATGGATTTTTATTGAGCATTTGCGACAGAAAAACGCTGGCGGAATTTATCGGCGTAGACTCTGGAGGGCAAGGCTTTCGCTCCGTGACAATTGGCTACAATGTGGGCAGCAAAGAAGAAGTATTGGAACTATACGAGCAACTGAAAGACAAAGTAAACATTTTAAAAGATCCGACAGAACCGCCCTTTGGCGGAATTTTCTTTTACTTAGCTGATGTTGAAGGCAATATCATTGAAATTGCATACAACTCATTTATCACATTGGACAACGACAAAAACGCAGTTGACCATAAACCAATTGACCAATTATAAACCAGGGAAAATTTGGACAAATTCACGGCTAAGATTGAAATTATCGTAGGAAACCCATTCGTTTTTGTGCCGGAGGATATCCTGAAGAACGTATTCAGGCAGGCCGGCAAGGACAAGGGGCCCGTTCCCATCTGCGGGGTTCTCAACGGTAAGCCCTACACCCAGACATTGGTGAAATACAGCGGTGAATGGCGATTGTACGTCAATATGACCATGCTCAAAAATTCACCTAAACGCATTGGCGAAGAGGTGGAAATTACCGTTCGGTATGACCCGGAAAAGAGGGAGATTGAGCCGCCGGCAGCTTTCGTGGCAGCATTAAACGCTAATCCGGAAGCCAAAAATGTATTCAACAATTTATCGCCTTCCAAAAAATTGGAGATCGTCCGGTATCTGGCCAGACTGAAATCAGAAGATTCAATGAACAATAATATCCGCAGGGCCATCCTTTTCCTGCTCGGCAAGGAACGGTTTGTTGGAAGGGACAAGCCATAAATGAAAAGGGATGGGAAGGACAAATGAGGCAAGGGACTGAAATAAAAGTCTGGACCGAAAACAGTGATTGAATGAATTTTCAAAATTCTATCTATTTCAGAAGTACGTGTAGACCCAAGACCAGACAATCTTAGAGCAATTCGTTGCTATGAAAAAGTGGGTTTTCAAAAGATTCAAAATATTGTGACTCCAGACGGACCTATAATACTGATGAGCTTGACAATTACTAAGGATCCATAGATTGCAAAAGGTACCATATGCAAAAAATATTATTCATTCCAGGGGGTGGCCACGGAGGGTACGAAGCCGATAAAAAACCGGAGTGCAGAGGGTGAATTTCCGGATTCCAGAGGTACGCCTGCCTGCCTTGCAGGTACTATCGTTGGTACACATCTAAAAAAGGATAATATCAGCCGATATATCTTGTATTTAACCCATGCCCCGTACCTGACGGCACGGAAATTAACACTAATACCCCTTTGCTACCGAGGGTGAGTACCTACCGAAGGTGCGTTTGTATGGCACTCTCCGAAATTGTCCCAGAGGGACAACGCATGGGTAGAAAATAGGGATTAATACCGGATTTGCGTGCCGTAGGTACGCTCTCTGCGGTAGGTGCGTTCCATGAAGGGACCGTCGAAATGTTAAAAAAAGATGTGTGCCAACGACAGGCTTTGCAGGTACTGCAGGCAGGCCCGCCCGCTTCGATCGTGCTGTGTTTTCGGTTTAAAATTGTGCTGCTTGTTTAGACAGATAACTGCGTAATCCCCGAATTAGGCGTAATATGGGGAATATGTTCCCCGAAATAGGCGTAATATGGGGAACATAAGACCCACTTTCAGCGTTCAATAGATAAATTGCGGAAATTATGATTGAACGTGACCTAGAAAAAACTATACGAAGCAGGATAGATTTCAAAAAGTCCATCATTATACTCGGCCCCAGGCAGGCGGGGAAATCAACCCTCATCAATCATATTTTAGACACCATGGAAGAGGATGTTTTATATATCAACGGGGATGATCCAGCCACTCAGTCCATCTGGGATAACCCTTCGGCTGCTTTTATTGAAAATTACATCGGAAAGCATCAGATTGTTTTCATCGATGAAGCACAGCGCTTGCACAACATAGGATTAAGTGCCAAAATGATCGTTGATTCCAGACAGAAAGTGCAACTTTTTATCACCGGATCATCGTCATTGGAATTGTCCAGTACGATCAACGAACCGCTTACAGGGAGAAAATGGCAGTACGAGCTGCTACCTCTTTCCTGGGGTGAAATCAAAAATCATTATTCATTTGCTCACGCCCACAGCCGGCTGGAGGAATTTTTAATTACCGGAATGTATCCCGAAGTTGTTACAAACCCCGAAAACAATCTGGAAATACTATCTACCCTGGCAGGAAGTTACCTTTACAAGGATATTCTGGAATTGGGAGGTATCCGAAAACCCGAGGCCCTGGTGAAGTTGCTGCAGGCTCTGGCATGGCAGATTGGCAATGAAGTTTCTTATGCCGAACTCGCTCAGACCACCGGCGTGGATAAAGCCACAGTCAGCTCCTACATTGATTTGCTGGAAAAATCATTCGTCATATTCCGGTTGAATCCATTAGCCCGGAACTTGAGAAATGAGATCAACACGAGCCGGAAAATATATTTTTACGACAATGGCATTCGAAATTCGGTCATCAACAATTTTGCACTCCTTCAGGAACGGAATGATATCGGAGCCTTGTGGGAAAATTTTATGATCAGCGAGCGAAAGAAACTATTGAATTACGGTCCATTCCATGGCAATGTATATTACTGGCGTACCCGGGATAAAGCGGAGATCGATTACGTGGAAGAACAAAACGGCCGGTTCACGGCGTATGAATTCAAATGGAATCCTAAAAAGGCCCGGACAAGGTTCCCCAAATCATTCGTGGAAGCCTATCACCCCATTCTCACGCAGACCATTCATCGCCAGAATTTCCAGGAGTGGATCTGATAAACCAAATCGGTTTGGCCAATAATTTTTATGTATTTTTACGTGATATTTCTGTCAAAAAGCAGGATAAACTTAACAAATGTAAACCGATGAAGCTATAAGTAACTGTCCAAAACAACCCAATTCTAACACGAACATGGCATTTAATCAGGCCATAAGCGTCATCACTATTATCCCATAAAATCCTGAAAAATGGTACAGTTACAAATGATTGAAAAAGCTCAATCTATAGCACAACAAGACGAGAATGTTTCGGCTGTATTTATGTACGGTTCATTCACCAAAAATGAAGGAGACAAATATTCTGACATCGAATTTTATATCTTCCTGAAAAACCTGGAAAATTTCTCTGGGGAAAAATGGGTCAACCAAATTCATCCTGTTTCCCTATATTTCACAAATGAATACGGAAGTGAAGTAGCTATTTTTGAGAATATGATAAGGGGCGAATTTCACTTTCTAACGACCGACAAAATTGATATCGTAAAATCGTGGGAAGGAATTGTTGAGTTTAGTGATTTTGACAAGATGAGCCTGGTAGACAAGAACGGGATTTTGTCGAAAACGCTCAGTGAAATCAAAATAAAATCCCCGGACAGAAGAACGAATGAAAATATTAGGTGGGTAAGTCAGTCCCTGTTGAATGTTTTACTGACCACAAGCAACTTGATCAAGCGGGAAGAATTTGCTCATGCCCACCAAAGTTTCTCCAATGCGCAGAAGTACCTGCTCTGGCTTATCAGGATAGCGAATCAGCAAACTCAACATTGGGAAAGTCCGACTAAAAATCTAGAAAAAGATATTGACACATTTTGGTATTCCGAATACATAACCTGCACAACGGACTTGAATCCGGAAAATCTAAAAACAGCTTTTCAAAACGCTTTGAAATTATCGAATACTTTATTTGATAAGCTGAATGTGGAATCCAAATTCACACAAATCTTAAGTCGAATCGACTAAAAACTGCCCTGGATCCGGAATTGTCACTACGGGTTGGATATTTCGGTTCGTTCTGTGCCACTAGTGACTTCACGAACTACCATATCCCGGTACGGGCACGATGGACCACAAAGGGCGGTACATCCCAAATCAACATATTCCGATGATCTCAATGCTTTCCTTTAGCCATTTGCTAAGCCCGGGTTATTGGAGTTTACCTGCCACCCAAACTTGGGTACGGTAGGCCCCAATTCCGATGATCTCAATACTTTCCTTTAGCCATTTGCTAAGCCTGGGTTATTGGAGTTTACCTGCCACCCATACTTGGGTAGGGTAGGCCCCCACTCCGATGATCTCAATGTCTTCCTTTTGCCGTTTAACCAAGAATCCCACGGAATGCCCACCGTCCCATAATTCCCGAATCTGATTAAAGTCAAACCTGTCTTATATCAAGGTTCACCTCGGTTCGTTTCGTGCCACGATTTCGGTTCAATCTGTGCCACCGATGTTTTAGAAAATTATATCAAACCTGCCGGTGATGAAGTACCTATCCTACTGAACCAATCTATCCCCCGTTGTACTTATCCAATTTAATGGCAATTCACTCTTATTCTCAGAGATTTAAAATGTAAATTTGATAATACCCGAACAACAAAACATAGAATACAAAAGAACTTGGCGAGACGAATACCTGAAATGGATTTGTGGTTTTGCAAATGCTCAGGGTGGTGCTATTTTCATTGGGAAAGACGATAATGGAGAAATTGCTGGTGTTTCAGATTCCAAGAAATTGTTGGAAGAAATCCCCAACAAAGTAGGTGATGTGTTAGGTATGTTGGTGGATGTGAATTTACATGAAACCAGGCAAGGTGATTATTTGGAAATCGTTGTTGAACCTTACCCAAATGCCATAAGCTACAAAGGACAATATTACTACCGAAGTGGAAGTAGCTACTTCAGTACAACAGTACGGCTTTGGCTACAGCCGATGTGAGTATTGCCATGGGTAAAGGAAGTGATATTGCCATGGATGTAGCGAAAATGACCATCATTTCATCGGACCTGACCAAAATTCCGGAAGCCATCAAATTATCAAAACAAACCGTGGCGACCATCAGGCAAAACCTGTTCTGGGCATTTATCTACAACTTAATCGGTATTCCTATCGCAGCCGGTATCCTGTACCCGATTAACGGTTTCCTACTCAACCCGATGATCGCCGGGGGAGCCATGGCATTGAGCAGCATAAGCGTGGTCACCAACAGCCTGCGGTTGAAGTGGAAGAAGTAAATCTTACGGCGGAATCTGTCGAAATTTGCAGTTGTAAAAAACATATAAGGCAATTTATTATAATCAAAAAAAAGTAGAAACAATGAAAAATCAAGAATTTCAATTTAAGACCAATCTCAATTGTGGTGGTTGTGTAGCAACGGTAAAACCACATCTGGATCAAGCAGACGGTGTGTGCGAATGGAACGTGGACATCACAAATAAGGATAAAATCCTTACCGTAAAATCAGACGGAATTACCGAAGAACAGGTATTGGATATCATCCGAAATACCGGCTTCAAAGCAGAATCGTTGGCCAAATAAATAGAGCAAAATCATACATTGGAGAATTATGAAAGCAAGTAAATGGATCACAGCACTCATTGCATTACTGACCCTGTTTGCCTATTCCGGTGGTAATGATAACCCGGCTCAGGAAGAATCCCTTCACACAGAAGATGACGGGCACAATCACTCGATCGAGCTGGAAGGTGGTCAGACCGTAAACCTGAAAGACATCAGAAATGAAAGAGGGGAATTGACAGATGAGGAGGGAAATATCATTACCGGTTGTCCGATGCACAAGGACATGATCGGATCCGTTGGAGATTTATGCTCAAAGTGCAACTATATGGAAATGGTTCCCATCACCTGGTCCATGGAGGGTATAGAAGCTGTTCAGGTGACGACTTTGCCTGACTATAATCCGCCAGGTAGCAAATGATACCGCCGACCGATATAAAGTAAATCCATAGTTGATAATAGGGAGGTTTACCTTCCATACCTGCGTTCATGTATAAAAATAGGGAGGTTTGACCCAGACCACCGAGGTCATTCGGGTGGCGGGAAGGGAAGCATTGGGAATGGGCTGGCTCCGACCCGATTACCCTCACTTTCTCACCCAAATCAGGAGCTTAGGGGTTCCCAGAAAACAGTTCCCACCACTTTATCGTGGAAGCTGGACTATTCAATGAAATATCCTTATTTTTAAAGTCATTTCCGACTCGATTCCAACAGGATTTTATCAGATTACGATCCTATTGAACCAGTAAACGGCCTCTGAACCAGATTAGACACAGCAAATCAAAACGATATGAAAATTGGTGCATTTTCCATCAGCCTTAGCGTAAAAGACCTGAAAGCATCCAAAAAATTTTATGAAAAATTAGGTTTCAATGTGTTTGTAGGAAGTATGGAACAGAACTACCTCATCATGAAAAATGACAACGCAATCATAGGGCTTTTTCAGGGTATGTTTCAAGGCAACATTTTAACATTTAACCCGGGTTGGGACGAGAATGCAAATAACGTTGAACCCTTTGTAGATATTCGTGAGATACAAAAACATCTCAAGGATAACGGTCTTGCCTTGTCAAGTGAGGTAGACGAAAACTCAGAAGGCCCCGCAAGCCTTATGCTGTCCGACCCCGACGGGAATTTGATTTTACTTGATCAACATCGTTAATAGGTGAAGGATTTGCCCGGATGTGCATCGTCGTAAGCCTACGGTCTCCTTTGTTGCAAGTAGTTTACCATCCTGCGGCCCGGCTGGGAAGCTGTCCGACCATAGGAATCCTATAGCTGAAGTATATTGCAACTGCAAATTCCAAAACGGATTGTAAAGCCTGGTGGTTACAAGACCCCATTTTACTACACCACTGAGCCGCTGTTTCGTAAGCCTGGGACGTCCAATAAAACATTGTAATATTTACCTCTCACCACCTTCGAGGCTTGGAAAAATGAATTTGTCCGCATGGGTACTTTGGATTTTATCACGAAAACAGAATAAAATAATCACATGAATCACTGGCACAGGAACATGCCCAATGACCATACGACCCACCACGCACAGACAGCATTGCACCCCACTTTTACAATTTGGTTCCCATCTGATTCCAGCCTAAAAGGTGTCAATGACAATCTGAGCTCCGGAAATAATTGAGAAATTACCAATTACTACATTATTTTGTTTATCCGAATAATTTTGCGTACAATTAGATGTGCTTTATGAGCTTTTCATACTGGAAGTTCAAATATCTACCCACTGCTTAATACTTATCATGCTTCTTTCGTTTTTTCATCCTAATATACGCCGTAACTTCCTTAGTATTTCATCCATATCACGGATTCCAAACAACATCCGAAAACATCATTACACGAATTCATTCACACCATAAACACACCATACTAAATTGGAATAAAAATGGAAATTCAGGCTTCACCTCAGATTCAAATCGAAACACTCCCCTTTCTCAACATTTCCTTATATCTGAAAGGAATAAAACCCATCCAGTCTTTAAGGATAAAAAATCCATCTGAATCTGACACCGCACCCATCGAAGTGGTTATAGCAGCAGATCATCCCTTCATAGAGCCTTTTAGATTTCATATTCCGTTCATCCCTTCACAACAGGAAATGAACATTCCATTGGAGAAGTTAGAGATAAATAGAAAATATCTTGACAAACTATCTGAAACCCAGGTGTCCAATATGACCATTGAAATAATTGAAAATGAGACCGTGGTCAGCAAGGTGACTCATCCGGTCAACATTCAACCTTTGGAGCATTTTGGTGGCTTCCAGATATTTCCTGAACTTATTGCTACTTACATAACTCCCAACCATCCCTATGTTTACCACATCAAAAGGAAAGCCATTGAAATTATAGAGAAGGAAGGGCTTCAAACGGCATTCGAAGGTTATCAAAGCAACGATCCTTTACGGGTGTTACAAATCATGTCTGCCATATATACAGCCATCCAACAAGAAGAAATCATATATAGCGCCCTGCCTCCCGGCTATGAAGAAACCGGCCAGAGATTGCGTTTGCTTCACACTATTAACCGGGAAAAATTCGGGAACTGCATTGACTTAAGTTTGCTTTTTGCCGCATGTTTTGAGGCCGTTGATTTAAATCCCATCTTGATTATCGTCCGTAACCATGCATTTGTCGCCTGCTGGTTACAGGATAATAAATTTTCCCAGGTTAGCAATGATGATAAAACTGCAATCACAAAACGACTCTCAAAAGGTATTCGAGAGCTGGCTGCCATTGAAGCTACCAGCATATGTAAGGGAAATAATATCAAATTCAGTGATGCCTTGAGTAAAGGAGAAGCTCAATTGGTCGAAAAGGAGGAATTCATTTTATCCATCGACATCAAACGGGCTCGCACACAAAGGATTCGCCCCTTACCCTTACTCCATAATGGGGCGGAAAGTCAATTGGATGAAGAAGCCATTAAGCATTCCCTGACAAACAGTATGGAAAACCATTTTGAAATAGGTACCATATATCAGGATGAATTGTTGAACACAAGTACACCTGCTACAAAACAAAAAATATGGGAACGGAAACTACTTGACTTATCCCTTCGCAACAATTTATTGAACATCCGATGGACCCGGAATATGCTCCAGTTGGTGGATATTGAAATCAGCCATTTGGAAGATACCTTATCGGAGGGAAAAAGTTTTTCCATCCTACCCAATCCTGACGCAGAAGTGTACCGAAAGTACAACAGGTATTCTTCCCCCCTGCATCATTCTTCTCCAACTTACCAAACGGCCAATGAAGAACTGCGATACAACCGTTTGCACACCTATTTTCATGAACAGGATTTGGAGCGCATTTTAACACATATGCACAAAAGCGCAAAGATTGCCATTGAGGAGAATGGCTCGAGTACATTGTTTCTCGGAGTTGGATTATTGAAATGGTATGAACATAAAAGGCAGAATACCGCTCGACTAGCACCCATACTTCTCCTGCCCGTGGAAATAAGCAGAAGGTCGGTTAAAAGCAAATTTAAGCTCAAGAGCCGGGAAGAAGAAACGATGATAAACATTACCCTTATCGAATATCTACGCCAAGAGTACAAACTGGACCTCAGTTCACTTGAAAATTTACCGTATGACGATAAAGGGGTGGATGTGGACAAAGTAATGGGATTCATCCGGAGGGCTGTAATGCAACTCAAAGGCTGGGATGTGCTGGATCAATTGGTTCTCGGCAATTTCTCATTCAACAAACTGATCTTGTGGAAAGATATCGTTGACCATCAGGAAAAATTACTGGAAAGTGATATGGTCCGCAGTTTGGTGGAAGGCCGGCTAGTGTTAAAAGATGAATACAAGAATTTGTCCAAATCAGATCTGGATAGCATCCATTCGGGATCTCTTGTCCTACCTATTGATGCGGATGTTTCACAAATGGAGGCCACTCTTGCCGCGAAGGAAGGCCGAAGTTTTATACTTCACGGACCCCCCGGTACGGGAAAATCTCAAACAATCACCAACATCATTGCCGATGCATTATACGATAATAAAAGAGTCTTATTTGTCGCAGCAAAAAAGGCAGCACTGGATGTAGTCCACAAAAGACTGGAACAAATTGGACTTGCCCCATTTACACTGGAACTACACTCCAATAAATCCAAAAAATCAGATGTCCTTGAACAATTGGCGAGGTCAATTGAAACTTCGAAATTTGTGAATAAGGTGGATTTTGAACTGGAAGCTCAAAGATTGGATAGGGCAAAAGAGGAGATCAGTGAATATGTGAATGTATTGCACGCGAAACAGCCGGTGGGCTGGAGCCTGTACGACTGCATCACTTCAATGGAAAAATACCGGGATAATAATTTCTCTCCAAATTTCATCTCCAAAACGGAAATACAAAACCTTACCCCTTCTCTGTGGCAACAATGGTCAGACTGGATTCCGCAGTTTCAATCCATAGCAAATATGATCATTCATCCTTCCGAGAATCCATTGGCTGCCTTAAATGTCTTGCAATATTCCCCGACCTTAGGAGATTCTATCTCTATAAAATCAAAGGAATTAACCAAGGTTCTATCAGAGGGCCAGGAGTTATCGCAACTGCTGGTCAAAGCAATCCACTTCCCTTTTTCAATCCAATCAAAGTCCGAATGGGATAATTTTATCCAAGTGATAGGATCTCTCAGCAATCTCAAAGACCATTCATTGGCATTGCTTCAATTTTTATCCATAAAAGACCAGTATCTTTTATTTGAGGAATGGTCTGAAGCATTTGAGAAGTATCAAAATGTGCTGGCCAGGATCATAGCTGATTACCATCGGGATATATTAAAAATCGACCTTCCCAACCTGAAAATTCAGTGGAAGCAGGCCCAAATGAGTTGGTTTTTACCTAAATGGCTTAAGAAACGTAAAATTAAAAAACTGCTATCCCTGTATAAAAAGGTTCCTGCAAAGGGCGATGAGGAGGTTGAACAGCTATTTACAGATTATCAAATTCATCAGGAAACCATTCACTTACTGAATCAAAACATATTTGAGAAGGTAAGGGATGCCTTGAGCAACCTGTATAAAGAGGAACAAACCAACTTAGATGAGGTAAATAAAATAGCAAATGCAGTAAATCAGCTCAATGATATATTTCAGTTCTGGGGACGTAATGCCCTCAGTCAGTGGTTGCTCAAGTTAGAAGAAAACAACTATAAATACATAGATGAGATCACACACCACAACAAATCCCTACTCGATAAATATCTGGATTTTGCGGCCAGGGTCGCTGAACTAAAGGAAGATTACAAATCGCTCACTGGTATCACCTACCGTCAAAACATGAATTGGCTCGAGGAATCCAAAGTCCAAATCCAAAGCATTGATGACCATATACACCATTTAAAGGATTGGATGAATTATGTCCACATTCGGAGCCAGGGCACTAAATTAAATTTACACTGGTTAATAAATGCCTACGAAGATCGTCGATGTCGCAGTGAGGATATTACCGATTACTTTCACTATATCACCTACGCTTCCATAGCGCATGATGTGATTGGAAGGAACGATTCACTTAGCTTATTCAATGTCAGTTTATTCGAGAGCAAAATAGCACACTATAAAAGGATCGCTAAGGACTTTAAAAATCTTACGAGGGAGGAATTGCGTTTGAAATTGGCAGAAAAAATCCCCAACACAAGTTTGGAAGCAATTAGGAGCTCAGAAATTGGCATTTTACAACGTGCAATCAAAAGCAAAGGAAGAGGGATAAGTATCCGAAGATTGTTCGACCAAATCCCGGCCTTACTTCCCCGTATTGCTCCATGCATGCTTATGAGTCCGATTTCTGTTGCCCAATATTTTGATGTGAACACCAAGCATTTTGATTTGGTAATTTTCGACGAAGCATCACAGCTACCTACTTGCGAAGCCGTGAGCGCTTTGGCCCGGGCGAGTCAGGCAATTATTGTCGGAGACCCTAAGCAAATGCCCCCCACTTCGTTTTTCACTTCGACAAAACTTGATGAAGAGAACCTGGAAATCGAAGATTTAGAAAGCATTTTAGATGACTGCCTGGCGCTATCTGTTCCATCAAAATATTTGTTGCGCCATTACCGGAGCAAACATGAAAGTCTGATAGCATTTAGCAATGCCAATTACTACGACAACAAGCTACTCACTTTTCCATCAGCAGATGATTTGAATCGGAAAGTAAAATACCATCAGATCACAGGCTACTATGACAAAGGAAGAACTCGAACCAACCAATTCGAAGCCAGCGCTATTGTGGATTTTATCCATTCCCATTATAGTGATTCCGCAAGGAGGAATCTAAGTTTAGGAGTCGTTACATTTAGCCAGGTACAACAAGCCCTTATTGAGGAAAAGCTATATGACCTTTTTATGTCAAATCCTTTAATCGAAGAGCATGCTAACGAGGGAGACGAGCCCATTTTTATTAAAAACCTGGAAAACGTCCAAGGAGATGAACGCGACATTATTCTGTTTTCTATTTGTTATGCGCCAGATAAGGAAGGTAAAATGAGTATGAATTTTGGGCCGCTCAATCGTAATGGGGGATGGCGAAGACTCAATGTGGCCATTACTCGGGCCCGATATGAAATGCATCTATTTGCAACACTCAAAGCGGACCAAATTGATCTCAGCCGTACCGCAGCAGAAGGTGTAGCTGGCTTAAAGGCATTCCTACAGTTTGCGGAAAGTGGACAATTAGGTATTTCACCTGAATCCATTCAGGATATGTATAACTCCCGGCATCTATCAGAATTTATAAGGAAACGGTTGATCGATGAAGGTTTTAAAGTTAAATGCAATATTGGAACTTCCGGATATAAACTGGATCTCGGCATCATTCATCCCGACAAGCCCCACGAGTATATTCTAGGCATCATACTGGACGGCCATTATTACTATAACGCACACACCGCCAATGACAGAGAAATGGTCATGCCTTCCGTACTCCAGGCACTTGGGTGGAATATTCATCGCATTTGGACGATGGACTGGTTCGAAAATTCAGACAGGATTATTAAAGAAATAATCGAAAAGGTGAAGGATATCAGAGAGAATCCTGAACAGACTCCATTGCCAGATCAGGAACCAATCGATAAGCAAGCAGATCAACAGACCGAAAGTTTGCATCAAACCATTGATGTTGTTCAATACCCCACCAGACAAAAGGAATATAACTCGCACGAAATGACTCCTTTGCCTGATGGCAATAGCGAAACGATTTATTATTTTGAGAATCGGAACCTCATTAAAGATCAAATAACTTCATTGGTTAACACCGAGTCTCCTATCAGCAAGAACTTGCTTTACAAAAAATTGCTGGATAGCTGGAATATCAGTCGCGCAGGTGGTAAACTCAACGCATACCTCGATGAGATTGTCAAGGAGTTACAGATAATGACCACTGCTCATCACCAACCGTTCTATTGGAATCACAACAGGGTATTGGAATATTATCGCAATAATGAAACTGAAAATCGAAATATAGATGATATTGCTCCTGAGGAAATATTGGTTGCTCTCCAGGAAATAATGTCCAATTGTTTGAGCATCGAAGAAAGCGAATTAATCCGCCATTTAGCCCGAACCTTTGGTTTCTCCAAAGTAGGCAGGAAAATTGATACGATTCTGCGTTATGTTATTGATATGGCTGAGGACAAGAACCTGGTCATAAAGGACAAGGAGAGAATAAGATTGGTAACTGATTGACCCATGTTGGCAATTAATTGCAATGGTAAGAAATAGAAACATGTTTTGTTTTGGCTATCATGAATCCGTTTATATCGTCACGAATTTAGTGAATGGAGCACTAGTATTTTAGTCTGGTTAATTGAAAAAAAGTGGATCACTTTGTAAAATCTTGTTTACCCCTCTTCTCAATTATTATCCGATTTCTAATATCTTCACGGAGCTTATTTTTCTGAAGGAAAAATTATCGACCGGAAAAACGATACCCCTATGGCCACAAAAAATATTCGAAACCATGGCAGAATTTTGGGAAGCAGCATTTCAAGGAAAACAGGAAATGTGGGGCATGGAACCCG
>CAZVQI010000019.1:0-19444 GCA_964629155.1 uncultured Flavobacterium sp.
TTTAGATTTAAGCAATAATTCTGCTCTTGTCGCTATAGATTGCAGCAATAATCACTTGCTGTCAAGTTTAAATCTCAAAAACGGAAACAATATCAATATCATTTTTTTCAACGCTTTAGAAAACGAATCTCTTACTTGTATTGATGTTGACGATGCCGCTTACAGTATTGTTAACTGGCCTCTTGTTGATTCAGATACTATCTTTAGCGAGGATTGCTCCAGTGCTTCTGTGGGAGAAGTTTTAGGAGAAAATAAGTTTGTTGTGTATCCGAACCCTGCAAAAGACAGAATAACTATAGAATCTTTATCTTCAGTTCATACATACAGCATTTTTGACTTACAAGGTAAACAACTATCAAAAGAAATATTCAATCACAACCAAAATTCATTTATAAACATAGATATAAGTTCTTTTGAAAGTGGAATCTATTTTATAAAAATATCGTCAGACAAGCAAGAATCAGCAATATTTAAGATTATTAAAAACTAAACAAGAACAGCATTCTCTATGGTTTTTAATTTTAAAATAAAAAAGAAATACACGGCTATCTTCTGGCTTGTTTTAACCTGTTTGACTTTTTCCTGCGAATATACTGTAGAAAAAGGTCTGCCTTCTTCTCCTTGTAATCCGGAACCGGTTACCTATGAAATTTACTGGAAAATGGACACAAGCGGACAATTAGCCAGTGTAAACATAAAACCCGGTGATACTGTTCGATGGATTTGGGCAGAAGAAAATATGCCTCATGATGTAACAAGCAATGACCCGAATGCTCCCGATGATTTCGGAAGTGAAATGATGATAGGTGAAGGCTCAATATATGAATATACTTTTACTGAAGAAACCACTTTTAACTATCATTGCTCAATACATCCTACAACAATGTTTGGTACTATTACCGTAGCTCACTGTGTTGAAGAATCAAATTGACAGTTAAAAGAATAAAGCTGTCAAATTAACCATAAATCAAAATGAAAAGAATAGTTTATATAGCAAGCATTTTTATGCTTTTGGTGATTTTGACAGCTTTATTTGTTTTTATTAAAGTTTATAACAAACCTCACACCGATGTAAAGGCTTCTGCTTCTGACTATACCGTAACTGTAGAAAACATTGCGAGTGATTTCAGTCAGAATGAAGAAGAAGCTAATCGGAAATATTTGGACAAAATAATTCAAGTTGAGGGTGTTGTAAAACATGTAGATATATTTAACGGATATAGCACAGTGACATTAACAGACTCAAAAGATATTACAAAAACTGTTGTGTGTAATATGGCCGTTTCAGAAAATATGAAAACCGTAGCTCTGCAAGAAGGGCAGAAAATCATCGTCAAAGGTATCTGCACAGGTTATCTGATGGATGTCATGTTAGTAAAAACCGTAATCATAAACTAAAAATATGCGCTTTATTATTCTAATCTTTTGGATTGTAGTGATTAATACATCTGTATTTGCACAAAATAAATACTTCACCAAACAGGGGTACATCTCTTTTTATTCTCATACTCCGGTAGAAGATATTAAAGCCGAAAACAATCAGGTTTTAAGTATTATTGATATTTCTACGTCCGAAATTGCCGTAACTCTGCTGATGAAGTCTTTTGAATTTGAAAAAGCACTAATGCAAGAACACTTTAACGAAAATTATGTCGAATCTGGTAAGTATCCGAAAGCTAATTTTTCAGGTAAAATTTTGAATCTGGAAGACATTTTAAACGGAAATAACAAAATAGCCGAAATCATGGGAAGTTTAACCACCAAAGGAATCACAAAACCTATAAATATTGAAAGTAAAGTTATTATAGAAAAAGACACTATCACTCTAAAAGGCAAATTTATGGTTGCCGTTGCAGACTATAACATCAAAATTCCTGCTATTGTGCGGAAAAATATTGCCGAAAAAATTGAAGTTCCGTTTATCTTAACTCACCAGCCTTATAACAGATAATTCAATGAAAAATCTACTTATATTACTTGTTTTATTAGGATTCACATATATTCTTAATGCTCAAGAATTACTTGATATTCTGGAAAACGAAATCCCGACCCGTACAGAATATGTTACAGCTTCTTTCAAAGGAACAAGGATAATTAACGGGCACTCTATTGAGAATCGAAAAAAAGGAATTTTAGAATTTTTAATTTCACATAGATTCGGAAAAATCAGTACCGGTGAAGAGCAACTTTTCGGACTTGATGAGTCCAATATCCGATTTGCTTTGGAATATGGCTTGACCGATGATATTATGATTGGCCTCGGAAGGAGTTCTTTTGAAAAAACCTATGACGGATTTATTAAATATCGCTTGCTTAAACAAAGTATCGGAGAGAAAAAATTTCCCCTCAGTGTTTCTCTATTCGGAAGTGTTACCAGAAAAACACTCAAAGACTACCTTCCGGAAAACAAACCGAATTTTAACGACCGACTTTTTTATACTACCCAAATTCTAATAGCCCGAAAATTTAGCGAGTCTTTTACCTTGCAAATCACCCCAACTTACATCCACAGAAACTCTGTTCAAATTGATGACGACCCTCATGATGTTTTTGCTATGGGGACAGGAATGAGATTCAAATTAAGTCGCAGAATGTCTTTAAATGCCGAATACTACTATACTTTTAACCCTTTAGTTTCTCGAGATGTTACCAATGCTCTTGCTATTGGTGTTGATATAGAGACCGGAGGGCATGTCTTTCAATTGATGCTGTCAAATGCCAACACAATGGTAGAAAAAGCCTTTATTTCGGAAACCACCGATAATTTCTTTAAAGGAAATATCCATTTCGGGTTTAATATCTCGAGGGTTTTTCATGTAAAGAAAAGTAAAACCATAACTCCAACAGATTATTGAGCAGATTTTAATAATTAGATTTTGCTTATAGAATATTTAAAGATTAAACTTACTTAAAAAGTACTTTCCACTTCTCGTAATAAGAAACAAATATTAGAATGGCATTAAGCAGATGGTATTTTTTTAAATTGTTTTTTTACACTAATTCAACGAAATACACTAATTCATATATAATCATAACAAAAATAGAGTTTTATCCATTCATTTTTTTGAGCATCTATCATTTATTCATAAAATTTTCTTAATTTCCGAGCGTTTAACATTAAAAATCAAGATTACTTTATTCAGCTGCTTTAATTATAAACGGGCAAATTCAGGACACAACAACACTTATCAAACAATAAATAAAAGATATGAAAAATATACTATACCTTTTGTTTTTTATAGCGGGTAGCTATAAAGCAACTGCACAGGTAACCTATATTCCCGACCAAGGGTTTGAACAGGCACTTATTAGTCTTAATATTGATTCTGACGGAATTATAAACGGGCAAGTATTAACAAGTGACGTGGAAAATATTACAGAACTTGTATTAGAAAACTGGGGTATAATTGAAAATTTGACAGGAATACAGGATTTTACTTCATTAGAAAAATTATCAATTACTTTTTCTTATATTACCGAATTAGATGTCAGTCAGAATTTGCAGTTAAAAGAGCTGTATTGCAGTAACAATGAACTAACTTCGTTAGATGTTTCTTCCAATACATTGTTAGAAGTTTTATATATCGGAAATTATGGGATAGATGTCGGACCTTTTAATATGATTGAAGAAATTGATTTGAGTAATAACCCTAATATTTATGTTTTGAATGCTTACGATATGTCAACTCTAAAAAAAATCAATTTAAAAAATGACAATAACAATTCAAATATGAATATAGTTGTCAGTGTTTATCCGTGGGGAATGGACGAACCTGATTATGACCCTTACGAAATTCGCAATACTATTTGTATAGGAGTTGATGACGAGAATTTAGCTCAAAATAATCAATATCCTTATTCAGAATGGAATATAACCCACGGAGGACACGTAGCTGTCAATTTTTCTGACGAATGTAATTTAAACATTTCGGATTTTACTCAAAACAAAATAAACATTTACCCTAATCCTGTTTCTGATATTCTGTATTTTGAAACAGCAGGTGTAACAATCGAAAAAGTAATGATATTTGACCTTTCGGGTCGGAAAATTTTAGAACAAAATCAAGTAAATACTATCTCTGTTTCCGACTTGCAAAAAGGAAATTATATTTTAAAAATCTTTTCCGATAAAGGTGTTCAGACAAAGAAAATAATTGTGAAATAAAGCACAAAGGGATCGTTTTTTTTTTCAAAAAAAACGAATTACTGTTATATCCTTTTCATTTGTTCTTTCATCTGAGCGATTTGCTCTTTGAGCATATTGTGTTTATCCAACTTTTTGGCTTCATTAAGCAATAAAGTTGCTTCTTGTTTACGTCTTTTTGTCATTGCAATTCCTGCCAAATTTAACTTGGCTAAAGCCAAATCTGCATCCATACTAAGACCTAATTCTACTGCTTTTTTGAAGTACTTTTCTGCTTGATTCAAATTGGTCTGAACCACCATCAACCCATTCAAGTAATAATAATAACCTTGCTGTTTTTTTACTAAGGCTCCTTCCGGATTTTTAATTTTATTCAGCCATTTTTGTGCTCCTGCAAAATCCTGTTTACGAAGTTTCAAAAATGCCATAATGATGATTTCATTTTTGAAATATATCAAAATAACAATCAAAGCAATTAGAATCAGAAATATCCCGTTTCCGATGTAACTTTCAGTAAATTGCCAAATAGCAGTTATAAATAATAAGACAGCTAAGGCAAGTTTGATGTTTTTATTGAACATTGTTCTTTTTGATTTTAAGGTTAAAAAATTGTTTATACCATTAGACGTGTGTTGAACCGAGATGTTGTTTGTGCTGAACAGTAGCTTTTACAAATTCCACAAAAATAGGATGCGGATTGGCAACTGTACTTTTGTACTCCGGGTGATATTGTACCCCGATAAAGAACGGATGATTTTTGAGCTCTATTACTTCAACCAATTTAGTTTTCGGATTGACTCCTGAAGCCATAAGCCCTGCTTTTTCTAAATCCTTCAGATATGTGTTATTAAGTTCAAAACGATGTCTGTGTCTCTCAGAAATCATTTCTTGATTATAAATAGAATAAACTAAAGTTCCTTTTTTAAGTTGACAATCCCACGCTCCTAAACGCATTGTACCTCCTTTATCCGTAACATGTTTTTGATCTTCCATAATATGGATAACCGGATTCTTGGTTTTCGGATTCATTTCTGTTGAATTGGCATCCTGTAATCCTAAAACATTACGAGAGTATTCTATAACAGCCATCTGCATTCCTAAACAAATTCCGAAAAATGGAATTTTATTTTCACGAACATAACGAATGGCTTCTATTTTCCCTTCAATTCCTCTTTCTCCGAACCCCGGAGCAACCAATACTCCGTCAAGTCCGGCTAATTTTTCTGCTACATTTTTTCGATTCAGATATTCAGAATGGATACTTACAACATTTACTCGGGTTTGATTAGACGCTCCCGAATGTACAAAGGCTTCCAAAATAGATTTATAAGAGTCTTGCAATTCTACATATTTCCCTATCAACCCGATATTTACGGTGTGTTTAGGTTTTTTATGTTTTTTCAAAAATTCATTCCATCTGGACAAATCCGGTCTTGACTTTTTAGGAAGTCTTAATTTATTTAGAGCAACAACATCTAATTTTTCTTTCAACATCAAGTTTGGCACATCATAAATAGTAGAGGCATCAATCGATTGAATAACTGCTTCTTTTTTAACATTACAAAATAGTGCCAACTTTTCTCTTAATTCATCCGAAAGCTCATGTTCTGTTCTGCAAACCAAGATATCCGCTTTGATTCCGCTTTCCATCAAAGTCTTAACCGAGTGTTGTGTCGGTTTGGTTTTTAACTCTTTAGCTGCAGCCAAATACGGAACAAGAGTAAGATGGATAGTAATAGCATTTCCTTCTCCTAATTCCCACAACAATTGTCTTACGGATTCAATATAAGGTAATGACTCTATATCTCCGACCGTCCCCCCGATTTCCGTAATTACAATATCAAAATTCCCCGACTCTCCAAGTAATTTCATGCGGGATTTAATTTCATTGGTAATATGTGGAACTACCTGAACCGTTTTCCCTAAAAACTCTCCTCTTCTCTCTTTTTCAATAACCGAAAGATACACACTTCCGGTAGTAACGTTATTGGCTTGAGAAGTCGGAACATTTAAAAATCTTTCGTAATGCCCCAGATCTAAGTCCGTTTCAGCTCCATCATCAGTCACGAAGCACTCTCCGTGTTCATACGGATTAAGCGTTCCCGGATCTACGTTAATATAAGGATCAAATTTTTGGATGGTTGTTCGGTAGCCCCTTGCCTGAAGTAATTTAGCAAGTGAAGCCGCAATAATTCCCTTACCCAAAGATGAGGTCACTCCCCCCGTTACAAAAATATACTTTACAGGATTCATTATGGTTTGTTTGTTGTGTTGCTGTTGTTTTTTAAACCCTGCAAAAGTAGTCTATTTTTGAGCAAAAGACAAATATTATTGTTAAAGTAACAAAAGCTCAAAGTTTGAGGAAAAACCTAAATATTTGTTGTTTATTTCACCTAAATAGCATATTAGTTAGTCATGAATTTCCGATATGGTTAAGAAAAAACTACCTTTGCAAAATGCAATCCGAGAAAAAAGATATACGAAGTTTAACTAAAGAGCAACTACAAGATTTTTTTGTTTCTAAAGGAGAAAAAGCCTTTAGAGGCAAGCAGGTTTATGAATGGCTTTGGAACAAAAGTGCACACGATTTTAATGACATGACCAATTTGTCAAAAGAAATTCGTGAAATGCTCAACGAAAACTTTGTTATCAATCACACCCAAGTTCATCAAATGCAAACCAGCGAAGACGGAACTATTAAAAATGCTGTGCGGTTGTTTGACGGACTTATTGTTGAATCAGTATTAATCCCGACTGAAAACAGAACAACAGCTTGTGTCTCCTCACAGGTAGGTTGCAGTTTAGATTGCAATTTTTGCGCAACAGCAAGGTTAAAAAGGATGCGAAACCTAAATCCTGACGAAATTTATGACCAAGTAGTGACTATTGATCGACAAAGTCGACAAATTTACAATCGTCCGCTTTCTAACATCGTGTTTATGGGAATGGGAGAACCTCTGATGAATTATAATAATGTAATGAAAGCCATTGACAAAATTACTTCTGATGAAGGTCTCGGGATGTCTCCTAAACGAATTACGGTATCAACTTCCGGAATTTCGAAAATGATTAAAAAAATGGCTGATGACGGAGTAAAATTCAAACTCGCAGTTTCTTTACATTCTGCCATAGAAGATATTCGGAATGAAATTATGCCATTTACCCAAAATTTTCCGCTTACAGAATTGAGAGATGCTTTACAATATTGGTATTCCAAAACCAAAAGCAAAGTTACTTATGAATATGTAGTTTGGAAAGGAATAAACGATGATAAAAAATCTATTGATGCTTTAGTAAAATTCTGTAAATACGTTCCTTGTAAAGTAAATCTTATCGAATATAACCCGATTGATGATGGAATTTTCCAACAAGCTCCCGATAGTGCCATAAATCAGTACATTCAAGCGCTTGAAAAAGCTGATATAGTGGTAAAAGTTCGTAGAAGCAGAGGAAAAGATATTGATGCCGCTTGCGGTCAGCTTGCTAATAAGAACTAAAATTCCTTTGTCTTTTTGCTTCAAAAATCAAAATAGAAGCCGCAACCGAAACATTCATTGAATCTATCTCTCCTTCCATCGGAATAATAATATTTCCGTTTGCTGATTTTCTGAAAACATCCGTAATTCCTGTTGCCTCTGTTCCTACAACAAGAGCGGTAGGATGAGTGTAATCTTTTGTGTAATAAGGCAATGCATTCTGAAGCGTGGCACAGTATATATTGATATTCTTTTCACGTAAAAAAGAAATGATTTCCTCGGTAGTACCAACAGCAATATTATTGGTAAACACACAACCCACACTTGCTCTTATGATGTTCGGGTTGTACATATCAGATTTTGGATTAGCAATTAAAACAGCTTCTAATTTTGCCGCATCTGCCGTGCGAAGAATAGCACCGAGATTCCCCGGTTTTTCTAAACTTTCTGCTACTAAAATAAGCGGATTTTCAGGTAATTCGAGGTCTTCTAATCGTAAAAGCTTGGTTTTAGCTATAGCTAAAACTCCCTCTGTGGTATCCCGATACGCTAATTTTTTATAAACCTCAGAAGAAATTTCAATTAGCTCAACTCCATATGGAATATGTTTTTTGACTTCTCCTTCCGAAATAATCTCCGGTAAAAACAAAACAGTATCAATTTTATAACTCCCCTTAATCGCAAGAGAAATCTCCCTAACTCCCTCAATAAGAAAAGTCTGAGTTTGTTTACGCACTTTTGATTTGGTTTGCAACTGAACCAAATGCTTAATCAACGGGTTTTGAATACTTTCTATTCTTTTCAAAAGCTATAATATTGAAAAGGCAAATTTACGTAAATTACTCAATTATCTCTGAATAAAAACAACTTGCAAATCCCTTCTTTATTTGTTTATTTTTGTATCCCTAATTTTTTATTATGTACTTACTCAAAAGCCAACTTTATTTTCCTCCTGTTGAAGACACACATAGCTCAGGGATTATTGCATTTGGAGGAGACTTATCGGTTGAAAGACTGTTGTTGGCTTACAAAAACGGAATCTTCCCTTGGTATGACGATTCCGAACCCATAACTTGGTGGTGTCCGGAATACAGGATGGTTGTTATTCCTTCAGAATATAAACCTTCAAAAAGTTTAAGAAACATCATCAACAGAGGAATTTTTAAAGTTACTTTTAATCAAAATTTTGAACAGGTTATCAAAAACTGTCAGACCATTAAACGAAACGGACAAGACGGAACATGGATAAATGATGAAATTGTTGAAGCTTATACTAAACTTCACCAACTAGGCTTTGCAAAATCAGTAGAAGTATGGCAAAATGATGCTCTTGTAGGAGGACTTTATGGAGTAGATTTAGGCAATAAAATCTTTTGTGGTGAAAGTATGTTCTCTAAAGTTTCAAATGCCAGTAAAGTTGCTTTTGCATGGCTTAACAACTATCTTAAACAAGAAAACTACTTGCTTTTAGATTGTCAAGTTTACAACGAACACTTAGAACGATTAGGAGCTTTTGAAATTGAGCGAGAGGTTTTTATGGAAATTCTTCGTTACTGTAATCAGAACTCACCACAAGTTTTGATATAAGTTTACTTTTTCCTTTCCAACATACCCTTAATATTATTGAGTTTCATCAATGCCTCGACAGGAGTCAAAGTATTGATATCCAAATTTAAAATTTCAGATTTAATATCTTCCAAAAGCGGGTCATCTAAATTAAAAAACGAAAGTTGTAAATCATTGTTTTGGGTTGGGCTTATATTTTCAGACGAATGGTCTTTTTCGAGTTGTTTCAGCATTTTTTGAGCTTTCTGAATTACCGTTTGAGGCATTCCAGCCATTTTGGCTACGTGAATTCCGAAACTATGAGCCGAACCTCCTTCTTGCAATTTTCGTAAAAACAAAACTGAATCTTTGGTTTCTTTGACCGATACGTTGAAATTTTTGATGCGCTCATAAATTTCGGTCATCTGATTGAGTTCGTGGTAATGCGTTGCAAAAAGCGTTTTAGGCTGATGCGGATGCTGATGTAAATATTCTGCAATTGCCCAAGCTATGGAAACTCCGTCATAAGTACTGGTTCCCCGACCGATTTCATCCAACAAAATCAAACTTCTTTCTGATAAGTTGTTCAGAATTGAAGCTGTTTCGTTCATTTCTACCATAAAGGTCGATTCTCCCATAGATATATTATCCGAAGCTCCTACTCGGGTAAAAATTTTATCAACTAAACCTGTTTTTAAGGAATCAGCAGGAACAAAACTCCCTATTTGAGCCAAAAGCACAATGAGTGCAGTCTGTCTTAAAATGGCTGATTTTCCGGACATATTAGGTCCGGTAATCATAATGATTTGTTGCGAATGCCTGTCTAAATACAAATCATTAGCGATATAAGGCGTTCCGATAGGAAGACGTTTTTCAATAACCGGATGTCTTCCTCCTTTAATTTCTAACGAAAAATCGTCTAATATTTCCGGTTTTGAATAATTATTTTCAATAGCCAATGTGGCAAATCCTGCCAAACAATCCAGTTGAGCAATCAGGTTAGCATTGGTTTGAATCGGTTTGATATAACCCGAAAGCCACATTATCAACTTCTCAAAAATTTCAGATTCTAAAGCCGCTATTTTTTCTTCTGCTCCAAGAATTTTTGATTCGTACTCTTTGAGTTCTTCGGTTATATAACGTTCGGCATTTACTAAAGTTTGCTTGCGAATCCACTCACTTGGAACTTTATCTTTGTGTGTATTACGAACTTCAATATAGTATCCGAAAACATTATTAAAGGCTACTTTTAAAGACGGAATACCTGTTTTTTCAGACTCTCTTTTCTCTAAATCTTCTAAATATTCTTTTCCTGAAAACGCAATATTTCTGAGTTGGTCTAATTCCTGGCTTACTCCATCGGCTATGGCATTTCCTTTACTTATTGAAACCGGAGCATCCTGATTTAGAGTTGTAGTTATTTCTTCGATAACCACCTGACAATCATTTAAGTTCTCTCCGATTTTTTTCAAAGATTTGTCTGAACTCTCTAAGGCAACTTTTTTGATGGGTTGAATTGCTTTAAGCGAATCTTTGAGTGCTACTACTTCTTTAGGTGATGCTTTTCCTGTTGCAATTTTTGAAATCAATCGTTCTAAATCAGAGATTTGCTTAATCTGATATTGAATGGATTGCAGAACTTCTTGATTAGATTTCAAAAAATCTACTACATCAAGACGTTCTTCTATTCGGGTTTTATCTTTTAGAGGAAAAGCTAACCATCTTTTCAGAAGTCGACCTCCCATCGGAGAAATTGTCTTGTCAATTACATCCAAAAGCGTAACCGCATTTTGGTTCGGACTGCTGTATAGCTCCAGATTGCGAATTGTGAATCTGTCCATCCATACATATCCATCCTCCACAATTCTTCCAATTGAAGTAATATGAGCAATTTTGTTATGTTGAGTTTCGGATAAATAATACAAAATCGCTCCTGAAGCAATAATTCCATTCGCCAGGTCTTCAATTCCAAAACCTTTAAGCGAATTGGTCTGAAAATGATTTGTAAGACGCTCAAAAGCATAATCTTGCTTATAAACCCAATCATCCAAATAAAAGGTATGATAGTGTTCTCCAAAAGTGTCTTTAAAATCTTTTTTGAAATGCTTAGCTATCAAAACTTCACTCGGATTGAAATTTTGTAGCAGCTTATCAATGTAATCTCTGTTTCCTTCCGAGGTCAAGAATTCTCCGGTTGAAACATCCAAAAAAGAAACTCCGATAGCAACTTTTCCGAAATAAACCGAAGCCAAAAAGTTATTGGTTTTAGCACTCAACACTTCGTCATTCATCGCTACTCCCGGCGTAACCAATTCTGTGACTCCTCGTTTTACGATGGTTTTCGTCATTTTCGGGTCTTCAAGCTGATCACAAATCGCTACGCGAAGCCCTGCTTTTACCAATTTGGGTAAATATGTATTTAAAGAATGGTACGGAAATCCTGCCAATGCCGTTTCGGATTCGCTTCCATTGCCTCTTTTAGTAAGTGTTATTCCGAGAATTTTAGCTGTACGAATAGCATCTTCTCCAAAAGTTTCATAAAAATCCCCTACTCTGAAAAGCAAACAAGCATCAGGGTATTTTGCCTTGATGCTGTTGTATTGTTTCATTAACGGAGTTTCTTTTTTCATCAGTTTTTCTTTAAATATACCTAAATACCAAATTCGTTAAGATCTATACTGTTTTCTATAATAGAGTCATTAACAACCGATTTACAATCAGCCCAAGGAGCAAGATTTTCAGGTTTTTTGAATTCGTCTTTAGATACGTTCAAAGTTTTATCTTCGTAGCACTTTTTCATATACAATGCCCAAATAGGCAGTGCCATTGTAGCTCCTTGTCCGTAATTTATAGTTCTGAAATGGGCAGCTCTGTCTTCATTTCCAACCCAAACTCCCGTTACCAAATTAGGAACCATTCCCATAAACCATCCATCGGAATGATTTTGAGTAGTCCCGGTTTTTCCGGCAATCGGATTAGTAAAGCCCCACGGGTGACCGGTTACTCTTTTATAATATCCGCCCATTTTTGAAGTTGTACGAAGACGTGTTCCACTTCCTCCCTGAGTCACTCCTTCTAATAATTTTATAGCAGCATACGAAACATCTTGGCTCAACACATCTTTAGGCTGAGGCACATGTTCATAAAGAACTTTTCCGTTTTTGTCTTCTATTCTTATTATGGTTTGCGGTTTTATATAGACTCCCATATTAGCAAAAGTACTATAAGCCGCCACCATATCATATACCGAAATATCTACCGAACCGAGAGAAATTGCCACCTGCTCAGGAATATTAGCAGTTACACCTAATTTTTTTGTCATATCAATTACAGCTCTTGGTCCTACCATATCAATAAGTTTGGCTGAAGCTGTATTGATAGAGTTTGCCAAGGCTTTGTCTAAAGTAGTTGCTCCAATAAATTTTCCTGAAGAATTTTTAGGACTCCAATCTTGAGATACTCCCCATTTCCCTTCCGGTATGGTAAACGGAGCATCAATAATAGTATCACACGGAGATTTGTGTAATTGCTCAATTGCCGTTACATAAACAAAAGGTTTAAAAGTTGAGCCTACTTGTCGTGCCCCTTGTTTGGCGTGGTCATACTTAAAATGTTTGTGATTGATTCCTCCTACCCAAGCTTTAATATAGCCTGTTTGAGGTTCTACAGAAATCATCCCTGTCCTTAAAAAATGCTTGTAGTAACGAATCGAATCTAAAGGAGTCATTAATGTGTCTATTTCCCCTTTCCAAGAAAAAACCGTCATTTGAGTAGGGATTTCAAACGACTTTTTAATTTGTTCTTCCGCTTTTCCTTCTGCTTTCATCTTTCTCCAACGCTCGGAATTTTTCATCGCACGCATTAAAATTTTCTGAGTTTGCTCTTCTGTCAAGTCTACAAAAGGAGCGTTTTTACGATCTTTGAATTGAATAAAAAATTCTTCTTGTAAGTTAGATAAATGTTCCGCAACAGCCTCTTCAGCATAGGCTTGCATACGAGAGTCAATAGTTGTATAGATTTTTAATCCGTCACGGTAAATATTGTAATACGTTCCGTCTTCTTTCGGGTTTTCTTTTGCCCATTTTTTCATGAATTCTCTCAGGTGTTCTCTAAAATATGTTCCGATTCCCTCATTGTGAGATTCAGGTGAATATCTGAGCACTAAAGGCAAGCGTTGCAGAGAATCCTTTTCTTGTTTGCTTATAAAGTCATTTTTCACCATTTGTCCAAAAACCGTATTTCTTCGTTTTAAAGCATTGGTTTCTCTACTTTTCGGATTATATAATGATGGGTTTTTGAGCATCCCTACCAAAACCGCACATTCTTCAATACTAAGTTCTTTCGGTTCTTTAGAAAAATAAATTCTTGAAGCCGAACGAATACCAACAGCATTATGTGTAAAGTCAAACTTATTGAGGTACATCGTAAGAATTTCCTGTTTGGTATATTGTTTTTCCAAACGAACAGCAATAATCCATTCTTTTATTTTCTGAAGCATTCTCTCCACAATATTTTTAGAACCTTCTTCGTGGAAAAGCAGTTTTGCCAATTGCTGTGTAATGGTACTGGCTCCTCCTTTTTTTCCTAAAAACACTGCTGCTCTTAATGTTCCTCTTGCATCAATTCCGGAATGTTCATAAAATCGTTCATCTTCGGTTGCTACCAAGGCATTAATAAGATCTTGTGGTAAATCTTCGTATTTTATAGGTGTACGATTTTCGTTCAAATAAAGTTTCCCGATAGTTTTTCCGTCAGCCGAAATAATCTCCGAAGCCAAATTTGAAGAAGGGTTTTCTAATTCTTCAAAAGAAGGCATTTCTCCAAAAGCTCCTACAGAAGCCAACAAGAAAAGCAACCCCACAAAGGCGATTCCTCCTCCCAAAAGTCCCCAAAACCACTTGATGTATTTTGAAAAATTGTTAGTTGCTTTTTTATTTTTTGCCATTCTATATTTATGGTTAATCGGTTATGTTGTGCCTATTAATATTATCCTTCGCCAATTCAATAGTAAGCCCTACGTCTGAAATTCCTTTGAGTTTTTCTACGCCTTCTACTTCAGTTCGTTTTCTTAAAGCCTGTTCAACTTTAAAAATATATTTTCCTGTTTCGGAAAAGCGATAATTCTCTTTAAACCACAATTTGCTTTCTTTAATGTCCGAAAAACCGTTTCCGAGCATTTTTCCGTCAGGCGAAGCCATTAAATATTCTAATGTATCTTTTTTAATGTGTCCGTCAGGGCTTTCAATAGATGCAATTAAAAATATATTACTGAACGGGTACTCATTATTTGCTCTTAAATTTAAAAATAAATTATATGTAGTTAATGTATCTTGAGCCTCAAATTCAAAACTTACTACGCTATCTTTGTGCCAGAAACTTCCAACCGATTTATACATTTCGAACACCTGTTTTTGGTCACTACAAGACCCTGTAAGAAAGAACAACCCTAAAAAGCTGAAAAATTTAAATCTTTCTTTCATTTTTTCTTGTATTTATTTTTTTTACTCGATTTTTTCTTCTTGCTTTTTGGAGTATCAAACCTTGTTAAACTCTCTTGCCCTATCGTATCTTTAAATGTTTTGTCTTCAGAATCGGTGGTCTCCGTAACATAATCTTCTAACGTTGAGGCTTTATTTCCTTGTTTATTGATTTCTATTATTTCCTTTACTTTTGATACCGAAAGCACATACCATTGAGCCGTATTTTCACGATACGTAAACCACATCAGTTCTTTGAAAATATCTACTTTCTGGCAGTATGCCTCTCCTTTTTCAGTTTGTAAAACCGTATCAGTACTCGGAAAATCCTTTAGGGCATCCATATAGCTGTCTAATTCATAGTTTAAACAGCATTTTAGCTTTCCGCATTGTCCTGCTAATTTTTGAGGATTAAGACTCAGTTGCTGATAACGTGCAGCGGATGTATTCACACTTCGAAAATCAGTAAGCCAAGTTGAGCAACACAGTTCTCTTCCGCACGAGCCAACTCCTCCCAAACGAGATGCCTCCTGACGAAAACCTATTTGTTTCATTTCGATACGAGTATTGAATTCTCTTGCAAACTCTTTAATAAGCTGACGAAAATCAACTCGTTCTTCTGCCGTATAATAAAAAATTGCCTTAGAACCATCTCCTTGAAACTCAACATCAGAAATTTTCATTTGTAAATTCAGTTCCAAAGCAATCTCACGAGCCCTTACCTGAACTTGGTCTTCTTTTAAGCGGAAAGATGTCCAAACATCAATATCTTTCTGATTGGCTTTTCGATAAATTCTCGGAAGGGTACTTTCAGGGTCTACCCCTTTTTTCTTCATTTGAATTTTTACTAATTCACCTGTAAGTGTTACAATTCCTATATCGTGCCCCGTAGAAGCCTCTGTTGCTACAACATCTCCGATACTTAAAGTTAATTTTTCCGAATTTCTGAAGAACTCTTTTCGAGAGTTTTTAAAGCGAACCTCTACACCGTCAAAACGAGATTCGTCAGAAGAAGACATATTTGATAACCAATCAAATACTGTTAATTTATTACAAGAATCGGTTCCGCAACTTCCGTGATTATTACATCCTTTAGGAGCAGAGCCACTCTTTGTCGAGCAACTTGCACAAGCCATATTCTTACCTTTCTTTTATATAAAATTCCGAAGAAACGGAATAGAAATTCTATTATTTAAACCAAGCAAAAATACTATTTTTTTAGGAGCTGTTCCAAAATATTTTGTTTAGAAACAGTTTAAATTCATTTTCTTAGGAAATTCATCCTAAGTAAATCAGAGTACACATGTTTTATTTCAGATAAATTCAAGTTTTACCTAAAACGAGTAAAAAGCATGAGAAAACCTTTGTGGTAAGAAAAATTTATTGAGAAGAAAAGAAGAAGTAAAAACACCTCTCCCTCTTGGTTTAAGAGGGAGAGATAAACAGAAAAATTTATTTTTTGTAGAAAGGAGTTTTAACAACTTTAGCTTTCACGTTGTTATTTCTGATTTTGATAAAGATTTCGGTATCTATTTTACTGTGTTCAACAGTCACATACCCCATACCGATTCCTTTCCCAAGCGATGGAGACATAGTCCCGGAAGTTACTGTTCCGATAGAATTTCCATTTGCATCAACAATTTCATATCCATGTCTCGGGATACCTCTTTCTACTAATTCAAATCCGACTAATTTACGTTTTACACCTTCTTCTTTTTGCTTTTTCAGATTTTCGGAGTTAATAAAATCTTTGTTGAATTTTGTAATCCACCCTAAACCTGCTTCCAAAGGAGATGTAGTGTCATCAATATCGTTTCCGTACAAACAGAATCCCATTTCTAAACGCAAGGTATCTCGGGCTGCTAATCCGATAGGTTTGATTCCGAAATCTTTTCCTGCTTCAAAAACTTTATTCCAAACTTGTTCTACTTCTTCGTTTTTGCAATAAATCTCAAACCCTCCTGAACCGGTATAGCCGGTAGCAGAAATAATTACACTTTCAATTCCTGCAAAATCTCCTACTTTAAAACTGTAATACGGAATTTCAGACAAATTCACTGAAGTTAAACTTTGCATAGCTTCAACTGCTTTAGGCCCCTGAATAGCGAGAAGCGAGTATTGGTCAGAAAGATTTCGCATTTCTACACCCATATCATTGTGTTTAGAAATCCATTCCCAATCTTTTTCAATATTCGAAGCATTTACTACTAAAAGGTATTGATTTTCTTTGATTCGGTAAATAATCAAATCATCTACAATTCCTCCGTTTTCATTCGGAAGACAAGAATATTGAGCCTTACCTACTTCAATCACTGAAGCATCATTTGAAGATATTTTCTGAATAAGAGCTAATGCGTTTTCGCCTGTCAGAAGAAATTCTCCCATATGCGAAACGTCAAACACTCCTACACCGTTGCGAACAGTTTCGTGTTCAAGATTCACACTTTCGTATTGAACAGGCATATAAAACCCTGCAAAATCAACCATTTTTGCTCCCAGAGCCTCGTGAACATGTCTAAGTGGAATATGTTTCATTGTATTGAAGTATTTTTATTTTTAAGTTGCGAAAGTACTGTTTTAAAATGAAAGTCAAAAATAAAAACGATACTATGTTTTGCAGTAAAGAGTTTGACTGACTGTTTTTTAAATCAGATATAATAAAAACTTAAGATTAAAGCCGAGTTTAATATTTTGTGTTGACAAATCCACATAATTTTTGGTGTTTGTTGAAAAAACAGTAACTTCGTAACCGATTTTGAAAAGTATATAATTTAATCATAAACCAATGAAAATATTAGTTTGTATCAGCCATGTTCCGGACACTACTTCGAAAATTAATTTCGTAAACGGAGATGCTGAATTTGACAAAAACGGAGTGCAATTCGTTATCAATCCGAATGACGAATTCGGGCTCACAAGAGCTATTTGGTTCAAAGAAAAACAAGGGGCAACCGTAACAGTTATCAACGTAGGGTTAGCCGAAACAGAAGCTACAATCCGTAAAGCTTTAGCCATCGGAGCTGATGAAGCTATCCGAGTAAATGCCAATCCGACTGACGGATTTTTTGTAGCTAAACAGATTGCCGAAGTGGTAAAAAACGGAGGATATGATTTGGTAATTGCAGGAAAAGAATCATTAGATGATAACGGAGGAATGGTGCCGGGAATGGTAGCTGCTTTATTAGGAATGAACTTTGTTAACTCTTGTACAGGAATTGAAGTTGAAGGAAATATGGCTAAAATTACCCGAGATATTGATGGAGGAAAAGAGATACTTTCTACTTCTTTACCTCTTGTAATTGCAGGACAAAAAGGAATTGTTGAAGAAAAAGATTTAAGAATTCCGAATATGAGAGGAATCATGACTGCTCGTACCAAACAAATTACGGTAGTTGAACCTGTTGGAGCTCCTCAAAACACCAAAACGGTTAAGTTTGAAAAACCTGCTCCAAAATCAGCCGTAAAATTAGTTAGCCCTGATAATCTGGATGAATTAATTAATTTGCTTCATAACGAGGCGAAAGTAATTTAATTTTTTCCTTTAGATTATCTTAAGTCAAAACTCTTAATTCTAAAATTAAAAAATATGTCAATTCTTATATATGCTGAATCAGCAGATGGAAAATTAAAAAAAGTAGCATTCGAGCTTGCTTCGTATGCTAAAAAAGTAGCAGACCAAACAGGAACTACTGTAACCGCTATTACAATCAATGCAGGTGATGTTTCTGCTTTGGGAACTTACGGAGTTAGCAAAGTACTAAAAATAAATGACGACAGACTAAAGTCTTTCAATGCCAAGGCTTATGCAGATGCTATAAAACAAGCCGCTCAAAAAGAAGGAGCTAAAATTGTTTTGGTTGCCTCAACTACAGATAGTTTATATTTAGCTCCACTTTTAGCAGTAGGTCTTGAAGCCGGATATACTTCAAATGTTGTAGCACTTCCTGAAAGCATCTCTCCTTTTGTAGTTAAGCGAAATGCTTATTCGATGAAAGCATTCAGCTTTACGGAAATTACTACTGATGTAAAATTACTGGCTATCGCTAAAAACTCTTTCGGATTGGTTGAAAATGCCGTAAGCCTGTCAGAAGAAAGTTTTGCTCCTCAATTGAACGAGTCAGATTTTTCAATAAAAGTAGAATCTGTTGAAAAAGTTACAGGAAAAATAACTATTGCCGATGCCGAAATTGTAGTTTCAGGAGGACGTGGGCTCAAAGGTCCTGAAAATTGGGGAATGATTGAACAATTAGCAGAAGTTTTGGGTGCTGCAACTGCTTGTTCAAAACCGGTTTCTGATTTGGGATGGAGACCTCATTCTGAACACGTAGGACAAACCGGAAAACCGGTTGCTTCTAACCTTTACATCGCTGTAGGAATTTCAGGAGCCATTCAGCACATTGCAGGAATTAACGCTTCAAAAGTAAAAGTTGTTATCAATACTGACCCTGAAGCACCTTTCTTTAAAGTTGCAGATTATGGAGTAGTAGGAGATGCTTTCGAAGTGGTTCCGAAACTTATTGAAAAACTTAAAGTTTTTAAAGCTCAAAATTCTTAAGAAGCTCAATACCAACAAATAAAAGCCTTTTTGAATTTACTCTCAAAAAGGCTTTTTTAATTAATTATCTCAAAATCAACCATTAACACAATGGTTTAACAGAACTATTTTAACTAGTAATTTTCTAACATACTTTTTAATACATTTGTAACCTATTGTTTTACTTTTTTTGCAAAAATAACAAGACAACTTATGAGCAAGTGGAAAAAATCATATTCGTTTGTACTGATAGCCAACACTGTCTACA
>CAZVQI010000020.1:0-235 GCA_964629155.1 uncultured Flavobacterium sp.
TATCACATTTTCAGTCTTTTTTGGAGTGTTATTGTATTATGATTACAAAATATTATCGGTTTATTTAATTTTAACAATTATATCAATTTTATGGTCTTTTTACTGGTTAAGAAAACGAAAAATACTTGACTATTTTCGTTTCCAATATCGAAGCGAAAATCAGGAATCTATATATGAAATGCTCAATGGAGTAACCGAAATGAAATTAAACCAATATGAAGATTTTAAACGTAAT
>CAZVQI010000020.1:245-19004 GCA_964629155.1 uncultured Flavobacterium sp.
GGAAAAAATTCAGTACAAATTATTCAATCTCAACATACGAATTTTAAAAATCAACCAACTGCAATTATCGGGATTTGAATTTTTCAATCAGGTTAAAAATATTTTGGTTACATTCATTGCTTCCACATTAGTAGTAAAAGGGTCAATGAGTTTAGGGGAATTATTGGCAATTTCATATATTATTGGGCAAATGAATTCCCCTGTAAATCAATTAGTAGGATTTTTCCGTTCATTACAAGACGCAAAATTAAGTATGGAACGTCTGAACGAAGTACAAAACCACCCGACAGAAGAACAATCAGAAACTCAAAAAAAAATATCATTAAATTCGGGAACAGGAATCAAATTGAAAAATGTTTCATTCCAATACGAAGGACCAAAATCTCCTTTTGTACTCAAAAATATTAACTTCACAATTCCCGAAGGAAAAATAACTGCAATCGTAGGAGCAAGCGGAAGTGGTAAAACAACTTTGATGAAATTGCTTTTAAGATTTTACGAACCTACAAAAGGACAGATTTTTTTCAACGGAGAAAATATTTTAAATATATCACCAAAAAACATTCGTGAAAATTGTGGAGTAGTAATGCAGGACGGATATATTTTTTCCGATACAATCGAAAGGAATATAGCAACAGGAGATGAAATTATTGATAAGAAAAATTTAAAAAAATCTATTCAAATTGCTAATATTGATGATTTTATAAATAATCTTCCTTTGGGATTTAATACAAAAATAGGAGCTTCGGGAAATGGAATTTCGGGAGGGCAAAAACAAAGAATACTCATAGCAAGAGCAGTTTACAAAAATCCTCATTATATATTTTTTGATGAAGCTACAAGTGCTTTAGATGCCGATAACGAAAAAATAATCCACGATAATTTACAGGAATTTTTCAAAGGAAAAACGGTTTTAATTATAGCACACAGACTTTCAACTGTAAGAAATGCAGACCAAATAATTGTATTGAAAAACGGAGAAGTTGTCGAAAAAGGTAATCACAAAGAACTTGTACAAAACCAATCTGACTATTACAATTTAGTAAAAAATCAATTAGAATTAGGTAGTTAAGTAATAATGGCTTCATACAACAAGGGTAACCGTTGCACAACTCTCTATTTTTCCAAATAATCTTTAAAACCCAAAAAACTCAACCTCTTTTAAGTCGATTTAAAGGAGGTTATTGTGTTTTATAAAAACTACCATTATCTTCCGGTGCTATATAATTCTTAACTCCTACAGAGATTTTAACCTAATCCCAAAACCTGAAACCTGAAACCCTACATAAACACCACAATTGTACCGAACCTGTACCGAAGATGTGTACTATAAATGAAGTCAAAACATCGAAAAAATTGCATTTTTCCCAATAATTTCACAACTTTGAAGTGCATAAACACCTAAATATCAAACGATATGGCACGTGTATATGATTCTCTTTTGTCGGGGCTATCAGGTAAAATAGGGCGTTTGGTAGTAGTGAATCGTTATGGTAAGGAGTACATTCGGTTTCATCCGGCTCACTTGCGCAAAGCTCCAAGCCAAAAACAACAACTCTCGCAACAGCGCATGAAACACGCCATCACTTTTATGGAATCTTATAAGAGCTATGCATGTAGGTTTTTCGGCAAGCGTGTTGGGGGCAAAACCCGCTACAATCAGGCAATGACTAACCTGCTCAATAGTTTGGTATTGGATTATGATAACCAAACCATTACGCCTAATTACGCTGTAATTGCCTTCTCCAAAGGAAATTTATTACCTGTAGTAGGCCACCACATATCCCAACCCGATGAGAAATCAGTGCTCATTTCATGGCAAGACAATTCTAACAACCCCAACCGTGCAACAGATTTGCTCCAGATTTTATTAGCCTATAATGATGATTATACAACCTATTTCTTCCAAGATGCGGCTCCTCGCTCTGCCCAAAGTTACACCCTCACCCTACCCGCCAACCTTCAAAACAAAACCTTACACCTCTACCTCGCTTTTAAATCCCTCGATAATACCCAAGCCTCAAACTCGGTTTACGCTGGTAGTATTTCATAAAGAAGGTATATAGAACTTTAGGATAACTGTTAAAAAATTATACCTCCTGTTTTGGAATACCTATGATGTACAACACAAACCCTGTTTAAGTTTTTTTATTGGCAGGATTTGCGTAACTTCGTTTAACAGATAAGTTTTTAAGCTATTTTTGCAAAACAAAAACTTTACTGTTTTTTAAATTTGACAAATAGTGTCTCACAAGTTGCTATGAAGCGGTCAAATCAAATATATTGAGAATGTCATCAACAAAAACAGAACAACATTTTGACAAGATAGTTTCATTCCAAAACCTTGAGCTTTTGGCTAATCAGGTTGTGGAAGGATTTATTTCGGGAATGCATAAAAGCCCCTTTCACGGATTTTCAGCCGAATTTGCCGAACACAAAATTTATAATACCGGAGAAAGCACAAAAAATATAGATTGGAAGTTGTATGCCCGAACTGACCGTTTATATACAAAAAGATTTGAAGAAGAAACCAATCTGAGATGTCACCTGATTTTGGACAATTCTTCTTCAATGCATTACCCCAATTTAGAAGAAGGAGAGCCTTTCTACAAAAACAAAATCGGTTTTTCGGTTTTGGCTTCTGCCGTTCTGATGAATTTGCTTAAAAGACAAAGAGATGCGGTGGGCTTAAGTGTTTATTCCGATACGTACGAATATTATGCCTCCGAAAAAGGAAGCGAAAGACACCACAGAATGTTACTAAACACTCTCGAAAACCTTTCGCCTTCTAAAAATAAATCTACTCATACGGTGGAATTTTTGCATCAAATTGCAGAAAAAATTCACAGGCGCTCTATGATTGTTCTCTTTACGGATATGTTCCAAAATCAGGAGGAAGAAGAGCTGTTCAGAGCACTCCAACACTTGAAGCACAATAAACACAAAGTGATTGTTTTTCATGTTTACAGCAAAAAACATGAGGTAGATTTTCAGTTCAGTAATGCTCCTAAAAAATTTATCGACTTAGAAAGCGGAGAGGAAATAAATCTTTTTGCTGAGAACATTCAAGAAGAATACGGCAAGTCCGTCAAAAAATATTTTGAAAAAATATCTCTTATCTGTTCTCAATACCGAATTAAGTATGTTCCCGTAGCTGTAGAAGATGACTTTGATAAAATTATGTTGACTTACTTAACCGAAAAACAAAAATTTGGCTGATTTTAAGATGAAAAACTGGATACAAGCAGCTCGCTTACGTACCTTACCTCTTTCCGTTTCAGGAATCTTAATCGGTAGTTTTTATGCAATGCATAAAGGGCTTTTTGATTGGGGTATATTCTCTTTGGCTCTGCTCACTACCTTAGGATTACAAATTCTATCCAATTTTGCCAACGATTACGGAGACGGAATAAAAGGAACAGACAACCAAACCCGTATCGGACCGGAACGTGCTATTCAAAGCGGAGCCATCTCGGTAAAGCAAATGAAAAACGGAATCATCCTCACTGCTATTCTGACTTTTCTGATAGCCATTCTCCTCATCTATATCTCTTTCGGAAAAGAAAATTTTTTCTATACGCTTCTGTTTCTCTTGTTAGGAATCGCCTCAATTATAGCCGCTCTTAAATATACTATCGGAAATTCTGCTTACGGCTACAGAGGATTAGGAGATGTTTTTGTATTTCTGTTCTTCGGATTGTTGAGTGTTTTAGGTAGCTATTTCCTTTATACCCAAGAATTAGACCTTGTTTTACTCTTACCTGCTTGTGCGGTAGGTCTTTTGAGTACAGGGGTACTGAACCTGAACAATATGAGAGATGAAATCTCCGACAGAGCTTCCCGTAAAAATACTTTAGTTGTAAAAATAGGAGGAAAAAAGGCTAAAATCTATCATTTTACCATCATAATCTTAGCTTTACTTTCTTGGGTTGTTTTCGCTATTCTGAAGGATTTTAAACCCCTTCAATATTTTTTCTTAATCGGTTTTATTCCGGTTGTCCTTCATCTGAAAAGAGTTTATCGCTATCAGAACCCAAAAGAATACGACCCCGAACTTAAGGTTGTAGCTATTTCTACTTTTTTACTTTCAATATTGATGTCAATTGCTGTAAACCTTTAAAATATTTCTTCGGAGTCCGGCTCAATATGGATAAGTACTCCACTTATTTCAGGAAATTCTTTCAATAAGTAATCTTTGAGTTTATGTGAAATGGTATGTCCTTCTCGAACTGATATTTCTGCATCTACAATAGCATGTAAATCTACTTGATACTTCATTCCCGTTTTCCTGACCATACATTTTTCAATGCCAATCACCCCTTCTACTTCCACCGATTTTGCCTTTATCACTTCTATTAGTCGCGTGTGCATGTTTTCATCCATCATCTCACCCAAAGCCGGACGAAAAATATGATAGCAGTTATACAAAATAAAGCCTGTAGCAAAAAGTGCTGCCCAATCATCTGCTGACTCATACCCCTCTCCCATCATTAAAGCAACAGAAATACCTATAAAAGCCGCTACCGAAGTTATAGCATCGCTTCTGTGATGCCAAGCCTCTGCTTTAAGAGACGAAGACCCTGTTTCTTTACTTTTGCGGATAACTACCTGATACGAAATTTCTTTCCACAAAATAATAATTCCTAAAACGATAAGCGTCCAAGGCTTAGGAGGTTCGTGAGGAGTTTGGATATTTTTGATACTTTCGGTCGCAATTACCGTTGCCGAAACTATTAAAAAACCAACTACCATAAATGTAATCAAAGGTTCTATTCTGCCGTGTCCGTACGGATGATTCTCATCTGCAGGTCGGTTGGCATATTTTATCCCCAATAATATTAAAATGGAAGAAAAAATGTCTGTGGCAGATTCAATGGCATCAGCAATCAACGCATACGAATTTCCTACTAATCCAGCTAAATATTTAATGAACGCCAAAAGCAAATTACCGAAAATACTGAAATAAATAGTCTTTACGGCTTTTGCTTCAATGGTATGGCTGTGATTGTGCGACATTTGCTAAACAGATGCAATTCTTACACTACTGACACAACAAAGATATTAAACTAAAATCACTCTACAGTCCTTTTAGACTTTTTCCTTTATTTATTTGAATTGTGATTGATACCTAATCAAAAATGAATTCCTTTTATTCGAATAAGTGATATAAACCGTATCTTTGTGTTTTCTAACAAACATTAAAAATGAAAATTTCTATCGGAAACGATCACGCAGGAACACTTTACAAACAAGCCATTGTAAAGCATTTAACAGCTAAAGGATATGAAATTATCAACCACGGAACAGATACTTTAGACAGTGTTGATTATCCTGACTTTGTACATCCTGTGGCTAAAGATGTTGAAAGTGGTACAGCACATTTCGGAATCGTAATTTGCGGAAGCGGTAACGGAGTTGCCATTACTGCCAACAAACACCAAGGTATTCGTTGTGCGCTTTGCTGGATAAAAGAGATAGCTGCTTTAGCCCGTCAGCACAATAATGCTAATATCATAAGCATTCCTGCCCGATATACCTCAGAAGAGCAAGCCGTTTCCATCGTAGATGTTTTTCTGAACACCGCTTTTGAAGGCGGAAGACATCAAAACAGGGTAAATAAAATTGCTTGCATTTAAAACCTCTTCATACTAAAATTTTATTTTCTCAGTTTAATTGGTTAATCAAAAAATTGAACGATTTATGAATATAAAGAATGTTCTGATACTCCTATTGTTTACTGTTTGTAACTTGTCTTTTGCTCAAGAAACAGAAGAAAAAATCAACCAATTTGACGAAAACGGAAACCGCCACGGACTTTGGAAAGGCGTTTACGAAAAATCTAAAAGACCTCGATATGAAGGAACTTTCATACACGGAAAGGAAACAGGAGTTTTCAAGTATTTTGATGATACCAAAGCCGGAACAGTAATTGCTACTCGTGATTTTTCACAAGGAGACGGAGGGGCTTACGTTACTTTTTATGACCAAAAGGGGCACAAAGTCAGTGAAGGATATGTAAACAAAGACAAACAAAATCACGGTGAGTGGAAATATTACCATCAAAGCTCTCCACAACTTATGGCTGTTGAACATTACAACAACGGAAAGCTACACGGAAAATCTTTAGTCTTTTATAAAGACGGCAAAATTGCTTCAGAAACTTACTATGTAGATGGAGTAAAAGAAGGTATTTATAAAAAATATGCCGAAAATGGAGTAGTGCTTGAAGAAATTCCCTATAAAAACAATCAATTCTACGGGCTCGTAACTTACAGATACACAGACGGAAGCATCTATGCTCAAGGAATGTACGAAAAAGGTCTTAAAAAAGGTATTTGGAGATATTACGAAAACGGAAAACTCGTAAAAGAAGTCGATACTGAAACTAATACCGTTACAAAATACGAATAATTAAAAACTTTAAACCCATTCTACAAAAGAATGGGTTTAATTACAGTTCTTTTAAAGTTACTATTAATTTATCTATATCTTCTTTTGTATTAAAATGAGAAAACGAAATGCGAAGAGAAGGTTTATTGATTTCGCTCTGAGGTAGGATTTCTTCTAAAACATGAGAAGGTATAAGGCTCCCTGATTGACAAGCACTACCTCTGGATACGGCAATACCTTTCATGTCTAAACTAAACAAAATAGTGGTGGTTACACTTTCCGAAAACGGAAGTTGAATGTTCAAAATATTATAGATTCCGTTTCTGTCTCCGTTTATTTTATAACCTTTAAAATTCTGCTCTAATTGTTCTATAAGATAATTTCTGAGAGAAAGAATATGCTCTCTCTCTGCTTCCAAATTATTATACGCAAGTTGTAAGGCTTTGGCAAGCCCTACAATTTGATGAGTAGGCTCTGTTCCTGCTCGTATTCCTTTTTCTTGACTTCCTCCAAAAAACAAAGGTTTTAAGGGTATTCCTTTTCGGATAAATACAAATCCGATTCCTTTCGGACCATGAAATTTATGAGCTGTAGCAACCAAAAAATCAAGAGGTATTTTTGATAAATCTACAGGGATTTTTCCTACTGCCTGAACTGCATCCGAATGAAAGTATGCTTTATGTTCCTTACACAAAGCCCCTACCCTTTCGACTTCCAATATATTTCCGATTTCGTTATTTACGAACATCAAACTGACTAAAGTCGATTTTTCGTCTTTTAATAATTCTTCTAAATGACTCAGATTGATGTTACCGTTTTCCGTTAAATTAACAAAAACAACTTCTACTCCAAATTGTTTTTGGAGTTCCAAAACTGTATTTAAAACTGCATGATGCTCTATTTTGGAAGTAATGATTCGCTGAATTTTGAGGTTTTTAACCGCATTTAGCAAAACCCAATTATTTCCTTCAGTAGCTGATGAGGTAAAAATTATTTCTTGTGAGGCAACATTCAGAAGTTTGGAAATTTGTTTTCGGGAGGTCTCTATAATAGCTTTGGCACTTCGCCCCATAGAATAAGTAGAAGAAGGATTTCCGAAGTTATTTTTCAGAACTTCTGTCATTGCTTCAATTACTTCTTCTCGAAGTTGAGTAGTTGACGCATTATCTAAATAAACTTGTTTCATTTTTACAAAAATATCTCCAATAGCTCTGCCTCTCCTTCTAAAGTATATTCATTCAAAACAGCAGGAATAAGAATAGTATTCCCTCTCTGAAAATCATACTTTTCTTCATTATACCTTACCGAAAAGTTTCCTGTCGTACACATATACACTCTAAAAGAATCTGTATTTTTACGAATAGTCAATTCTCCGTCAAGCGGAATATGGTTTACTGTAAAGTACCGACTTTCTACAATTGTATTTTCTTTATTTTTTTCTTTGGAATATTCCCTTTTAGTTTGGGTTACATCGTAGTTAATGACATCCAAAGCCATATCCAAATGAAGTTCTCTTGGATTTCCGTTATTATCCACCCTGTCCCAATCGTAAATTCGATAAGTAATATCTGAGGTTTGCTGGATTTCTGCCAAAACAATCCCTTTTCCGATAGCGTGAACCGTTCCGGTTTCTAAAAAATAAACATCTCCTTTGGTTACCTTTTCTTCATTAAGAATAGAAAAGAGATTTTTGTCTGCTAATTTTTGCTGATACTCTTGCGGAGAGGTTTTCTCTTTAAAACCGATGATATTTCGAGCATCTTTATCTGCTTGAACAATATACCACATTTCGGTTTTCCCAAATGAGTTATGTCTTTTCTGAGCTACCTCATCATTCGGATGTACTTGAATAGATAAGTCTTCAGAAGCATCAAGAAATTTAAACAGAAGCGGAAACTTCTCTCCGAATTGCTCATATACTTTGCTCCCTAAAATCTCTTTTGGAAATTCGGCAATAAGTTCTGTAAACAATTTGCCTTGATATATACCATTATCAATAACGCTAATATCACCTTCTACTGTTGAAAGTTCCCAGCTTTCGCCTGTCTGATCTGATTTTAATTCTTTTCCGAACAAACTTTTCAGCTTGTTCCCTCCCCAAATTTGCTCTTTCAGAATGGGTTTAAATATTAATGGATATATATGCATTTTTAAATCTCAGGATTTGAGATTTAGGATAAAAACACGTTCTGGCTTCTATCCTAATCCCTAAATTAATTTCCTCTGTAACTTACAAAGTTACGAGGTGTTTCATACAAAACAATTTCTAAATCAAGTTTTGAATCAATTTTTTTTCGAATTTTATTCCAAATCACAACTACAATATTTTCAGCTGTCGGATTAAGGTCTTTAAATTCTTCTACATCCAGATTCAGGTTTTTATGATCAAACGGAAGCTCAACTTCTTGATAAATAATATCTTTCAGTTCTTTCATATCTATCACATAGCCTGTTTCAGGATTAATAGCTCCTGTAACACTTACAATTAATTCATAATTGTGACCGTGAAAGTTAGGGTTATTACACAAACCAAAAACAGCTTCGTTTTGCTCCGGTGTCCAGTCTTTTCGATACAACCGATGTGCTGCATTAAAATGAGCCTTCCTGCTTACGGTTACTTTCATAAGTTTATGATTGTGAATTGACAATTTCAGATTTATGTTGCTCAAAATAATGATAAAACTCATTAAAAATTATCTTAAACCAAGCAGTATAAATATCCGGATTTTGTTGTATATCTTTCCGTACTTCATCAATATTCATCCACTTCCAAGCCTCCACTTCCTCCGGATTTATGTTCGGATTTCCATTATAATATCCAATCATCACATGGTCTAATTCATGTTCCGTAAGTCCGTTATCAAAAGGTGCTTTATAAATAAACGAAAAAAGTTCTTTTAATTCTGTATTAAACCCCATTTCTTCTTGCAAACGTCTATTTCCGGCTTCAATATTGGTCTCTTTTTCTCTTTGGTGCGAACAGCACGTATTTGTCCAAAGCAAGGGTGAATGATATTTATGCGAAGCTCTTTGTTGCAACATTATTTCATTCTTATCATTGAGAATAAAAACTGAAAAAGCTCTGTGCAAAATTGCTTTTTGGTGGGCTTCGAGCTTGGGCATCAACCCTATTTGCTCATTTTTTTCGTTTACTAATACTACTAACTCTTCTTTTTCCAAAATATCAAAATTTAAATTACTCGGCTTACAGTAAGTCCATCTCTGATAGGTAATAAAACTGTTTCTACCTTATCGTTTTGTTTCAATAACCGATTGTATTCTAATAAAACCTGAGTAGCTTTATCGTTTTTCTTAACTTCTTCCAATACTTTGCCGCTCCACAAAACATTATCTGAAAGAATAATTCCTCCTTTGTTCATCTTTGGCAAAATTACATTAAAATAATTGATGTAATTTTCCTTGTCTGCATCAATAAACACTAAATCATATTTTTTGTCTAAGGCAGAAATGATGTCAAGTGCGTTGCCCAAATGCTGAACAATTTGGTTTCCGTAAGCAGACCTGTCAAAATATTTACGTTGAAAATCGTAAAGCTCTTCGTTATTATCTATTGTATCAATAGTTCCTCTTTCTTGTAAACCTTCAGCCAAACAAAGAGTAGCATAACCTGTATAAGTCCCTATTTCTAAGATATTCTTGGGGTGTACAAGTTTAGAAATCATACTTAGAACCCTTCCTTGAAAATGTCCGCTTAACATTCTGGGTTTTAATATTTTTTGATGAGTCTCGCGATTCAGTTCAGCTAACAAAGGCGGTTCATCTTCTGAATGCAAAGCCACATAATTTTCTAACTCTTCAGAAATAAAGTGCATACTTTAATTTTTTAAATACAAATATACAGTTTTAATTAGTACCTATTACTAACATCATGTGTTTAGCTTTTTACTTAAAACACAAAATAACATTTGGTCATTAATCTCATTATTGAAATTTTATATCTTACATAACTATTTTATTAAAAATTAGATATGTAGTGATATTTTGGGGTTAAAACAATTCGTTTCGTTTATATCTGCAAATAATCTATTTTTGCAAATTATAACCAACAATGGAAAACCAGAATCCATATCAACTCGGAAAAATTTTACTCATTGACAAACCCTTAACTTGGAGTTCATTTCAGGCTGTCAATAAAATAAAATACATTCTGAAACGAAAATATAACCTCCCCAAGTCTTTTAAAATAGGACATGCAGGAACACTTGACCCGCTTGCTACTGGACTTTTAATTATCTGTACAGGAAAATTCACAAAAAAAATCCCCGAACTGCAAGGAATGGTCAAAGAATATACAGGAACTTTTAATATAGGAGCCACAACACCATCTTATGATTTAGAAACCGAAATTGATACTATCTATCCCACGGGGCACCTTACTGAAGAATTTATCCGTAATACTACAAAACAGTTCATAGGCGAAATAGAGCAAAAACCTCCGATTTATTCGGCTATAAAAAAAGACGGAAAACGTTTGTACGAACACGCTCGAAAAGGAGAAGAAATCGAAGTAAAAGCTCGGAAAATCACCATTTATGAATTTGAAATCACTGCTATTAACCTTCCCTCAATTGAATTTAGAGTAGTGTGCAGCAAAGGAACCTATATTCGCTCTCTTGCTTATGATTTCGGATTGGCTCTTAATTCTGGAGCTTACTTGTCTGCACTTCGAAGAACCAAAATCGGAAACTTCTCCGTTGAAGATGCTATACAGGTTGAAATGTTCGAGGGGTAGTTATTCTGCCAAAAACTTTATCGGTTATAACGGGAAATTTCTTACTTTTACGACTTAAATTCAAAGCTATGGCTTCATCATTCGAAAAATATCAAAAACGAAGACTCATTTCTTCTTATTTTTCCGTAGTTTTAAGCATATTCTTAGTCCTTTTTCTGTTGGGAAGTTTGGGACTTTTTGTGATTAATTCCAAAAAAATCTCTGACAACTTCAAACAAGAAATCCCGATGACTGTATTTTTTACGAAAGATGCCAACAAAGAGTCGGTTGAACAATTTGGAGCGTTCATCAAAAATAAAAACTACGTCAATACAGCTGTTTTTATCACTAAAGAAGAAGCCGCTAAACAACACAAAGAAGACTTAGGAGAAGATTTTATAGAACACTTAGGAGCTAATCCTCTCTCAGATTCATACGATATTCGCCTGAAAGCTGATTACGTAGTAGCCGACAGTCTTGACAAAATTGTTCAAGAACTCAAAGCTCAAAACGAAGTAAAAAGTGTAAATTATGACAACATCTTAGTTGATATGGTTAACGAAAACATCAAAAAAATCAGCTTTTGGATACTTATCATCTCCGGATTTTTCTGTCTGATTGCTGTTTTGCTTATCAATAGTTCGTTACGCCTTTCTATTTATTCCAACAGATTTATTATCAAAACTATGCAAATGGTTGGAGCAACAAAATCTTTTATCAGACGACCATTTATTTGGAGAAATATTAAATTAGGAATTATCGGAGCTATTCTGGTTATGATAGCACTTTATATAGGATTGTACTATATTGACCAACGTTTTCCGAAATTCGGGCTGACAACCGATTATACTTCTATCGGAATCGTTTTTGGGGGGATTTTGCTATTCGGAATTCTTATCACTTGGGTAAGTACATTCTTTGCCACACAACGATTCCTGAACCTTAGAACAGACGATTTGTATTGATTTAAAATCTAAAACACTTATGAAAAACGAAATTTTATTTACTAAAGCCAATTATAAAATTCTTCTTATCGGAATTGTAATAATTGCTCTCGGATTTATTCTGATGATTGGAGGAGGAAACGATGACCCAAATAATTTCAACGAAGAAATATTCAGCTTTAGGAGAATTCGATTAGCACCCGCCTTAGTCCTTTTAGGAATGGGGATTTCGTTTTATTCAATTTTTAAAAAGATAAACAAGCCGAAAAATAATGATTGAAATTATCAAAGCCCTTATAGTAGGAATTGTACAAGGACTCACTGAATTTCTACCTGTTTCTTCAAGCGGACATATCGTAATTGCACAAGAAATTTTAGGCTTACAGTACAGCGAAGAAGAAAATTTACTTTTTGCCATCGTATTACACTTTGCCACAGCTCTGAGTACTATTGTAGTATTCCGAAAAGATATTTTACAAATCTTTCAAGGACTTTTTCAGTTTAAAAGAAATGAAGAATTTCTTTTTTCTTTAAAAATTGTTTTATCAATGATTCCGGCTGCATTAGTAGGTGTGTTTCTTAAAGACACACTAGAGGAATTATTTTCTAACTTACGATTAGTCGGCTTTATGTTGTTAATTACAGCTACTTTACTATTCATAGCAGACAGAGCCAGAAATACAGGTAAAGACATCAGTTTTAAAGATTCATTCATTATCGGAATTGCACAGGCTTTTGCTGCTCTACTCCCGGGAATATCACGTTCCGGTTCAACCATTTCTACTTCCATTTTATTGGGAGATGACAAATCAAAAGCAGCAAGATTTTCGTTTTTAATGGTACTTCCTTTGATTTTAGGAGCAACAGCCAAAATGTATTTGGATGCCTCTGAAGAAACAGCAACTTCTATGAATGTTGAATTTCTTCCTCTTTTTATAGGATTTTTGGCTGCATTTTTATCCGGGTTATTTGCTTGTAAATGGATGATTGAGTTTGTTAAAAAAGCCAAGCTAAAATACTTCTCCATGTATTGTATTTTGGTAGGAACGTTTGTAATTATATATACGTTTGTATAAGAATCATTTTTGTTTATTTCGCATAGCATAACTCCGAAAAAAATAACTTTTTAAGGCTTTTATATCCGGAATTTAATCTATATTTGAGAAAATAAAATCTTAATTTTTTTAGCTTTTGAACGAAAGAACCATAGAAATCACCAATATTGCTCCTGCTGAATTTTGGGGTACACAAGAAGCACATCTCGAAACCTTAAAAAAGTTATATCCGAAACTTAAAATAGTAGTTCGCGGAAACTTAGTTAAGGCTTTTGGAGAACAAGAAATCTTAGATGAATTCGAAAAACAATTAGGTCGACTTGTTGCTTATTTTGGCAAATACAATCATATTGACGACAACATCATCGAACGTATTATACAAAGTAGCGAACAAGACGATAAAAAGTTCAGCAAATCAGACGATACTCTCGTACACGGAGTAGGCGGAAAACTTATTAAAGCCCTTACTCCAAACCAACAAAAGTTGGTGAAAATGATTGAAAAAAACGATATGGTTTTTGCGGTTGGTCCGGCCGGAACAGGAAAAACCTATACGGGAGTAGCTATGGCTGTAAAAGCCTTGAAAGAAAAACAAGTTAAGAGAATTATTCTCACTCGTCCTGCTGTTGAAGCCGGAGAAAATCTTGGGTTTTTACCCGGAGATATGAAAGAAAAGCTCGACCCTTATATGCAACCCCTTTATGATGCTCTTCGGGACATGATTCCGTTTGAAAAACTGGACGATTACATCCAAAAAGGAATTATTCAAATTGCTCCACTTGCCTTTATGAGAGGTCGAACACTTGATAATGCTTTTGTAATTCTTGACGAAGCACAGAATACAACCCATTCACAAATGAAAATGTTCTTGACTCGTATGGGTAAAAATGCAAAGTTTATGATTACAGGTGACCCGGGACAGGTTGACTTACCTCGAAGAACTATTTCCGGACTTAAAGAAGCTCTTTTAGTTCTGAAAGATATAGAAGGAATAGGTATAGTGTTTTTAGATGATAAAGACGTTGTTCGCCATAAGTTGGTTAAACGCATTATTGCCGCTTACAAAAATATTGAAAACCAAGATTAATTTAAGCTTTGGTTTTCCGGCGTTTTATTTACTAATTGAATTTTATTTAGAAAGACTCTTTATCTTAAGTATCTTTAACTGAATTCGAAACAAAACTAAACCCCAATAGTTTTTAAAAGATATACTTCTTATCTCGAACTAAAATAATATCTTCGCACCTGCGTTATGATAAAGTATTTTGTCAGATTTCTATTGATGATTAAAAAGCCGCTTTTTATATTTTTTCTGTTAGGCAGTCTCTGGGGTTTTGGTCAGGTCGGAGGACAATCGGTTTATCAATTTTTGAATTTGATGACTTCTCCCAGACAAGCCGCTTTGGGAGGAAAAGTAATTACCATTTATGATTACGATGTAAATCAGGCTATTTTTAATCCGGCTACTATCAATCCGGATATGGATAATCAACTCTCTGCCAATTACGGAAATTACTTCGGTGAAATCAGCTACGGAACCGGAGCGTATGCCTACACTTGGGACAGACGAGTACAAACTTTTCACGCAGGAATAAGTTATGTAAACTACGGAAATTTTGAAGGTCGAGACGAATTCGGAAATCTTACCGGTGATTTTACCGGAAGTGAAGCAGCTCTTTCTCTCGGATATGCTTATAACATTCCTTGGACAGATATATATGTAGGTGCTAACCTGAAACTTATTTCTTCTACTCTGGAAAGTTATCATTCTTTCGGAGCAGCTGTAGATATAGGTGCCATTTATATTGATGAAGATAATGATATAAATATTGCTCTTGCTATCCGAAACGTAGGGACACAAATCACTACTTATGCAGGAACTAACGAAAAACTACCATTGGAAATTATAGCAGGAATTTCTCAAGAATTAGACCATGTGCCTATTCGATGGCATCTTACATTAGAAAATCTTCAGCAATGGAATGTGGCTTTTGTCAATCCGGTTCACTCACAACAAGGATTTGACGGAAATGTTACTGAAGATAAACCTTCATTTATTAATAACGCTCTCAGACACGTAATTTTCGGGGTGGAACTTTTTCCAAAAAAGAGTTTTAATATACGTATAGGATATAATTTCAGAAGAGGACAAGAGCTTGTTATGGAAGATCAACGTACTTTTGCGGGGTTATCTGGGGGAATCGGTCTGAAAATGGGAAATCTCAGGTTTAATTATTCCTATTCCCGTTTTACATTGGCAGGAAACACAAGTCTTTTTGGGTTAATAATCAATTTACAATAATTTGAATCCATAAAATATCAAGCTTTTCGGATTTTATTACCTTATAATTGAAGTAACATGACTAAAAAAATTACCATCGCTATAGACGGATTTTCTTCTACAGGAAAAAGTACTATTGCTAAACAATTAGCTACACATCTCGGATACATCTATGTAGATACGGGAGCTATGTACAGGGCCGTAGCTCTTTTTGCTATGAAAGAAGGAATAATAGATGAAAATCATTTTGAAGTAGAAAAACTAATCCAAAATCTTGATAAAATTACCATTAGCTTCAAACATAATCCGAATTTAGGATATTCGGAAACTTACTTGAACGGAGAAAATGTAGAAAAACAAATTCGTTCAATTGAAGTTTCTCAGTTTGTAAGTAAAGTTGCAGAAATATCAGAGGTAAGAGCAAAACTGGTTCAGCAACAACAAGAAATGGGAAAAAACAAAGGGATTGTAATGGACGGAAGAGATATCGGCACGGTTGTTTTTCCTGATGCAGAATTAAAACTATTTGTCACTGCCGACCCGAAAGTCAGAGCGCAAAGAAGATATGAAGAACTCTTTTCTAAAGGAAGCCAAGTTACTTTTGAAGAAGTATTAAAAAACGTTACTGAACGCGATTATATTGATACTCATAGAGAAGATTCTCCACTCCGAAAAGCCGCTGATGCTATCGAAATAGATAATTCTATACTTACAAAAGAAGAGCAATTTGCTAAAATTTTGGAACTTGTTAATAAGTACATCCAATAAATTGATTCTGACGAGTTGTGGAAAAAGAAATTAATCCGAATCAATTTTTAACTTATTTTTCTGAAGAACAAATTAAAGGGATTGACTTACCTGAAAAATTTACTTTTCCATTTTATTATCAACCTCACCAACTTACTCGAATTGCCGTAAATGAACTGCAAGAATATCTAGAATCACAAGATTTAGAACATAATTTCGGATTAAACCCTCAACAAAAGGGTTTGATTATCGGAAAAATGTTTGGAGTTTTGGTGGTTCAAGACCCAAACGGAAAGTTAGGATATCTTTCAGCTTTTTCAGGAAAATTAGCCGGAACTAATAATCATCAAAAGTTTGTTCCTCCCGTTTTTGATATGCTTACAGAAAATAGTTTTTTCTTGAAAGAGGAAGAAATCCTTAATCGTATCAACCGACAAATAGAAGAAATAGAAACAAATCCGGATTATCTTCGCTTAAAATCAGACTTCAAAAAAGCACAAACAAATTCTAAAGAAGAAATAACCCTTTTTAAGAAACAACTTAAACACAATAAAAACGAACGGAAACACCTGAGAGAAATCAATAAACACTTACCAGAAACCGAATATCAAGCTTTTGAAAAGGATTTAATCAAACAAAGTCTAAGAGATAAACATGAGCTTCGGATTTTGGAAAATCGGTGCAAGCAAATTTTAGATGATTTACAATCTGAAATTACGTTTTATGAAAATCAGATTGAAACTCTGAAAAAAGAACGCAAAGAAAAATCTGCTTTGCTACAAGAACAACTTTTTGAGCAATATTCATTTTTGAATCAATATGGAAAAACTAAAAGCTTGAAAGATATTTTTAGTCGAACCGTTTTTGGGAAGCCTCCTGCAGGTGCCGGAGAATGTGCTACTCCCAAATTATTGCACTACGCTTTTGCCCACCGATTAAAACCTTTAGCAATGGCTGAATTTTGGTGGGGAGCTTCACCAAAATCAGAAATACGGAAACACAAACAATTCTATCCTGCTTGTACAGGTAAATGTGAACCGATTTTAAAGCATATGCTGGAGGGTATCGAAATTGAAGAGAATCCGTTTTTGAAAAACTTAGCAGCAGATAAAAAACTTGAAATCGTTTATGAAGATGATTGTTTAATCGTAGTAAACAAACCCTTCGATTTACTTTCTGTGGAAGGAATCAATGTAAAAGATTCTGCTTACACCAGACTAAAAAATATGCTGCAAATAGAACCTTTAATCGTACATCGTTTGGATATGGCAACTTCCGGTCTTTTGGTTGTAGCTAAAACTAAAGAAGCTCATAAGCTTATCCAAAAACAATTCTTGAAACATATTGTCAAAAAGCGATATACTGCTTTGCTCAATGGCATTGTTGAAAACGACAAAGGAAGAATCAACCTTCCGCTAAGAGGTGATTTGAACGACCGACCAAGGCAATTAGTTTGCTTCGAATTCGGAAAAAAAGCAATAACAGAATATGAAGTTATCGAACGGAAAAACAATATTACTAAAATTCACTTCTATCCCCTAACCGGACGTACCCACCAACTTCGGATGCATGCAGCTCATCCTCTTGGGCTCAATGCTCCGATTGTGGGAGATGATTTATACGGAACTTCTGCTGACAGATTATACCTTCATGCTTCATTTCTGGAATTCATCCATCCAAAAACGAAAAAAATAGTACAATTTAAGGCTAAAGAAGAATTCTAAAATTTTTAGTGGTTTATTACTATCTCTTGTTCCGGATTGTGTTTGTGCTTAAACAACACAGCAAATAAGATAGTAATAGTTAAGGCATACAAAGAAAAAGAAACCCATATAGAATGCCAATCTTTCATCAGGATCGGATTGTCAAAAATTCCATCAGCTATGGATACTCCTCTCATTTGTATGAATTCCAAAAGCGATTCATTATTAGTCTCTGTTTCCAAATAAGTAGCTAAATCAGATATAGTAGTAAATGATTTCGTAAAATATTTATCAATAGCCCAACCCGAAACCATACTTCCTAAAACAGCTCCGAATCCATTGGTCATCATCATAAAGAGTCCCTGAGCAGAAGAACGAATTTTAGCGGTAGTATTACTTTCAACAAAAAGTGACCCTGAAATATTAAAGAAATCAAAAGCCATTCCGTACACTACACAAGACACAATGATAAGCGACAATCCAAATGGTGAAGGGTCTCCGAAAGCAAATAACCCGAAACGCAATACCCAAGCAATCATACTAAAGAGCATTACTTTTTTAATTCCGAAACGCTTCAAGAAAAACGGAATTGCCAAGATAAACAAAGTCTCAGAAATTTGAGAAATCGACATGATGATAGTCGAATATTTCACTACAAATGAGTCTATATATTTCGGGAAGTGTTTGAATTCGTCAATAAATACGTCTCCGTAAGCATTCGTAAGTTGTAAAGCACCCCCTAAGAACATTGAGAAGATAAAGAATAATGCCATTTTATAGTTGGCAAATAACTTGAATGCTCCCAGTCCTGATATTTCCATAAAAGAAGCATTCTCTTTAATAAGGCGTTGAGGTGGGGTTTTAGGAAGTGTAAATGCATATAATCCTAAAAGAAAAGCCATAGTTC